>NZ_CP107942.1:0-300000 GCF_036053395.1 Actinoplanes sp. NBC_00393 | reverse complement strand
ACACATCGACGAGGGCGACGGACAGCAGCGCGTACCGGGGATCGGTGAGCCAACCGGGACCTTCGATGCCGACCGTGCCCAGCGCCTGGTTGATCAGGCCCTGTTCCGGGTTCATCAGCACGGTGAAGGTCAGGCCGACCCCGATGGTGCTGACCAGGACCGGGAAGAAGACCACCGAGCGCAGGTAGCCGCAGGCCACGATGCGGGAGGTGAGCAGCACGGCGAGCAGCAGTCCGAGGACGACCTTGGCGCCGGAGGTGACCACGCCGTAGATCAGGGTGTTGACGAAGCCCTTGACCAGGGCGGGTTCCTGGAAGAACTGGACGAAGTTGTCGAACCCGATGAAGTGCGACTCGAACAGCGTCCAGCGGGTCAGGCTGAAGTAGAACGAGGCGAACGTGGGCACCAGGAAAAGCACGCCGTAGATCACGGCAGCAGGCAGGAAGAACCAGGTGGGGTACGGGCTACGCGCCCGCGCCGAAGGCGACCCGGTGGACCGGGCCGCCTTCTTGACGGCGGGCAGTGTGGCCGTCACGACCATCCCGGCAGGCCGAGCTGCTGGGCCTGCTTCTTGACGTCCTCGTCGTAGAGTTTCGCCCCGTCCGCGGCCTTGCGGATACCGGAGCCGACCTCGACGCAGATCTGCTCGAGGGCCGGGCCCTTCACCGGGGAGACGAACTCCAGCGCCAGGCTGGACGCGCCCGGCTTGTCGATGTACGTCTTCATGTCCTTGACCACCTGCGGAACGTCGTCCGGCAGGGTGCAGCCCTTGACCGCGAACGGCCCGTTGATCACGACGGCGGCGGCCTGCGCGGCGCAGCCGTCCGGGCTGGAGATGAAGGCCAGGAACTTCTTGGCCGCGTCGAGCTTCGCGCCGGTGGTGCTGGCCGGGATGTACGCGCCACCCGGCGCCCAGACGGTGAGCCCGTTGGTGGCGGCGTTGTCACCGGGGATCGGGAACAGCCCGATGGTGTCCTTCTCCTCGGGGAAGGTGCCGAGGAGCTGGCTGATGATGCCGGACAGGATCGGGTAGTGCGCGCCGGTCCCCTTGGCCAGCTGCTCGACGGCGTCGTTCAGCTTCGCCGACGCGAAGTCCTTGTTGGTGTACCCGGCGCCGTGCACCTCCTGCAGGTGCTCGAACCCGGCGAGCGCGGCCGGCGTGGTCGCGTACTTGGCCTGGTTGGCGGTGTACTTCTCGGCGAAGTCGGGCTGCGCGGCCGTGACGTTGTGGAAGTCGCCGAGGACGAACAGCTGCGAGGTCCAGGTCTCGCCGTACGACTGGATGACCGGGGCGACGCCGGCCGCCTTGAGCTTGGCGTTGTTGGACATGAACTCGGCCCACGTCTTCGGGACCTGCAGGCCGTTCTTCTCGTAGACGCTCCGGTTGTAGAGGATCGCCCCGGCGTTGTAGGTGCCGAACGGCGCCCCGAACAGCTTCTGCTCGCTGGTCACCGACGTCTTGAAGTTGTCGTCCAGCTGCCCCGCCCACGCCTGGTCGTCGAGGGCGACCAGGTTCTTCGTCGGCGCGAGGGCCTGCAGCAGCGAACCCGAGTTGTACTGGAAGACGTCGGTCATGTCCCCGGTGGAGAGCCGGGTCTTGACCAGGTTGTCGCCCTCGGTGCCCTGCGGGCGGGTCTCCACCTTCACCGTGATGCCGGGGTTCTTGGCGTTGAACTCCTTCGCCAGGCCCTCGGCCATCTTGCTGTTGGTGTCCGAGTTGTCGACCAGGAACGACAGCGTGACGGCGCCGCCCTCCTCGTCGTCGCTGGAGCCGAGGCTGCCGGCACTGCAGCCGGACAGCGCGAGGGTGGCGGCCGCGAACGCAGCCAGGGCTATTTTGATCTTCATCTTCTTCCTCCGGGGGTTCAGACGCCGGCGCCGGGCAGCAGCTCGGCGAGACGGCGGCGCAGGTCCGCGGCGCCCGGCACGAAACCGGCCGCGGTGAGGGCTTCGATGAGCTGGTCGGCGGGGGCGTCCAGGTAGCGGCTCAGCCGCGCGGCGACGGCCGGCTCGCCGGTGGCGGCGCCCGCCTCCACGGCGGCGGTGACCACGGACCGCCAGAGCGGCTCCCGGTCGAGGACGTCACGCACGGTCACGATCGAGGGTTCGGTGACCGGGTCCGGGATGGTCCAGGAGTGGGTGCCATGGGTTACTCGTACCGGATCGGCGCCGGGCAGGTGCACGGTTGCCGAACTGCCCACCGGCACGCGCAGATCCAGGGAGAACTCACCGCCGGCACGGCGCCAGGAGACAGCCGCTTCCCCGTACGGGGTGAGGTGCCGAGCCGAGGCCGAGGTGAGCCCGTGGCCCGGAACCGGCGCGACGACGATCTCCCGGTAGCCGGGGGCGGCCGGGGCCAGTCCGGCGACCCGGCGGTGCAGCCAGTCGGCGACCGCACCCAGCGCGTAGTGGTTGAACGAGGTCATCTCGCCCGGGTTGATCGACCCGTCCGGCAGCATGCTGTCCCAGCGCTCCCACACCGTGGTCGCGCCCATCGTCACCGCGTACAGCCAGGACGGGCAGCCGGTCTGCAGCAGCAGCCGGTAGGCCACCTCGGACTCGCCGGCGTCGGTCAGCGCGTCGGCGATCAGCGGGGTGCCGACGAAACCGGTCGCGATCCGGAAACCCGAGGCGCGGACCAGATCCGCCAGCCTGCGCCCGGCTCGCTCACGCTGCCGCGCGTCCGGCAGCAGGGCCCAGTTCAAGGCCATGGCGTACGCGGTTTCGGCATCTCCGAGCACGCGGCCACCGGCTGTCACGTACTCGGCGGCGAAGGCGTCCCGGACCCGGGCGGCCAGATCGCCGTACTGCCGCGCGATCGCGGTCTCGCCCAGCACCTCGGCCGCCTCGGACAGCACCTGCGCGGAGCGGGCCAGGTGCGCGGTGGCGATCACGTCGGCGTCGGTGCGGGCCTGGAACGGGTTCTCCGGTGGGGCGGCCGGGTCCAGCCAGTCCCCGAACTGGAAACCGCCGGTCCACAGCAGGTCGGCGCCGGCCAGGTCGGCGATCCGGTCCACCCAGGCGCGCATGCTCGGCAGCTGGCGGGCCAGCAACTGCCGGTCACCGGTACGTCGATACACCGTCCACGGGACCAGGGTGGCTGCATCACCCCACGCCGCGGCGGCCGGTCCCTGGTCACGCAGCACGTCCGGGACGACGAACGGGACCGAGCCGTCCTTGTGCTGCTCGGCAGCGAGGTCGGCGAGCCAGCTCGTCAGGAAACCGGCGGTGTCGTACAGGAAGGCGGCGGTCGGCGCGAAGACCTGGATGTCGCCGGTCCAGCCGAGCCGCTCGTCACGCTGCGGGCAGTCGGTGGGCACGTCCAGGAAGTTGCCGCGCATGCCCCAGACGACGTTCTCGTGGAAGCGGTTCAGCAGTTCGTGGGAGCTGTCGAACCAGCCGGTGCGGCGCAGATCCGAGCCGACGACGACCGCCTCGATGTCCTCGGGGCGCAGGTCGTCTGGTGCTACGCCGGTGACCTCGGCGTAGCGGAAGCCGTGGAAGGTGAAGCACGGCTCCAGACTGACCTCGCCGGGGCCGGCCAGGACGTATTTGTCGGTGCAGGCGGCGGTGCGCAGGGGGCGTACGCCGAGTTCGCCGTTCTCGAGGACCTCGGCGTGCCGGACGACGATCTCGTGGCCCTCGGCGTGGCCGCGGGTCTTCAGGCGCACCCAACCGACCAGGTTCTGGCCGAAGTCGATCAGGTTGCCCTCGATCTTGACCGCGGGCCGGACGCCGGTGATCCGCACCGGGGGGCCGTCGGCGCCGACCAGCCTGTCCAGGTCGGCTTCCACCACGTCCACCGGCCCCGGATCGGACCGCCTCTTGCGCAGATCGGTGACCTGTCCGTCGTACAAATCATCGCTTTTGATCTCACTGGTGTCCGCGAGCCACGTCTCGTCGGTGACCACCCGCTGCGTCGTGCCGTCGGCGAAGGTCAGCTCGAGCTGCGCCAGCAGCGCCAGCCGGTCGCCGTAGAGGGCGCGGCCCTGGGCGAAGCCCAGCCGGCCGCGGAACCAGCCGTTGCCGAGCAGTACGCGCAGGCTGTTCTCGCCTGACCGGATCTGATCGGTGATGTCGTAGACCTGGTAGCGCAGGCGGCGCGAATAGCTGGTCCAGCCGGGGGCGAGCTCGTGGTCGCCGACCCGCTCGCCGTTGAGTTCGGCCCGGTAGAGGCCGTGGGCGGTGGCGTAGAGGCGGGCCCTGGTGATCTCACCGCTCACCGTGAACGCCTTCTGCACCACGTTGTCGCCCTCCCGCTGCGGGCTGACGAACCGTGCGGTCCAGTCCTCGGCGGCGTTCAGGCCCGCCTCTACCGTCTTCGGCTCGCTCCAGTCGCTCCAGCCGCCGTCTTCGCTGCCGCGCACCCGGACCTTGACCGTCTTCTGCTCGCCGGAGCGCAGCGGCGCGCCCGGCCAGGGCACCAGAACCTGCTCCACCGATTCGACCGCGTACCGGTCCTCGCCGATCGCGATCTCGTAGGCCTGCTGGACGTAGCCGGGTTCGGCCTCCTCGACGAACCAGGAAAGCCGCGGAGTAGGCGTGCTGACCACGGTGTCGTCGGTGTGGTGTTCGAAGCGCAGGACGAGCATGGGGCTCCTCGTGATCAGGACGATGTGATCCCGGCCCGCAGCGTTACCCCCGGGTTAACAGCCTGTTGCGGGCGCAGCTCCATCGTGGTTCCGCTGCACCGCCGTCGATAGGCCAAGCTGCACCTGGGCTAGCACGATATTGACCCCGCGTGATTTGGTGTGCGAATGAGCGAACCACCCGTGGGATCCGATCGCGGCCTGCTCTACTTCTCCGACGGGTCCCTGGCGTACGCCGGCCACTACATGCACCAGGACACCCACCCCGACCACACGCACAGCTTCGTGGAGATCGCCGTCATGGTCGGCGGCGAGGGCCGGCACCGGTCCGTGCTCGGCAACCAGCAGCTGCGCGTCGGCGACGTGGTGCTGCTGCGGCCCGGCGTCTGGCACGGGTACGAGCAGTGCGCCGCCCTGGACCTGTACAACTGCTGCTTCTCCGTCGACCTGCTGCACCGCGAACTCGCCTGGACCCGCGAAGACCCGCTGCTCAGCTACCTGTTGTGGACCGGCCCGTACGCCATGCAGCGGCGCGGCATGCTCACCGCCCACCTCTCCCCCGGCGAACTGGCCGAAAGCATCGAACACCTGGACGCGCTCGACAAGATCCGGGCGCGGCCGCATCGGGGAGACATCATCGGGCGGCTCATCCTGTTCCTGTCGGTGCTGTCCCGGGCGGTGGCGGGGGATCAGGCGGCGGCGCCGACGCATCCGGCGGTGACCCAGGCGATGCGGCTCATGGAGGCCGACCTGGCGCGGCGATGGACGCTCACCGAACTCGCCGACAAACTCGGGTTGAGCGCCGGCTACCTGGTGCGGATCTTCAAGGCGACCACCGGGTTGCCGCCGGTGGCGTACCTGTCCCGGCACCGGGTGGAGACCGCGGCCAACCTGCTGCTGCACACCGACGACCCGATCACCCAGATCGCGCAGGATGTGGGCTGGCCGGACCAGAACTATTTCGCGCGGCGGTTCCGGGCGCACTACGGGTTGAGCGCCTCCACGTACCGGGCCCGCTTCACCCACGGACGCGTCCGGCTGGGCGCGGGCGGCCGCCCGGTCCGCGTCTCGGCCCCCACACACAGCTGAGGCCGGGCGGTCATCCACCCGGCCTCAGCCGTCCCCCGTTGTTCCCCCGTCGCCCCCGCTCCCCCCGGCCGTTCCCCTCCTGCCAGCCGTTCCCCTCCCCGCCGGCCGCTCCCCGCCGACCGTTCTCTTTCCCGCAGGCCGTTCCACTTGCCGCCTGCCGGGTCCCTTCCCGCCGACCGGCCCCTCCCCGCCAGCCGATCCCCCTCCGGCCGTTCCCCACCTCCGGCCCTTCCCCGGTCTCCCTGGCCTTGCCCTGCACCCCGGTGTCCCTTTTGGGGTACCTCGTCATTCCGCTTGCCCCCGCCGTTCCCCAGCGATCCCGTTTCCGTCAGTGCAGAGCACGGCTCCGCACTGGTCCGGACGCGGCTCCCAGCGCCCGGATTGGTTCGCGTTCCGCCGGCCGTTCGTTGCGTTCATGCCTGGCCGGTTGCTCGTGCCCGGCCGGTTGCTCGTTGTCGGCCGGTTGCTCGTGCCCGGCCGGTCGCTCGTGCCCGGCCGGTCGCTCGTGCTGCGTCCGCCGGCGTGCCAGCGGGGCCAGCGCGCCGATCAGCAGCAAGGCCGCGACCGGCAGCAGGTTCAGGTTGACGGTGACCACGACAATTCCGGCGCCGAAGAGCAACGGACTCCACACCGGGACACGGCGGCCGGCGACCATCAGACCGAGCAGGGTAAGCATGCCGAGGGTGAACAGCATCGGCCCGGCAACCTCAAGCGGAGCCGGCAGCGGCATGGACTCCCGAAAGCCCGGCGCCAGATCCCCGGTGATCCCCCACAGCAAGCAGGCCACCCCGAAGACGGTCACCCCCGCCGCCCCCGAAGCCACCCGCCGCGCTCCAGCCGGAACCAGCGGCACCAGCCCGCCAGCCAGCACCCCGAACAGAACCATGGCTGCAAAGAACGCAAGGTGCCCCAGGTTCCAGGCAAGACCCGGACCCCGATCCCCGTCAGATCCGTCGACAAGGCGCAGCAGACCATAGGCGAGTACCAGGACCGGCGCGTCCAGAGCGGCCCGCCGAACGGTGACGCTGTTCGATGACATGAGCCGACGTTACGACCGGCACGCAGCCGCGGAATACCGGCGGTTTCCCTGCCTCGCCCCGGATCCCGCCCTCGGGGACACCCCGCACCACCCCTAGGGCATCCTAGGAACCTATCTCAATGTCAACCGCGCGCAGGCTACCGACCGGCAGACAGCCTGCCGGCTCGGTACGCGCGCCGGCGGTGGCCGCACACCTCCTCGGGCACCATGCCAGCGCCGAGTTGCGGCCACCTCTGCCTGCATGTCGGCGCCGGGATGCATGCCCGGCGCCGGCCGCATCCCGACGCTGGCCCAATTCCGGCGCTGGCCCATTCCGACGCTGGCCGCATTCCGGCAAGATCGCCAGAGAGCCTGCCGGCGCTGCACAGCGCGCCAATGCCGAGCATCCTCCACCACAGCCCCGCCGCCCGGATGCAAGCCATCACCCATGGAGAAACGCCGCCTCCCTCACCGCACGAACGCCAGCTGGAAGCAGCGAGCACGGCTAGCGCCACTACGAGCCCGCAACCGCCCCGTTGCCTGCCTCAGCGACGGCTGAGCACTGCCAGCCGTCGCTCACGCAGGCAATCAGCCCGATTCAGTGCGTCACAGCCAGCCGGCGAGGCCCAGCCGGCAGTGAGACATGGAATCGAGGCCCGATTAGCTGCACCACCGCCAGCCGGCGACACCCAGCCGACGGTGAGACATGGAATCAAGGCCCAATTAGCTGCACCACCGCCAGCCGGCGAGGCCCAGCCGACCGTGAGACATGGAATCGAGGCCCGATTAGCTGCACCACCGCCAGCCGGCGACACCCAGCCGACCGTGAGACATGGAATCAACGTCCGCGATGAGGTGCATGGCGGTCAGGCCGGCGGCCCGCGGGACCGTAGGTCTTGCCGACGGTGCGGCTGAGATGAGGCAGGTTGAGGTGGGCCGCCATCTGGAGGCGGGCACCGGCACGACGGCGGCGGCGCAGACCGGCAGAATTTGGGCTCTTGCGGCGAAGAGCCGCACCTCACAGGCCTGATATTCCTAGTAAATAAATAGGAATGCTATGCTGCCTCAGCACTGGACGTCCTCGGGGAGTGAGGCAGCGCGTGACCACCCTGACCGAACAGGCCGCCGAGGAATTCATCGCCGCCCGGGCTTTCACGCCGGGGCTGCCCGGCTTCGTGGGGATAGCCGTCGATCTACTGCTCGATCCGGCTGCGGCTCCGGAGGGCCGGCGTCCGCTGCGGCACGGCTTCCTGGACACCCGGTCGTCGCGCGTGATGGTGGTCAGCGGGCCGCCGTCCCCCGGGCTCGAGGTGGCTCTGCGGCGGATGTCCGACGACCTGGCCGCCTCGAACCGGGTCGCTGAGCAGCACCGGCTCACGGTTCTGCCGCTGGCGAGCGACACCGTGCATCCGGAGGGTCCGACGCAGGCGCTCGGTACGGCGACGGCCGGCATCCGGATCGGCCTGGAGGCGGGTCTGGACGGCGGTGGCCCGCTCGGTCTGGCCCGCCGCTGGGCGCTGGCGCACATGCTCGCCCCAGTGCTGGCGGCCTCCTTCGCGAACTCGCCGTTGCGTCACGGCCGCCCGACCGGTTGGCGCAGCGTTCGGACGGCGTTGCGCCGTGACCTGCCGGTACGCCCGATGGCGGAGGAGCCGAGGGCCGGCTGGGTGGCGTACGCGATGGATGACACGACCGCGACCGGCCGCTCGCTGAGGCAGCGGATCCAGGCCGGCATCCGCATCACCCCGGCTGATCTGCTGCGGCATCTGGAACTGCTGCGCCCGCCGGTAGCGGCGCGCGGCCATCTGGAACTCGACGTCGCCGACCGGCAGGGCGGCGGCAACTGGCGGCTGGCCGCGACCGTCGCGGCTGTGCTGCTCGACGACCCGCGCGCCGCCGCGGAGGCGTGGGCGGCGACCAGCGCGCTTGCCGCCGAGCCGCGGCTCTGGGAACGGGCCGGGCGCGACGCGCTCACCGACCCGGTGCTGGCAGCCGCGGCTCGCGAATGCTTCGTGGCCGCCTACGCGGCCCTTGCCCGGCAGGGCGTGTCACGCGAGTTGCGCGATGCCTTGGCTGACTTCACGGAGAGGTACGTCTCTCGCGGCCGCTGCCCCGCCGACGACGTCCTGGACCGGGTGACCGCCCACCCCTGAGCCGAGCGCGCCGGCCACTCTGCGCCCGAGAGCCAGCCGGGTCACCCAGGCGAGCTTCTGCGCCCGAGAGCCAGCCGGGTCACCCAGGCGAGCTTCTGCGCCCAAGAGCCAGCCGGGTCGCCCAGGCGAGCTTCCGCCGGGCCGAAGGGACTCTGACCGTCAGCCGGCTCCCCCGGCCCGAAGCAACACTGACGGCCGGGCTGAAGCAGCGCTGCGAAACAGGAGGCAAGGGGACGGCGGGTCAGCGGACCAGGGAGAGAACTTTGTCCATGGCCTTGAAGCGGTCGGTGCCCGTTCCCAGCAAGCCGTCGGGGATGAGGAGTTCGTCGAGGCCGCCGGCGCGGTACGCGGCGATCTCGTCGGCCAGTTTGCCGAGCGACCCCCCGATCACCGGCATCGGCAGGTCGGTGGGCAGCGGCCCGTCGACCACCGTCAGCGCCTGCGCGGTGCGCGCGATCGTGCGCGGGTCACGGCCGACGTCAAGGCAGTGCCGGTCGAGGACCGCGGACTTGTGGGCGATCAGTTCCGGACGGCCCCACGTGTTCCACATGTCGGCGTACTCGGCGACGACCCGCAGCATCCGCTTCTCGCCCTTGGCGCCGATCAGGATGGGCAGGGGATCCTGCACCGGCTTGGGTTCGCAGACGGCGTCGGTGAGCGTGTAGTACTCGCCGTGCACCGTGGTGCGGCTCTCCCGCAGCAGGCCGCGGAGCACCTGCAGCGCCTCCACGAACCGGTCGATGAGTTTGCCGACCGGGGGCAGCTCTATCCCGTACTGTTCGTGCTCGTTGATCTGCCAGCCGGCGCCGACGCCGAGCGTGAAGCGGCCCTGGGTGATCTGGTCGACGGTGGCCGCCATGTTGGCGAGGACCGCCGGGTGCCGGTACGTGTTGCCGTAGACCATCGTGCCGATCCGGATCCGGGGCACTGTGGCGCCGAGTGCCGCGACCACGGAGCCGCATTCCAGGACGGGGTGGTCGGGGGCATAGGCGCCGCCCGCGTTCGGCATGAAGTGGTCGGCGACGTAGACGCCGTCCCAGCCGGTCTCGGCCGCGTGCCGGGCCACTTCGAGGACGTCGGCGTACGGTTGCCCCGCACCCGGCCAGATCGAGATTCGCATGCTGGTCACCCTGCCACCGCCGCCGTTGTGGTACGACTGAGGGGTGGGCGACCACGCACGAGCGCCGGCGCCGGGCGCGCTGCCCCGGGCGGAAGCGTTCGCCGAGCAGGCCCGCCTGCGGTATGCGGAGGCGACCCTGCTGATGCGCCGGGCCCACCGCGCCCGCAACGAGGCCACCGACCGGCGGGAGGCCGCCGAGGCCTGGCACCGCGAGGTGCACAACGAGTTGCGCAGCCGGCGGCGGGAGGTAAGCGCCCGGACTGCCGAGGCCGCTCGCGAGGCGGCGGCGCTGCGCCCGGCCGGCCGTTCCGGGCTGGTCCTTTTCGGCACCGACTTCTGCGGCGTCCACGATCCCACCGCGATCATGTCGGCGACGCTGGCGGCCGCGCTGACGCTGAGCCAGGCGCGGATGGGCCACGTCCAGCTCTTCGACGACGCCTCCGACGGTTTGCGCATCGTCAGCCAGTACGGGTTCGGCCGCGACTTCCTGAACTTCTTCGCGCTGGTCCGCGACCGGGACACGGCCTGCGGGGCGGCCCTGGCCGAGGCGCGCACGGTGCAGGTGCGCGATGTCGGGCAGAGCGTGCTCTTCGCCGGCACCAAGGCGGGCGAGGTGCTGCTCGACGCCGGGGTCCGCGCGGTGCGCTCGATCCCGCTGATCAGTAACGGTCTGCGGCTCGGGGTGTTGTCGGTGCACTACAGCGCGCCGCACGAGCCGGACGCGGCCGAGCAGCACCTGCTGGCGACGGTGGCCTCGGCGGGGGCGCGCCGGCTGGTCCGCCCGCCGGTGCTACCGCTCGGTGGTGAACCGGCGGGCGACGGCGACGGTGCGGCGGGCGTCGCGCCAGGCGATCAGCGCGGTCCGCAGGCGCGGTGAGCTGACGTCGCGGCCGTCCCGGCGGGCCTGCAACTGCTCGATGAGCCAGGCCGGGGCGTGTGCCGCGGTCACCGCCTGCGTCTTGGTGAGCAGGTCGCCGGTGGCCAGCGCGTGCCGGCCGCGGGCCATCGAGGTCAGGCTCAGGTCGGCGATCACCGGCGACCGGAACATCCAGGGACGACGGGCGGCCCACGCCCAGTACCCGGTCAACTCGGCGCGCGCGGCTGCGCGTACGTCATCGGCTGTCATCTGCGGCAGGGTGTCGCGCGGAGGGCGACCGAAGATCGCCTGCCCGTGCCGAACCAGTTCGGCCCGGGTGATCCCGGAGAGGATGCGCTGCACGAGCAGCCCGTGCGTCCAGGTCGGATGCCGTGCGCCGTGGTCCGCCAGGCGGCCTGCGTCGACATAGACGCAGCCCAGGTTCAGTCCGCGTGCGGGCCCGGCGTCGAGGCGGCGGTGCAGCGCCACGAGCGTGTCCTGCCGGGCGGGCCCGGCGGTCAGCGCCACCAGGTCGATGTCGCTGACACCGGGCCGATAGTCGCCGGTCGCCAGCGACCCGGCCACGAACAGATCGGTCACCCACCCCAGGGCCGCCAGGTCCCGGCCGAGATCAGCGACGGCGGCGGGAAGCATGACCGCACTCTATGCAAGATTTTCCGGTACGGGTTCACGCCGAGTCCCCGGTTTTCCGCGCGGCCCGGGCACAACGCCGGGCCGCCCGGCGGGCGCCGGGCTCAAGCGACCGCTCACCCTTACCCATCACCCCGGACGACCTGGAATTTCGCAGGGTCACCGGGTCGCGCCGCCGGCGTGCATACCTCTATGATCTTCGAACTTCCAAGATCAAGAGGATTGAATGCGTGAGTTCTCCGTTCCCGAACGGCTCGGCGGCTTCGGCGCGCTCGTCGCCGTCGCGGCGGCGGCCTGGCCGGCGGTCAGCGCCCGCACCGGGGCGGCCCTGCCGTGCCCGCTGCGGATGCTGACGGGCGTGCCCTGCCCCGCCTGCGGCATGACGACCGCGGCCGTCGCGTTCGTGCGTGGCGAGTTCGGCGCGGCGTTCCACGCGAATCCCCTGATCTTCGGGCTGGCCGGCCTCACCGTCGCGTCGGGCGCCCTGGTGGCGCTGCGCGCCGCGGGCGTGCTCGGCAACCCGCGCCCGTGGTCGTCCACCCGACGGCGGCGGACCGGGTGGCTCGCCGGACTGCTCGCCACCGCGAGCTGGCTCTTTCAACTACATCGCACACTCGGAGAAGGAACAACGTGACATATCCGCCCAGCGACCCGTACGCCCAGGTCCCCCAGCAGGCCTACCCCACCCCCGCCGCGTACGGCGCCCCCGCACCCTACGGCGCTCCCCAGGCCGTCGCCGCCTATGCCGGGTGGTGGCAGCGTGTCGGCGCCTACCTGGTCGACGGCCTGGTCTATGTGCCCTTCGTCCTCCTTGGCGTGTTCCTCGGCCAGGGCACGGATGAGGTGACCGGGGCGACCACGATGAACGCCCTCTACCCGATCTTCGTCCTGCTCGGCCTGGTCGCGCACGGCTACAACCGCTGGTTCCTGGCCGGCCGCACCGGGCAGAGCTGGGGCCGCAAGGCGCTCGGCATCCGCCTGGTCGGCATCAACACCGGGCAGCCGATCGGCGGCGGCAAGGCGTTCCTGCGCGACCTCGCCCACTTCGTGGACTCGATCTCCTGTTACGTCGGCTGGCTGTTCCCGATCTGGGACGCCAAGAAGCAGACCTTCGCCGACAAGATCGTCAACACGGTCGTCGTCCGCTGATCCTCCGAAGCCGGCTCTACCGCGTGCGGTGGGGCCGGCTTCATCCGGACAGTTCTCCCGGGCCGCCGGTCTCGCGCAGGATCGCCCAGACGACCTTGCCGACGCGGGTGGGCAGCACGCCCCAGGCCTGCGAGGCGACGGTGACCAGGCGCAGGCCCTTGCCGTTGCCGCTGGGCGGCGGCATCCGGGGATCGTGGTCGTAGACGGCCAGGTGCAGGCTGGTGGCGCCGCGGGAGGCGGCCCGGCGCAGGGTGCCGCGGTGCGAGATGACGACGTCGATCGGGCTGCCGACGTGCACCACGGCGTTGGTCACCAGCTCGGAGACGACCAGGCGGGCGCGTGGCAGCAGAGCGGTCATGCCCCATTCCGTGCAGGCCGCGCCGACGATCTGCCGGGCGTTGGCGACGCTGGCCGGCACCGGCGGCAGCTGGAGCCGGACCTGGCTGGTGGTCGGGCGGTGGCTGGTGATCGCAGTGCGGGCCAGCCCGACCGTGCTGAACATGGACAGGTGACGGCCGGCGCCGATCCGGTCGAGCCGGCCGGCCAGCCGGGCGGTGGGCGGCAGACAGGCGACGACCGGCACCGGCGGGTGGAGCCGCCCGCCCTGCGCGGCGACGGTCATCCAGAGCGGCGCGCTGGCCGACCGGGGATCGTGCAGGTTGAGCAGGTCGAGCGCCAGCCCGGCGGGATGTTCGGCCAGGCATTTCTGCGCCGTCCGGTACGCCGTGTAGCCGAGCCCCCGGTCCCACTGGCCGTTGACGGTCAGCTCGATGATGCCGGTCTCGTGGTCCATGACGGCCGCGACCGGCGGGTCTGTTCCGGTGCCGGATGAGTCGCGTGGCATCCGCACCGGATCAGCACCACGCCAAGGTGGCGTTCGTTCCGTACGTGATCGGGTTCGCTTGACGGGTCACCCTTACGGACCTATCACGCGGTGGACGGGCCGGTCATCACCGGCACGGGTGAACCAGCGTCGAGAAGCCCCTCAAGAGTGTCTGCGGTGTTCGGCGCGTAGAGCGCGGTGGGCGGGCACAGGCCGGTGATCTCGAGCGCCTGGCGGACCGGGCCGTGGGCGCCGGTGACCTCGAAGCCGTGGCCGGTGCGCAGCGCCCGGGTGTACGCCACCAGCAGCACCTCGATGCACTCGCTGCCGATCGAATCCACCTCGGTCAGGTCGACGAGGACGGCGACGCGGCGGGACCGCTCGAACGCCCGGTGCAGGGAGCGGCGCAGCTCGGGATGGGCGGCCCGGTCGAGGCTGCCGGTGACGCGCACCCGCACGGCCGGGCCGGCCGGGGTGGTCTCGCGGCGGGTCTCACAACGCACGTGTTCCATGGGTCTGGTCTATCGGGACGATGTGTACGAATCGCGAACACGAGGTAATCCGGCGACCATGAACCGCCCTGAACTGCCCTTTCAACTTTATGGTTGACAGGTGACCCGGGCCACGCCTAGGGTAGTTTTCAACCAACCAGTTGAAACGAGGGTTCGATGCCGGCGGACACGTTGACCCGGGTCTTCTCCGCACTCGCCGATCCGACGCGCCGCGACATGGTGGCCCGGCTTGCCGACGGGGACGCCACGGTGAACCAGTTGGCCGAGCCGTACCGGATGTCGCTGCAGGCCGTCTACAAGCACCTCAAGGTGCTGGAGGACGCCGGTGTGGTGAGCCGGCCCCCGGGCCCGCAACCCCGGCTGGTCCGACTGGAGACGGAGGTGTTCGACGAGATGGACGCCTGGATCGAGCTGTACCGGGAGCGCGCCGAGCGGCGCTACCGCCGACTGGACGCCGTGCTGGAAGCCATGAAGAGCGAGCCGACGAATCGGGAGAAGGACGATGACCAAAAACGTTGAGGCAGCGATCGAGGCCGACCCCAAGCTGCCGATCATCCGCATCACCCGCGACTTCGACGCCACGCCGGAGCAACTGTTCCGCGCGCACACCGACCCCGATCTGTTCGTGCTGTGGAACGGTCCGGACTCGGTGGAGAACAAGATCGACTACTGGGACGCCCGAACCGGCGGTAGCTGGCGCTACGTCTCGAGCCGCATCGGTGATACCAGCGGCGAGGAGTTCGCGTTCCACGGCAGCTTCCACGAGGTGCGGCCCGGCCTGATCGTGCAGACCTTCACCTGGGAGGGCATGCCGGACGGGGTGTCGCTGGAGACGCTGCGGTTCGAGGACCTGGGCGACGGGCGGGCCCGGCTGCACGCGCAGTCCCTCTGCGACAGCTTCGAGGGCCGCGACGCCTGGCTGCAGAGCGGCATGGAGGTCGGGGTCAACGACGGCTACGCCCGGCTCGAGCAGCTGGTCAAGGACGGGAAGATCTGAGTTCGGCCCGGCGACCGCCCCGGCAGGACCGGGGCGGTCGTCTGCGCGTACGTCATCGGATCAGATCGTCGAAGACCGCGCCGCGGTCGAAGGCCATGGCGTGCGATCGCGCGCGTTTCTCCAGGTCGGCCCGCTCGTCGCCGGTCATCTCCAGGACCACCCGGTCCACCGCCTCGGCGAGTCCGGCGATGTCGCCGGCGTCCACGATCACCGCGGCGTCGCCCACCGCCTCGCCGGTGCCCCCGGTCAGCGTGGTGATGATCGGGCCGCCACCGGCCAGCGCCTTCTCGGCCAGCGCGATGCCGAAGGTCTCGACGAAGTCCGGTTCCGGCTTGGTCGGCAGGGCGTACGCGGCACATCCGGCCATCAGCAGCGGCTTCTCGTCGTCGTCCACATCGGTGAGGAAGACGATCCGGTCGTCCTCCTTGGCCATCGCGCGCACGTGTTCCAGCGCCGGCCCGGTGCCCGCCACCACCAGCTTCACGTCGTCCCGGCAGCGCATCTGGCCGTACGCGATGACCAGGTCGTAGATGCCCTTGGCCCGCGCCACCCGGGACAGGAACAGAACGTACTTGTCGCGCTGCAGCCCACGCCGGGCCAGCGCCGCGTCCACCGTGTCCGGGTCGATCCCGAGGAACGCCGACGAGTTGATCGGGGGGTAGCTGACCATGACCCGCCGCCGGCACTGCTCGGCGAAGGCGGTGCCGCAGTTCGCGTCCACCTCCTCGGCCGAGGCGATGATCTCGTCGCGGGTGTACTCGGAGACCGCCACCACCTCGTCGCTGGCCAGGAACGTGGTGAGCAGCACGGTCGCCGCGCCGAACCGGCCCTCGCGCAGGCAGTTGCGGATCACGTTGGTGACGTCCGAACCGACCGCCTTGGCGATGGTGTGCACCTGCGGGCCGAAGCCGGCGGCCCGGGCCGCGGTCACCGCGTCGTTGATCACCTGGGTGTGCGGGACCAGGTACATCGAGAGGCAGACCGTCGGCACCCCGTCGGCGAGCAACTCCACCAGCCGCCCGGTGAGCCCGGCCAGGTGCCGCCCGTCCGGCACCCGGTAGTCGCCGACCGCCTCGGGCCGTTCCACGGTGATTCCCGGGCTGTACGGCAGTAGCCGGTCGAGCGGCTTCAGCGGCAGACCGGCCTCCTGCAGCGCCGGGATCGGCCAGGTGAGCAGCCGGACGTCGTCGAAACCCCGGGTGAGTGCCACCTCGGCGAGGTTGCGCGCCTCACCGGAGTGTCCGCAGATGACCGGGTCGGCGCGGACCGCGATGACGAGGCGGCGGGTCGGTCGGCTCATCGTTCGCCCTTCGGGTGGAGGTTGGGAAGCGACGGCGGCCGGGACCGGTGACCCCAGGTGGAGGGTTCCGGGCCGAGCCGCAGGTGCAACCGTCCGCCGTGGTGGACGTCGGCCGCGGTCAGGTGGGTGCGGTCCAGTGGCCTGCCGTTGAGGGTCGCGGACTGGACGTACTGCGGGCGCGGGTCCCGGTCGATGCCGTCGACGCCGATCGGGGTGTCCCGGTGACCGCTGGTCTCGATGACGAACTCACCGCCCTCGACGTGCAGGGCGGCCCGCTCGAAGGCCGGGGCGTTGACCAGGAACAGGTTCTGCCCGGCCACCGGGAACAGGCCGAGGGAGGCCCAGACGTACCAGGAGCTGAGCCCGCCGGAGTCGTCGTTGCCCGGCAGGCCACCGGGTCCGGTGCCGAACTGCCAGGTCAGTGCGGCGTGCACCACCTCGGCAGTGCGGTCCGGGCGGCCGGCGTAGTGGTAGGCCCAGGGCGCCTCCATGTCGGGTTCGTTGTTCAGGCCCTCGAAGCGGTTCAGGGCGTACCCGGCGGCCATCTCGGCGGGCTGCGGGCCGACGCCGGGCTGCTTGACCGGGTCGGCGCCGTAGCCGAAGAACCGGTCGAGGCGGTCGATGAACGTCTCGTCGCCGCCGGCCAGGGCGATCCGGGCGGCCATGTCGTGCAGCAGCCGGAACGAGTAGTTCCACTTGCCGCCCTCGTAGAACTCCGAGTCGCGCAGCAGGCCGGTGGCCGGGTCGAAGGCGTTCACCCAGTGGCCGGCGCGGCGTTCCAGGTCGGCGGCGAGGCGGTGGTCGTTCAGGGCGCGGGCGAGCTGGGCGGTGCAGTGGTGGGCGTACGCGAGGTCCAATGTGTGCGTGATCGGGTGCACCACGCCGTGCTCGAAGAAGTCCTCGCCGTAGAGCCGGCGCAGATCGTCGACCATGTGCACCAGCGCCCAGGTCCAGTCGATGCCGGGCCGGCGCAGCGCGTGCGCGTCGGCGAGGGCGGTGTGCGCGAGGGCGCTGGCCTGCCGGAAGAACCGGTCGGCGCCGCGGGCCATCCGGTAGCCAATCGGGAAGTTGCCCTCCTCCTCGCACACCCGGATCAGCGATTCGAGCAGGTCGCCGTGGCGTTGCGGGGTGATCGCGGCGAGCAGCGGCAGCTGGGTCTTGTAGATGTCCCACATGGTGCAGATGTCGAAGGCGTACGGGCCGGAGTTGGGCCACATCGGGCTTTCGTCGTCGGCGATGCACGGCTTGATCAGCGAGTGGTAGAGGGCGGTGCCGAACACGGTGCGGCGCGACCGGGTTCCGCCGTCCACCTGGACCCGGCGCAGATGGTCCTGCCAGCGGGCCCGGGTGCGGGTCCGCACGGACTCGAAGCCGGCGCCGCATTCGCGTTCCAGGTTCGCCCGGGCCTGGTCGCCGCCGCGCAGCGAGAAGCCCATCCGCACCTCGATGCTCTGCCCGGCCCGGACCGGCCCCATGAAGATCATCCCGAAGGGGCGCAGCGTGGTGTGCCGGATGCTGTCGAAGTCGAGACGGGTGCCGCCCGGGATGAGCCGCCGGTCGTACCAGAGCATCTGCCGCCAGCCGGGGCTGTCCACCTCGATGAAGACCGACAGCGGCACGCCCTCCATCACCACCGTGCCCTGCGCCCGGCCGTATCCCATGCTCTCGGCCTGGGCGCGCAGCGGGACGGTGCGGCCGAGGTCGATGGCGAGCCCGCCGCAGGACAGGTCGACGACCACCCGGGCGCTGTCGTGGTCCGGGAAGGTGTAGCGGTGGACCGCGACCTTCTCCCCCACGGTGATCTCGCAGCGCACCCCGGTGTTCAGGTTGGCGGCGTAGTAACCGGGTTCGGCCTGCTCGTCCTCCAGCGGCCAGGACTGGCCGAGGTCGTCGAGCGGCTGGACCATCGGGGTAACGCGCACATAATTGTAATATTTCCGAATTGCCCCAGTTCCGGACTGCTGGAAGTGGGTGAACCCGGAGGCCTGCAGCCGGGGGAACATCTCCTCGGGCACGCCCTCGGTGTTCTTGGCGTACCGGCCGTACCCGGTCGGGTAGGCGCCGGAGTACGCGCACGCCGAGACCATGCCCAGCGGTGACGTGGCGCCCGGGTGGGTGTTGCCCACCTGCGGTTTCGGCCACCACCAGGTGGCGGCGAGACCGTGTGCGCGAGGCAGCTCGGTGGCCGCGGTGCCGATGAAAGGATCTACGTCGTCAAGGATGGCCGGAATCTAACCGGCCAATGCGCTCCCGGTGGTTTCCGCCAGGTGAACACCACTGGCGGGTGATCGCAGCATCCGGTCGAAATCGGGCGCCGGCAGCGGCTTGCTGAAGAAATAGCCCTGCACCGCCGGGCAACCCGCGGCCTGCAGCGCGTCCCAGTCGGACCGTTCCTCGACGCCCTCGGCGATCGTGGACATGCCCAGCGAACTGGCCAGCCACAGCACCGCCGAGATGATCGAGGACTTGCGGCCGTCCTCGGCGAGCCCGGCCACGAACGAGCGGTCCAGCTTGACGATGTCGGCGGGCAGCGACTTGAGCCAAGTCAGCGAGCTGTAGCCGGTGCCGAAGTCGTCCAGGGCGATGCGTACGCCGAGCTGCTTGAGCGCGGCCAGCCGCTCGCTGACGTCGACCGTCGAGGACAGCAGAGCGGTCTCGGTGATCTCCAGGACCAGCCGGGACGGGTCGAGGTACGGCACCGCGGCGAGCGCCTCGGCCACCTTCGGGACGAAGTCGGGTTCGGCGAGCTGCCGCGGGCTGACGTTGACCGACACGTAGCCGAGCCGGTCCGACCAGTGCAGCAGGTGCTCGATCGCCGAGCGCAGCACGTGGTCGCCGAGCGGCACGATCAGCCCGGTCTCCTCGGCTGCGCCGACGAACGTGTGCGGACCGAGGATGGCGCCGTCGGGCGTACGCATCCGCACCAGCGCCTCGGCGCCGATGATCCGGCCGGTGACGGTCGAGACGACCGGCTGGAACCACAGCGGCAGGGTGCGGCGGGGGTCAGCGGCCAGGGCCTGGCGCAGCCGCTGCTCGGCGGCGAGACGCTCCTGCACCGGGATCCGCAGCTCCTCGGTGAAGACCTCGAGGCGGTTGCCGCCGGCGCGCTTGGCCGCGTACATGGCGGTGTCGGCGGCGAGCACGGCCTCGTCCACGGTCGCCGGACCGAACGCGGTGGCCACCCCGACGCTGAGCGAGAGCGGCTGACCGGCCAGCGGCTCGTTCAGGCAGGCGAGGATGCCGTTGCCGACGCGCAGGCCGGTGCCGGCCGGGCCGGGCAACGCGACGATGAACTCGTCACCGCCGAGCCGCGCGATCAGGGCGCCGGTGGGGACGACTTCGGTGAGGCGTACGGCCAGCGCCCGCAGAACATCGTCCCCGCTGGTGTGCCCCGACCCGTCGTTGATCGACTTGAAGCGGTCCACGTCGAGGTAGATGACGCTGACCGGCTCCGCGCTGGCGGCCAGCATCGCGGCCAGGTCGTGCTCGAACGCCTTGCGCGACAGCAGCCCGGTCAGCGCGTCGTGGCGTACCTGATAGCTCAGCTCGGCCTCGTGATCACGGACCGCGGTGACGTCGAGGCAGTTCACGAAGATCATCCGCAGCCGGCCGTGCCGGTCGTGCAGCCCGGTGCTGTGCACCTGCACCCAGATCATCGAGCCGTCGTCGACGCGCCGGTAGCGGTGCGTCACGGTGACCGGGTCGGCGTGCCCGGAGAGCGTGTCGAACAGCTGGGCGGCGGCGTCGTCGACCGGGCGGATCGGCAGATCGGCGACGGAGAAGCCGGCCGGCAGCTCGGCGGGCAGGCGCAGCCATTCCCGGTACGCCGCGTTGGTGCGCACGAACACGCCGTCCGGGCCGATCATCGCCATCGGCACCGGCGTCTCGTCGAAGGCGACGCTGAGCTGGGCCTGGCTCTCGTCCAGGTTCTCCTGGGCGCGGGCCTCCTCGGCCTCGGTCAGCCGCCAGGACACGATCTGGAAGCCGGCTGCGAACAGCACCGCGACGCCGTGCAGCAGCGCCCAGATCAGCGGGTGCGCGAACGCCTTGTCGTGGTCGTAGGTGTGGTCGCTGAACAGGCTGCCGAACACCCCGTGGTGCAGGGTGGTGGCGACCAGGAACGCCCCGAACGGCGCCCAGTCGCGGTAGAGGGCGAGCGCGGCGACCGCGATGAAGAAGGTGAAGTGCGCCTCGGTGAGGCCGTGGCTGAGCGAGACGAAACCGGCGCAGGCCACCGTGAAGCCGAGCGCCACGGCGACCGAGCGCAGCCGCCGCGAGCGCAGCCGGGCGGCCGCTGCGATGGCCGGCAGGACCAGGCCGTCGGTGAGCAGCAGCGTGGGCGCGTGCTCGTCGCCCTGGAACACCCCGAACACGGTCAGCAGGACCATGGCGACGGCGAGCAGCACCGTCAGCAGCCGGTGCCGGCCCGCCCAGTCCTCGTCTCGTAGCCCGCCGCCGGTCGGAAGCCGGTCGCGCAGCCACCCCATCCAGGTCACCACGTAGGCAGCATCGGCGGTCCCGGTGGGCCGGTGCAGGATCCGCCGGGTAGCGGCTCAGGTGCGAAGTGCCGCGGCCAGGCCGGTGAGCAGACGGTCCACGTCGTCGGCGGTGCTGCCGAGGCCGAAGCTGACCCGCAGCAGACCGGTGGCCGTGGCGCACTCGCGGGCTTCGGCGGCGCCTGCCCCGGCGGCGCCTGCCCCGGCGGTGCCTGCCCCGGCGGCGCCTGCTTCGGCGGCGCCTGCTTCGGCGGTGCCGATGAGCCGCCGGACCAGCGGGTGCGCGCAGAACTGGCCGGCCCGCACGCCGATGCCGTGCTCGCGGCCGAGGCGCTGGGCGATGGCGGCCGGGTCGTGGCCGGGCAGGTGCAGCGAGACGATCCCGACCCGCGGCTGATCCGGGCCGAACACGCTGACCTCGACCGCCTCGGGGATCGCGCGCAGCCCGTCGCGCAGCCGGCCGAGCAGGGCCTGTTCGTGTGCGTGCAGGGCGTCGCGGTCGGCGGTGATCAGGGCGGCGCAGACCGCGGCCAGGGCGACGGCGCCGAGCAGGTTGGGGGTGCCGCCCTCGTGCCGGGCCGGGCCGGTGGCCCAGGTCAGGTCGTCAGGGCGGTCGCCCACGACGGCGCTGGCGCCGCCGCCGGCCAGGTAGGGTTCGGCGGCGTCCAGCCAGTCGGTGCGGCCGGCGAGCACGCCCGCGCCGAACGGGGCGTACAGCTTGTGGCCGGAGAAGGCCAGATAATCCGCGCCGAGGTCGGCGAGCGAGACCGGGTGGTGCGGGGCGAGCTGGGCAGCGTCGACTATGACGCGTACGCCGTACGCGTGCGCCACATCGGCCAGGCGCCGAACCGGCCACACCTCGCCGGTCACGTTGCTCGCGCCGGTGACGGTGAACACGGCCGGCCCCGTGATGCCGCGCAGCGCCCGCCCGCGCAGCACCCGGTCCAGGGCGGCGACCGCCTCGTCCGGCGACGCCGGGGTGGGCAGGCGCAGCACGTTCGGCCAGGGCAGCAGGTTGGCGTGGTGCTCGCCGTCGAACTGGATCGTGGTGGTGCCCGGCGGCAGGGCCCGGGCCAGCAGGTTCAGCGCATCCGTGGTGTTCCGGGTGAAGATCACGCTGTGGTCGTCGCCGGCGCCGGCGAACTCGGCCACCACGTCGCGGGCCAGCTCGTAGGCGATCGTGGACGCCTGCGACCGTACCCCGGTGCCCCGGTGAACACTGCCGTAGCGCGGCAGCAGCTCGGCCACCGCATCGGCCGCGGCCTGCGCGCAGGGCGCCGACGCCGCGTAGTCGAGGTGCGCGAAACGCACCGTCTCACCGCTGGGAAGTTCAACCTTGAGATCGTCGCCGACGATGTCGAGAGATGGCATGACCGCGCCTCCACGGGTTCGCCGTTTGCCGATGTCGGGTGACATCGGCCCGGTCCTCACCCGGGGCACCCCGTCGCGAACGGAAGGGTTGCCGGCCAGCGAGCCGGGGCTTCGCGCTGGCACTCATGACCTGCTGGGCACGGTAGCAGACGTGGCTATCGTTGGCGCATGACGATCTTGTTCCGGGACGAGTGGGAGCGGTGGCACGCCGGCCACGAGCAGCGGCGCGCCGCCCCGCACGGCTTCCTCGCCATCACCGGGCTGCACTGGCTCGACGCGACCCCGCAGCGCATCTCCGGCGCGCCCGGCGAGTGGAGCAGCGGCCCGGACGGGGTGACCGTGGCCCTGGGCGACGGCGAGCAGCTGACGCTCGACGGCGCGCCGATCACCGGAACCCACCGCTTCGACCCGATCGAGGAGCGGGGCGACGTCACGGCCGGCTACGGCGACGCGGTGATCGAGATCGCCCGGCGCGGCGGCCTGGATGTCGTCCGTCCCCGGCACCCGTCCAATCCGGTGCTGACCGCCTACACCGGCACCCCCGCCTACCCCGCCGACGAGAAGTGGGTGGTTCCGGCCCGGTTCGTGGCCTACGCGTCGCCCCGCCCGACCCCGGTCGGCTCGGTGGCCGAGGGCATCGAACACGTCTACGAGTCCCCGGGCGTCGTCGAGTTCTCGATCGGCGGCCAGGACCTGTCGCTGATCGCCTTCAACGGCTCCGGCCCCGGTTCGCTGTTCGTCCTGTTCACCGACGAGACGTCCGGCCTGACCACGTACGCCGCCAACCGCAGCCTGTTCATCCCCCGCCCGCCGACGACGGCGCGGTCGTGCTCGACTTCAACCGGGCCACGAACCTGCCGTGCGCCTACACCGAGTTCGCCACGTGCCCGCTGCCGCCGGCCGGCAACCGCCTGCCGGTAGCTATCGAGGCAGGCGAACAGAAGCCGCGCTACTGATCTGGGGCTGCCTGCCGCCGCTCACGACTGCTACCCGGCCCGGGAACCCACCCTGCTGGCGGCTCGCACCACCCGGCCGCCACTCAGACGCGTTTCGCGGACGGTGAAGCATGCCTGAGCGGCGGCTCGCGTTGCCCGGCCGCCGCTCAGGCACGCTTCGCGGGTGACGAGACATGCGTGAGCGGCGGCCCGCACCCCCAGCCGCCGCTCAGGCACGCCTCGCCGGGACGGCAGCGCGGTGAGCGGTGGGGAGTCCGGGGTCGGCTCGGCTTCCCGGCCAGGCATGACCGAGTACGTGCTGGGCTGACCGCGACAACGTCCGCCACCGCCGCTGAGTTCATCGACGCCGACGATTGATTCGGGGAAGATCACCCCGATCGGTCGATATCTTGGGGCTCATGGACGATCTCGATGTTCGATCGCTCAGCCAGGACGTCGATCGTGCGACGTCGGACGCCGGGACCGCGACGGCCTCGCCGGGGAGCCGGTTGGTGCGCCTGATCAGCGTGCAGTCCACCGCTGACCGGCCGGACGAGCTGCATCGGGCGCTCGAGATGGTGCTCGAGCTGGTCGGTCCGGGGTTCGAGGTGCGCCGGTTCGAGTCGCGGGGCAAGCCCAGCGCCCTGGTCGGGCCGAACAACGCCCGGGTCGTCCTCAACGCGCACCTGGACGTGGTGCCGGGCACGCCCGAGCAGTTCACCGCCCGCCGCGACGGGCACCGGCTCTACGGCCGGGGCGCCCACGACATGAAGTGTGCCGCCCTGATACTGGCCACGGTGTTTCGCGAGCTCGCCCCGCAACTGCCCTACCCGATCGCGCTGCAGCTGGTCACCGACGAGGAGGTGGGCGGCTTCGACGGGACCGGGCATCAGGTGGCGCAGGGCATCCGGGCCGGCTTCGTCGTCATCGGGGAGCAGAGCAACCTGCGGATCGTCACCGAGTCCAAGGGGATCCTGCGGGTGCGGCTGACCGCGACCGGGCGGACCGCGCACGCCGCCTACCCCTGGCTGGGGGAGAACGCCCTGGTCGCGGTGGTCGACGCGGTACAACGGCTACTGGAACGCTTCCCGGTGCCGGCCGCCGAGGACTGGGTCACCACGGTGAACGTGGCCAAGATCGAGACCGGCAACGAGGCGGTGAACATGGTGCCCGCCGACGCGTGTGCCTGGCTGGACGTCCGGTTTCCGCCGACGGACACCGATCTCGTCGCCGAGCTGCGCGAGATCGCCGGGCCGGGGGTGGAGCTGCACGTCGACGCGATGGGTGCGCCGCACCACGCCGATCCGGCCGGCGCCGAGGTGCGGGCGTTGCAGCAGGCGGCCGCCGCGGTGGGCTACGACGGGTCGCTGTTGCGTAAGCACGGCGCGGCGGACGGCCGGTTCTACTCGGCGCACGGCATCGACGCGGTGATCTTCGGGCCGGGCGGCGACGGTCAGCACGGTCCGGCCGAGTACGTGGATCTGCGCACGCTGCGCCCGCACCGTGACGCGCTCCGCACCTTCCTGTGGTCGCTAGCGCAGTAGCGCCTCGACGCGGGCGGCGGTGGCCCGCAGGTACGGCCGGCGGTCCGCGTCGACCAGGGCGTTCACCGAGCAGGGGCCGTGGCGCAGCAGCATCTCCGCGTACCGCTGCTCGGTGTCGACCCGCTCGCCGCGCGGGCCGACCGTCTGGTCGGCGTAGGTGAGCGCGTCGGCCATCAGGCTGCGCTCGTCGGCGAAGACGGCGAGCTGGTCGGTGAAGCCGCGGGCGGCGGCCACGAAGCGGGCGCCCGAGTGGTACGCGACCAGGCCGGCGACCCGGGCCGGCCAGCCCTCGCCGGTCAGGTGGACGGCGCCGTCGAGCGGGTGGAAGCCGGTGTGCGCGATCGGTTTCGCGTACCCGATGTCGTGCAGCCAGGCCGCCGCGACCAGCACGTCCGGGTCGAGGCCGAGCCGGTCGGCGAGGCCGGCGGCCCGCTCGGCGACGCCGGCGCTGTGCCGCCACCGGTCGCCGCTGTCACCCAGCAGTGTCTCGGCGAGGTGGCGTGCCGCGTCGGCCCGGGTGGTCAGCAGGGCGGTCATTGCCTGAGGTTAGTCCCGCGCAGGTGAACAACGGCCGAACAAGCCATGGCGGGTGGCTGAATGCGGCGGCCTGGCCGTTCGGGTGATCGTTACCGGCCGATCGGTCCTGTGCAGGGACCGGAACGTTTGCTTCCCTCGATGGGCTTCCCCTATTGCCGACGACAGGTCCGATAAATGAATGCAACGCCCAAGCCCGGGCGTCACCGGCTCAACCCCCGCCGGCTCTTCAGGTATCGGAAGCGACTACTCGGCGCGTTCGTCGTGGCACTCTGCGTCGCCCCGCTCGCCCTGGTGAACGGGAACGCGACCGCTGCCACCGCCCCACTTCCGCCGCAGCCGGGCACCTTCAAGGGGTACGCGTTCGACGCCTGCACCGCGCCGTCCAGCGACGCGATGAAGGGCTGGCTGCAGTCGAAGTACCGCGGGGTCGGCATCTACTTCGGCGGCGTCGCCCGGGGGTGTACGCAGGCCAATCTGACTCCGGCCTGGGTCAAGGAGCAGATCAACCGCGGCTGGAAGCTGCTGCCGATCTACGTGGGCCCGCAGGCCAGCTGCACCGGCGCGTCGGCCAAGACCCGGATCACCAACAGCAAGGCGGGATCGCAGGGCCGGGCCGCCGCGGAGGACGCGGTCACCCAGGCGCTGAAGTTGGGGCTCTCCCGGGGCAGCGTGCTGATCTACGACATGGAGGCGTACGCGACCAACGACGCCGCCTGCGAGGCCGGCGTGCTCGCGTTCATGAGCGCCTGGACGGCCCGGCTGCACGACCACGGTTACTTCTCCGGGTACTACAGCAGCGTCAGCTCCGGCATCGCCGACCAGGTCGCGGTCTACAACAAGGCCGGGTACGTGCGGCCGGACTACGTGGACTTCGCCCGCTGGGACAACGTGGTGACGGTCAACGACAAGGCGATCCCGGCGACGTACTGGGCGCCGCACCGCCGGATGAAGCAGTACGGCGGGCCGCACAAGGAGACCTGGGGCGGCCACACCATCAACATCGACAGCAACTACGTCGACTTCGCCCCGCTGCCCGCCGCCAAGCTCGGCGACTGGACGCGCAACGGCTGGTCGGACGTGGTGGCGCGGACCAAGAGCACCGGCAACCTGTACGCGTACCCCGGCAACGGCACGGTCGTGACCGAGAGCGCGCGTACCCACATCTCCGGCGGCTTCGCCAGCGCGAACGCGCTGATCCGGATGGACCTCAACCGCGACGGCATCCAGGACGTGATCGCCCGGCTGAGCAACGGGGCGATGTACTTCTATCCCGGCCGCAGCACCGGCAAGCTGGGCCCGCGCAAGAAGTTGTACAGCAACATGAAGCACCTGCGGGAGATCACCGCGATCGGTGACTTCAACAAGGACGGCTACCCGGACATGCTGGCCGCGCAGACCAGCAACGGCAACGTCTACCTGTACCCCGGCGCCAAGGGTGTCAAGTTCGGCAAGCGCAAGATGCTGGCCAACGGCGACTGGAACAACCGCAGCGAGTTCACCGGGGTGGGCGACTTCAACCGGGACGGCTTCCAGGACCTGGTGGTCAAGCTGAACAGCAACGGCGGGATCTACCTGTACCCCGGCAAGTCGGGCGGGTTCAAGGCGTCGGTGAAGATCGGCTCGGGCAAGGGGCTGCGGGACTTCACCGGCATCGGGGACTTCGACCGGGACGGCTCGGCCGACATGGTGGGCGTGCAGGCGGCCACCGGCTACCTGATGCTCTACCGGGGCACCGGCAAGGTTCTGCGTACGCCGATCCGGATCTCGACCGGCTACAAGGGGCGTACCCCGCTGTTCTGATCGTCAATGTGATGCCGGGCCGCAGCGAAATGCTGCGGCCCGGTGTCGTTTCAGGAGATCAACGGCGGCGGGCCTGCGCCAGGCCTTCGCGCAGCGCGAAGTAGGCCGGCTTGCGGGTGAAGTCGTCCCACATCACCGTCGCGGCGCCCTCGGCCGGGAAGAAGACCGGCACCCAGGAGTACTTGTCGGTGAAGCCCCAGATGGTGAACGAGTTGCAGTCGTCGACGGCCAGGCAGGCGTCCAGGACGGTCCGGTAGTAGCGGGCCTGGGTGGCCAGCTGCTCGGCGGTCGGCACGCCGCCCTCGGGCAGGTCCATCCGCACGTCGAGCTCGGTGATCGCGGTGTAGAGGCCGAGGTCGTCGAAGCGCTGCAGGACGGCCCCGAGCTGGTCCGGCGCGCCGTAACGCATGCTCAGGTGGGCCTGCGAGGCGAACCCGTGCAGCGGCACCTTCGCGGCGAGCAGTTCCTTGGCGAGCGCCTCGTACGCGTCGACCTTGGTGCCCGGCCAGTCCACCCCGTAGTCGTTGAGGAACAGCTGCGCCCGCGGGTCGGCCTGGTGTGCCCAGCGGAACGCGTCGGCGACGATGCCCGGGCCGAGCTCGCGGATGAAGATGTTCTCCTGCCGGTACTCGCCGTTCTCGTTGAAGATCTCGTTGGCAACGTCCCACTGGTGGATCTGCCCGCGGTAGCGGCCGACCACGGTGTAGATGTGGCTCTTCAGGATCTGCCGCAGCTCGGCCTTGGTGAAGGTGCCCTCGGTGAGCCAGGCCGGGTTCTGGCTGTGCCAGAGCAGCGTGTGCCCGCGCACGGCCTGCCCGTGCTGCCGGGCGAACTTCACGATCGCGTCGGCCGGCCCGAAGTTGTACCGGTAGCGCTCGGGGTGGATGAACTCCCACTTCATCTGGTTCTCCGGGGAGACCGAGCTGAACTCGCGGGCCAGCACCTTGCGGTACTGCTTGTCGTTGGGGAACGGGTCCGGATAGGGCTGGTCGACGTGGTGCCCGCCGCCGGCCACTGCGGAGCCGACCCGCAAGTCTCGGGGTGCGGCCGATCGCAGGGTCTTGCCGTGGTCATGCCCGGCTTGCACTGGTTGGGCGGTGAAACCGAGGAGTGCCGCGGTGGCGAGGACGGCCACGGTGGCAAGGGACGGCTTTCTCAAGGTGACTCCTCCGAGGAAAGCGAAGCGCGTAACTTTCGGTGGTCCCTCGTAAGTTATGCGGAGTCACCATGTGCGTCAATGCATCAGGGCAGCGTGAAGACGAAAGCGGTGCCTCCGCCCGGGTTGTCCGCCACCCGGATCGACCCGCCGTGGCGGTCGACGATGCGCAGGCAGCTGGAGAGCCCGATGCCGTGCCCGGTGGCGGGCGCGTCGTCGAGCCGGGTGAACATGTCGAAGACCCGGCTGCGCTGCTCCGGCGGGATGCCCACACCGTTGTCGGCCACCCGGATCTCGCCGCCGGTCGCGGTCACCGTGACCACGCAGGGCCGGTCGGGATGCCGGTACTTGACCGCGTTGGCGACCAGGTTCTGCAGCAGTTGCCGGATCAGCACCGGGTCGCAGGCGGCCACCGGAAGCGGCTCCGGCACGTCGACCCGGGCCCCCGCCTCCTCGATCGCCCCGCGCAGGTCGGCGAGCACCTGCTCGAGGATGTCGCCGAGGTCGACCGGCACCCGGCGCACCGGGGCGCTGCCCGCCTGCGCGTACCCGAGCAGCGACCGGATCAGGTCGCGCATCCGGGTCACCGCCCGGCTCGCCGCGTCCACCCACCGGCGGGCGTCCTCGTCGACGACGTCCTCCAGCAGCTCCAGGTAGCCGCCGACCGCGCCCAGCGGGGCGACCAGGTCGTGGCTCACCGCGCCGGCGAAGTTGCTCAGGTCGGCGTTGGAGCGGCGCAGCTCCTCGTTCGCGGTGGCGAGCTCGCGCCGGGCCTGCTCGATGGCCCGCTGCTGAGCCCGGTCGCGGGTCACGTCGGTCATCGCCACCACGGCGCCCATCGCCCGGCCGCCCGGACCGGTCAGGGCCCGGCCGCTGGCGGTGACGTGCACCGGATCCCCGGTCCGCCGCTGGATCACCAGCTCAGCGTCGGTGACAGCGCCCTCGCGCAGGGCTCGGAGCAACGGGACCCGCTCGGGGTCCAGCCGGGTCCGGCCGTCGGTCTCGTACAGCGAGTACCGGTCGGAGAAGTCCCACGGGTCGACGGCCGGGTCGGCGTCCAGCCCGTGCCAGTCGCGGGCGGCCCGGTTGAACAGGTTGAGCCGGCCGTCCTCGTCGCAGGCCACCACGGCCACGTCGATGGTCTCCAGCAGCGTGTCGGTCCAGCGCTGGCGGGCCTCCGCGATGACCGCCAGCTCCCGGTTGAGGCGCGCCTGCCGGCGGCGCTCGAACAGGGCCAGGATGATCGCGGCGAGGTCGGTGAGCCGGGCGATCTGGCCGTCGTCCAGGGCCGCCGGTTCGGAGTGGAAGACGCAGAGCGAGCCCAGCGCGTGGCCGTCCGGGGTGATCAGCGGCGCCGAGGCGTAGAACCGCACGTCGGCGAGGACCCCGGTGACCCACGGGTTGTTCCGGAAGGTGGGGTCCACGCTGGCGTCCGGCACGTAGGTGAACTGCCCGGTCTCGAACCGGACCGCGCACATCGAATCGGACCGCGCCGAGTCGCCGCCCTCGAACCCGACCGTGGTGAGCTGGCACTGCCGGTTCTCGTCGATCAGGTTCAGGGTGGCGTTGGGCACGCCCGCGATCGCGGCGGCGACCCGGACCACGGCCTCCAGCTCGTCGCCGGCCGGGGAGTCGAGCAGCCGGTACTCGTGCAGGGCGGCCAGCCGCTGCCGTTCCCGCTCCCGCTCCCCTGCCGCGACGAGATCCACCTCTGTCCGATCGGCAGTCTCATCGGACTTCTTACCCGGCCGGCCCGGGCAGCTGGAACACGACCGTCACACCGCCCTGCGGGTTCTCCTCCATCCGGATGCGGCCGCCGTGCCGGTCGACGATGCGCAGGCAGCTGGCCAGGCCGATGCCCTGCCCCTCCTCGGCGCGCGGGTCCAGGCGGGTGAACATGTCGAAGACCCGGTCGCGGTGCTCGGCCGGCACGCCGAGGCCGTTGTCGGCCACCGCCACCCCGTCGCCGTCCGCGCTCACCGTGATCCGGCACGGCCGCCGCGGATGCCGGTACTTCACCGCGTTCGCCAGCAGGTTCTGCAGCAGCTGCCGGATCAGCACCGGGTCGCAGGAGAGCACCGGCAGCGGTCCGGTCACGCTGACGCGTGCCCCGGCCGCCTCGATCTCGGCACGCAGGTCCAGCATTGCCTGGTCGAGGAGGTTCTTCAGGGGTACGCGTACGCGCCGCACCGGTGCGCTGCCGGCGCGGGCGTAGTCGAGCAGCGCGACGATCAGGTCCCGCATCCTGACGACCGCCCGTCCGGCGGCGTCCGCCCACCCGAGCGCCCGGCCGTCCAGATCGTCGGCGATCAGCTCCAGTGCGCCGCCCACCGCGGCCAGCGGAGCGACCAGGTCGTGGCTGACCGCGCCGGCGAAGTTGGTCAGGTCGGCGTTGGAACGGCGCAGGTCGGCGTTCGCCGCGGCCAGCCGGTCCCGGGCCTCGTCGAGCAGCCGCCGCCGGGTCGCCTCGGCGGTCACGTCCTGCAGCGCCACCACCGCCCCGAGCACCGCGCCGCCGTCGGCCTGCAAGGCTCGCGCGTTCGCCCGTACCCGGCGCGGCCCGGCACCCGGCCGCCGGATCAGCATCTCCCGGCCGGTGACCGGACCGCGCCCGGACATCGCCACCATCAGGGGGATCTCGTCGTCCGGGACCGGGGTGCCGTCCAGCTCGTACAGCGAGTAACGGCCGGCCACGTCCACCGGCGCCGCCGCCAGGTCCACGTCCGGGGCGTGCAGGTCGCGGGCCGCCCGGTTGAACATGGTGACCCGGTAGCCGGGGTCGATCGCGATCACCGCGACGTCGATGGTGTCCATCACCGTCTCGGTCCACTGCTTGCGGGCCTCGTTCCCGGCGGCCAGCTCGGCGGTGAGCCGGGCGTGCCGGCGGCGCTCGAAGAACGCCACGACGATGGCGGCCAGGTCCTCGAGCCGGCCGATCTGCGCGGCGGTCAGCTCCCGCGGCACGCCGTCGAAGACGCACAGGGTGCCGAGCACCGAACCACGCGGGGTGACCAGCGGCGCGGAGGCGTAGAAGACGATCGAGCCGAGGGCGCCGGTGACCCACGGGTTCGAGCGGTAGTCCGGGTCGAGGCGGGCGTCCGGCAGGTGGACGAACCGGCCGGCGTCCAGGCGTACCGCGCACATCGCCTCGGAGCGGGCGCAGTCGCGGCCCGGGAAGCCGACCGTGGTCAGCTGGCACTGCCGGCGGTCGTCGATCAGGTTCAGGGCGGCCGTCGGGACCCCGGCCACCGCCGCCGCGACCCGGACCACCGCCTCCAGCTCCTCCTGCGGCGGCGTGTCGAGCACCTGGTACTCGTGCAGCTCGGCAAGCCGCCGCCGCTCCCCGTCCACCGTCACCTGATCCCTATCGGCACCCTTCCCGCAACGCTTACCGCGACGCTCAGTAGCCGACGTCGCGGCGACGGAAGCCCGCGAAGCCGGCGGTGATCAGGGCCACGACCACGACGCCGACGACGATCAGAGGTGTGGCGGTCACCGATTCCAGGGGCGCGTCGGGCAGGTGGACGAAGGGCGAGGCCTGCTGCATCCACTCCGGCAGGTTGAACGAGTCGGCGAAGAGCTCGACCACGGCGCAGTAGCCGAGCGCGACCCAGCCGGCGACCGCCGCGGCGCGCGCCCACCAGCCGAGGCTCAGCGCGGCCACCGCCACGACCGCCCAGACCGCGGGCAGGTAGACCAGGGCCACCCCGGTCATCCGCACGGCCTGGCCGGGGTCGTTCACGGTCAGGCCGTACGCCAGGCCCTCGCCGAAGCCGGCGGCGAGCAGCACCAGCGCGCTGCCGGCCAGGGCGACGCCGAGGTGGCTGCCGAGCCAGGCGCCCCGGCTGACCGCGGTGGCCAGCAGCGGCTCGGCACGGCCGGCGGTCTCCTCGGCGCGCGCCCGCAGGGCCGCAGCCACGCCGAAGGCCGCGGCGAGCAGCGCGCCCATGGCGATGGTGAGAGCGAGGTACGCGTCGACGACATCGGACGCCCCGCCGGGCAGGAACTCGGACACCTCCGGGTTGTCGGCGAGGTACTGCTCGATGCTGTCACCCAGCGAGCCGTAGGCCGCCCCGAGCACACCCACCCCGAGCACCCAGCCGATCACGCTGCCCCGGTGCAGCCGCCAGGCCAGGCCGGTGGGAGTGCCCAGCGCCCACGACGCCCGCGGCGGACCCGGCCGGGACCGCACCAGACCGGCCCCGAAGTCGCGCCGGTCCAGGGCGACGATCGCGATGCCGGTCAGCAGGACGGCCGTACCGATCATCAGCAGCACCGGCCACCAGCGGTCCTGACCGTACGGAAAAGTGCGCTGACCCCAGCCGATCGGCGACGCCCAGGACAGCGCGGGGTTTCCGGCGTCGCCGGCGGCCCGCAGCATGTAGGCCGCACCGATCGCCACGCCGACCGCGCCGTAGACGCCCCGGGCGTGCTCGAACACCTGCGCGGCCACCGCGGTCAGCGCCGCGAAGACCAGCCCGACACCGGCGAGGGCCACGGCGACCAGCAGCGAACCGGCCGCCGGCAGGCCGGTGCCGACACCGATCGCGAAGATCGCCACGGCGACCGAGAGGTCGGCGAGCACGGCCAGCAGCAGGGCGGCCTGCAGCGGCGAGCGCCGGCCGACCCGGGCGGAGCGGATCAGCTCGGCCCGGCCGGTCTCCTCGTCGCCGCGGGTATGCCGGCCGACCAGGAACATGTTCATCAGGGCGACGATGATCGCGGCGAACGCGAAGATCTCGAAGACGATTTCGCCGCCGATGCTTTCGAGCAGCTCGACCGGGCCGCTCATGGCGATCACCGCGGTGTTGCCGCCGAGGGTGGCGCGCAGCGCGGCGAGCTCCTCGGGGGTGCCGTAGAGGTTCTGGCTCTGGGTGGACTGGATCAGGAACAGCAGCCCGGCGCCGCCGATCCACAACGGCAGCGCGACCCGGTCCCGGCGCAGGTTGAAGCTCAGCAGAATCCCGGTCCCGGTCATGCAGCGCCCTCCCTCGTCATGCCCTCCTGGCCCTCGCCTGCCAGGCCATAGGGCGGTGCGGCTGGGTGCCGCTCGGTGCAGTCGGTCATGACCCGTCGTCCCCGTAGTGGCGCAGGAACATCTCCTCCAGGGTGGGCGGTGTGCTGGTGATGCTGCGTACGCCCAAGGTCGCCAGCCGCTGCATGACCGGCTCCAGGCCCTGGGTGTCCACGTCGAACCGGGCGTGATGGTCCTCGAGGACCGCGTCGTGCACGCCCGGCAGGCCGTCCAGGCCGGTGACCGGGCGGGCGGTCTCCACCGAGATCGAGGTACGCGTGAGGTGCCGCAATTCGCGCAGCGTGCCCGACTCCACGGTGCGGCCCAGCCGGATGATGCTGACCCGGTCGCAGAGCGCCTCCACCTCGGCCAGGATGTGGCTGGACAGCAACACGGTCCGGCCCTCCGCCTTGACCTGGCGGACGCAGCGCTGGAACTCCGACTCCATCAGCGGGTCGAGGCCGCTGGTCGGCTCGTCGAGCAGCAGCAGTTCGGCATCGGACGCGAGCGCGGCGACCAGCGCCACCTTCTGCCGGTTGCCCTTCGAGTAGGCGCGGGCCTTCTTCGACGGGTCCAGATCGAAACGTTCGAGCAGTTCGTCGCGGCGTTTGCGGTCCAGGCCGCCGCGCAGCCGGCCGAGCACGTCGATCACCTCGCCGCCGGTGATGCCGGGCCAGAGGATCACGTCGCCGGGCACGTACGCCAAACGCCGGTGCAGGGCCACCGCGTCGGTCCACGGGTCGCCGCCGAGCAGTCGCACCGTTCCGGCGTCGGCACGCAGCAGGCCGAGCAGGACCCGGATGGTGGTGGTCTTGCCGCTGCCGTTGGGCCCGAGAAAGCCGTGCACCTCGCCCTCCTGCACGGTCAGGTCGAGCCCGTCCAGCGCGGTGGTCCGGCCGAAGGTCTTGGTCAGGCCGGAGATCGCAATCGCAGTCATCGCATCGCCCTTCCTCAATCACCTCCAGAGTGCGCCTTCTGCGCCAGTTCAGCGGCCCCGTGCCACCTCGATGGTCTGAAGCTTGCGGAAAGCGTTACGGAACTCGATGCGCGGCTTGCCGCAGCTGTCGGGCGGCACGCCGGGACGCAGCCAGCGGCCCTCGGCGTCGAGCAGGACCAGCCAGGGGACGTACGGCATGTCGTCGGTGCAGACCTCGGCGATGTGCGCCTCGGGCGGGAGCCGCAGCGTCGCCAGCAGGGCGGTCACGTCGCCGGCGCGTTCCTCGACGGTGACCATCCGGGAACCGCTCTGCTCGGCGCGGCAGATCACGGCGGCGACGGGCCGGAAGCCGTCGGGTACCGGCGGGAGTCGCAGGGCCTGCACACCGGCGAGATCGGACTGCGAGTCGGCGGCCGCGCACGACTCCCAGACCTGTGTGATCACCGGCGGGGCGGACGGCAGAGCGACGGTTGCGGTGGGCGGGGACGAGGTGGGGCTCTCGCTCCGGTTCGCGCAGCCGGCCAGGAACAGCGTGAAAACGATCACCAAGGCGGTCGACCGGGCAGCCATGGGTTCCTCCGATGTCGGTGACACCGGTGAGACGAGGGTGCCGCGGCCACGGTTCCCGTCTGCTCAAGCCCGGCGGCCGCGTCGAAGGCCGCGGCCACCTGCGTGGTCGCGTGGTAGCGAGGGACGGTCCGGGTTGGTGGGTGCGGCGTGCTCCCGTACCGAAGAAAGTGCGCAAGCGAAGCGCATCGGCCGACCCCGGGCTGATCTTTTCGGTCTGTGCCTGCCGGGGGTGGGCGTGCGATAGTCGGGGCATGGATCTTCCGACCCGGAGAGGCAGGGACAAGCCTGCTGTCCGGACCGACACGCACGTGGGCACCCCCGCGCCGGCGCAACGGCTGCCGGTGGGCAACTTCGGCGCCGAGCCGCTCTGTCTGTTGCTGGAGCCGATCGGGTCGGACTACTGGCTACGCCCGGGTGAGACGTTCATCGTGGTGGGCACCGGGGGCGAGCGGCAGTTCCGGGTCGACAGCGTGCCCGGCGAGGTGGTCGTGCACGTGCTGGAGGGCAATCCGGCCGACGTGAAGGTGGTGGACTCGGCGACCGGCTGGGTCCTGCCGAGCGGGCACGGCAGGACCAGGCGCTAGCCTCAGAACCACCTGCGGCGGTAGTGGCCGTGGTGCCGGTAGTGTCCGTGATGACGGTAATGACCGTGGTGACCGTAAGCACCGGGGTGGCCGTAGCCGCCATGATGTCCATACGCGCCCGGGTGGTGGTATCCGTAACCCTGGCTGCGGGCGATCCGGTGGTTCACCTCGCGCAGCAGGCCGTCGACAGCGGGGTTGTGGTGCTTCTGTGACGCCTTGTGAAGCTTCGACGCGACCATCCCGAGCACCATCCGCTTGAAGAAGCCACTCACCGGCACCGTCTCCTCTACCTCTGGCCGTTTCCTCAACGGTACGCGGCCACGTCCAGCCTGAGCTGTATGTTCCCTGTCGGTTGGCTGGACATGCGCGGGGCATCGGCGCAGCATGAGCTTTCATGTACACCGAGCCGAACTGGGCGGCCTCCGCGCTGGTCGTCATCGACATGCAGGTGGACTTCGCCGACGACGGGGCGCTGCCGATCGCCGGCACCGACGCGATCACGCCGAACGTGCGGCGGCTGGCCGAGGGATATCGCCAGGCCGGGCTGCCGATCGTGCACATCGTCCGGCTGTACGCGCCCGGCTCGTCGGACGTGGACCTGCCACGGCGGGCCTTCGTCGAGGGCGGCGGCGTCTCGGCGGCGCCGGGGACACCCGGATCGGCGGTGATCGCGGGGATCGCCGGGCCGGGTGATCCGCTGGCGGTCGACGCCGGCGTGCTGCTCGCCGGGGAGCCGCAGGCGCTGGGGAAGAACGAGATCGTGCTGTTCAAGCCGCGGTGGGGGGCGTTCTACCGGACGCCGCTGGAGGCGTGGCTGCGGGAACGGGACGTGGACACCGTGGTGGTCGCGGGCTGCAACCTGCCGAACTGTCCACGGGCCACGCTCTTCGAGGCGAGCGAGCGGGACTTTCGTACGGTGCTGGTCGGCGATGCGGTCTCGCAGGTCAGCGCGGAGCGGCTGACGGATCTGGCGGGCATAGGCGTGAACATTCTGCCCACCGGAGCGGTGCTCGGCCGGGTCGCCTGATCATGCGATGCTGCGGCGCATGGACCTGATGTCGATCGTCGGTCTCTGCGGACTGGCGGTGCTCGTGCTGATCGTGGTGGCCGGCTATCTGCGTGACCGGCGGCGGGGACGTGTTCGCGGGGAGGACTCCGGCGGCAACTTCGGGTCCGAGACGGACGGGAACCGGCATGCCGATTCCGGCTACGACGGTGACAGTGGCGGCGGAGGCGGGAGCGGCGGTGACTGAGCGGGCCTGCGTTTGAGGCGACCGCTCCCCGGCGTTTCTGCCAGGGAGCGGTCCGCGGCGCTCCGCTACTTGCGCGTGGTGGCTGCCTCTTCCTCCTGGCCGGCCTCTGCGCCGGCCTCTTCACCAGCGCCGGCCTCCTCGCCCGCTTCTTCACCGGCACCGGCTTCCTCGCCGGCGCCCGCTTCCTCGCCCGCGCCGGCCTCTTCCTCGGCGCCGGCTGCGGCGGCCTTGGCGTCGGCGAGCGCCAGGCAGGCCTGGAGCAGGCCCTGCTGGGCGGCGGCGACAGCCTCGGCAGCGGCGCCCGCGTCCTCGGCGGCGCCCTCCTCACCGGCTGCGCCCTCCTCGCCCGCGGCACCTTCCTCGCCCGCGGCGCCCTCTTCGCCCGCGGCGCCTTCCTCGGCCGCGCCCTTGCCCTTGCCGTTGGCCGCGCCGTTGCCGTTGGCGGCCTTCCTCAGCGCCTTGGCCCACTTCTTGGCCAGGGCCTTACGTTCCTTCTTGGCCTCGGCGGCGCTCTGCTCCTCCTCGCCGGCCGCCTCCTCACCGGCTTCCGCACCGGCGTCCTCGCCACCGGCCTCGCCCTCCGCGGCCGCGATGTCCGCCACGAACTGGTCGCACGCCGCCTCGAGGGCGATCGCCGCGGCCGCTGCCGCGTCGCCGGCGCCCTGCTCCTCGATCGGCGCCAGCTCCTCGCCGTCACACACCACGGCGCCGGCGTTGATCTGCAGCTCGGCGCACTGGGAGACGTCGAACTGCTGCCCGTCCACGTTGATCACGTCCGCGGCCTTGGCCTCGGTGCCGGCCGACGCCAGCTGCACCCCGGTCACTCCGGTCGCCAGCAACACCCCCGCGACCGCTACCGCGCCGATCGTCTTGCGCCGGCTGCTCTGGTCGCCTCGGTACTTGCGCGCCCTCATGCTCACTCCTCGTCGTTGGACTTCGGTGTGCCCGGTCGGGGGCCAGTACGGGCGGCGGGTCGCGTGCGGTTCAACACAATTCGCCGCAAGACCCCTGCAAGATCGTTTATTGAATGGCGAAAGCCCAGGTCAGCGCCTTGAACGAGGACCTTGAAAAAGTCCGGTAATTCATGCCCCCGATTGCGCCGATCCGTGATGATGGGGCCCATGGACGAGCGTGCGGACGGTTTCGTTGCCAGCTTCCAGGCGTTCCTCGACGAGGTCGTGTTCGTGCACCGGGGCCGGCGCGGCGACGAGCCGAGCCTGGTCGCCGCCCTGACCGGGCATCTCGGCGCCGATCCGCGGAAGCTGCCGGTGGTACACCGAGGAGCTGCCGTCGCACATGTTCGTCGACCTCGACGTGGCGCTCACCGAGGTGCAGGACGGCTCGCCGGAGTCCCGGCTGCTCGGCATCGGCGGCGGTGAGCAGCGCAAGCACAACTCGCTGAGCGAAATCATCGACCATTCCGAGCGGCACGGTAACTTCCCGGTCGCCGCCGTCGACTACCACAGCATCGCGACCGGGCCGGACACCACCCGGCAGGCGATCTCGTTCGGGCTGCGGCTGTTCACCTTCGACGGTGCCCCGGTCGCTGTGCTGCAGCGCGCCGCCGAAGCGCGGTTCGGGCAGCCCAAGGCCCAGATGGACGTGCTCACCGCGGCCGACGGGGTGGCGGCCCGGCTGATCGCCCGGGTCCGGGAGCTGATGCTGCTCCGGTCGGTGCTGCGCGGGCAGGTGCTGTCGCTGGGCGGCTCGGACTACGAGCCCGGGGTCGGCGACATCGTCTTCCACCGGCGGCCGGCCCTGACGGCGGACCAGATCATCCTGCCGCCCGGCATCCTGGACCGGATCGTGCGGCACGTCGCCGGCGTGGCCACCCACCGCGACCGGCTGCGCGCGGCGGGCCAGCACCTCAAGCGCGGCCTGCTGCTCTACGGCCCGCCCGGCACCGGCAAGACGCACACCGTACGGTATCTGCTCGGAGCCCTGCCCGAGGTCACCGTGATCCTGCTGGCCGGGCCGTCCATCGCGTACATCGCGGAGGCCGCCCAGATGGCGCGGGCGCTGCAGCCGGCGCTCGTGGTCCTGGAGGACTGTGACCTGGTCGCGGAGAGCCGGGACCACCATGCCGGGGCGCAGCCGCTGCTGTTCGCCGTGCTGGAGGCGCTCGACGGTCTCAGCGACGACGCCGACGTGGCGTTCCTGCTCACCACCAACCGCGTCGACGTGCTGGAACCCGCCCTGGCACAGCGGCCCGGCCGGGTCGACCTGGCCGTCGAGGTGCCGCTGCCGGACGCCGGGGCGCGCCGCAGTCTGATCGCGCTCTACGCGCGCGGCATCACGTTCGGCGCCGCCACACTGGACCGGGCGGCGGAACGTTCGGCGGGCATCACCGCGTCGTTCGCCAAGGAGCTGGTACGCCGGGCGGTGCTGATGGCCGCCGAAGCCGGGCACGAGCCGGGCGACACCGACCTGGAAGCGGCCCTGGACGAGATGCTCGCCGAGAGCGAGTCGATCACCCGGTCGCTGCTCGGCGCGCAGCCCGATAGTGTGCGGCCATGACTCGCACCGCTCTGGTCACCGGCGCCTCGTCCGGCATCGGCAAGGCGACCGCGGCCGCGCTGGCCACCCGCGGCTACCGGGTGATCGGCACCAGCCGCAAACCGGAGTCGCTCGCCGACGACCAGCGGGCGCCCGGCGTGGAATATGTGGCGCTCGACCTCACCGACGACGCCTCGATCGAGGCCCTGGCGGACCAGCTGGCCGGCGTGGACGTGCTGGTCAACAACGCCGGGGAGAGCCAGTCCGGCCCGTTCGAGGAACTACCGGTCGACGCGTTGCGCCGGCTGTTCCAGATCAACGTGATCGGACCGGTGCGGCTGGCCCAGCTGACGCTGCCGGGAATGCGCGAGCGCGGCTACGGCCGGGTCGTCATGATCGGGTCGATGCTGGCGTCGTTCCCGCTGGCCTACCGCTCGTCCTACGTGGCGACGAAGGCGGCGATCAAGGGCTTCAGCAACGGCGCCCGGCATGAGTACTCGCCGTACGGAGTGTGGCTGACCACCGTCGAACCCGGCTCGATCAGCACCGGGATCAGCGAGCGGCGCACCAAGTACATCGCGCCGGACTCGCCGCACCGCCCCGAGTTCGAGAGGATGCTGGCCGCCCTGGATCGCAACGAGAAGGCTGGGGTCAGCGCCGAGCGTGTCGCCGCGACCATCGTCGCCGCGATCGAGGCTGACCGGCCGAAGCAGCGGTACGCGGTCGGCAGCAACGCCCCGCTGGTTTTCGGCCTGCGCCGCCTGCTGCCGGCCGGCATCGTCGAGAAGGTCACGCACCGCAAGCACGACCTGTCCCGCTGAGCGCTGCAGGCTGCGTGCTGCGGTCCGCGGGCTGCGGTCCGCGGGCCGCGGACTGCGGACTGCGGGCTGCGGGTCCGCCGGTCCGCCGGTCCGCCGGAATTGTCGGATCCCTTTGCCGGCCCGCACCACCGCCTCCGCCTGCGGCTGCCGAGCAGCGGAATTGACGGCCGGGCATCGCCGAATGGCCTAAGCCGGAATGGTTAGTCTCTTCGGTCAGGCCGGATTCGCGATCATCCCAGGGCCGCGCTGCGGACGGCTTTGCCGAGTGGCATACAGAGACGGATTCGATCGGCGGACCTTGCGACGGCCCCATTTTCGCCGTTAGATTTCTGCGCGACCGGCGCATTTGTCGAAGCGACCGGAAAATGATCGAATGCGCTCTGGGGAGAGTCATGCGCAACTTGCTGCTCAGATTAGGAACCATGTGGGTCGGCATGGTCACGGTGATGGTCGGTTTCTCGATCATGGCCGGGTCCGGAAGCGCCGCGGGCGGCGGCGCGGGCGCCCTCTTCGGTGGCGTCGTCCTGTGGCTGTTCTCGCTGCTCATCGGCCTGGCGTTGAGCGCGCCGGCATTCCTGAACCCGCCGGACGACAACGGGGGCATGTGGGCCTTCGTCGTTCCGCTGCCGTTCTGGCTGTTCCTGATGATGATGAAGCTGATTTCGCGAATCGGTTTCTACGTTCTGCTCGGCGCCTGGATCCTGATCTTCAAATTCTGGGACAACCGGCAGAACAAGAAGCTGCCGGCATTCAGCAATATGCCGCAGCAGGCGGCTGGGCCGGCGCCTTTCGGCGGACCGAACCCTTATGCCGCCCAGGCGCCATTCGGCGGCACCGGGGCGAATGTGCCCGGGCCGCGGACGCCGGGCCTGCCGGCAGCCTCCTGGCAGCCCGACCCGACCGGCCGCTACGGGCACCGCTGGTGGGACGGCACACGCTGGACAGACCGCGTCGCCAACGGCACCGTGCAGGCCACCGACCCGGTCTGAGCGGTCGGGCCAGTCACCAGTCGCCGGCGGCCGACCCCGGCCCTGGCTCTGGCCCCGCCCCGGCCCTGGCTCTGGCCCCGCCCCGGCCCTGGCTCTGGCCCCGCCCCGGCCCTGGCTCTGGCCCCCGCCCCGGCCCTTTGCCCCGGCCCTTTGCCCCGGCCCTGGCCACGGCCCCCTGCCCCGGCCCGGCCGCCGCTGCGGCCCTGGCCATGATCCTGGGCCCGGCCCTGGGCCCCGGTCCCGGCCCCGGCCCTGGTCCTGGTCCTGGGCCCCGACCCTGGTCCTGGTCCCGGTCCCGGTCCCGGTCCCGGTCCCGGTCCCGGTCCCGGTCCTGGTCTTGGCCATGATCCTGGGCCCGGTCCTGGGCTCCGACCCTGGCCCCGGTCCTAGCCCTGATCCTGGGCCCGGTCCCGGGCCCCGACCTCGGCCAGGGCTCTGGCTCCGGCTCCGGCCCGAGCCCTGGATCTGGGCCCCGCATCCGGCCACGCGCCAGCAGTCAGCGAGCCAGCCAGCCAGCCAGCCAGCCAGCCGAAGCTGATCATGCGGATAGGGTGTCGCGGTGATCATCATCGCGAACGTGCTGGTGGCGCTGGTTGCGCTGATCCACGCCTACATCCTGGTCCTGGAGATGTTCCTGTGGACGAGCGCGCGGGGCCGGGCCGCGTTCGGCCTCACCGCGGAGTTCGCGGAGCAGACCAAGGTGCTGGCCGCCAATCAGGGCCTCTACAACGGGTTCCTGGCCGCCGGTCTGATCTGGGGCCTGGTCGCCGACGACCAGGCCGCCAAGATCTTCTTCCTGGTGTGTGTGGCAGTGGCCGGCGCTTACGGGGCGGCCACCGCGAGCCGGCGTATCCTGTTCGTGCAGACCGTCCCGGCCGTGCTCGCCCTCGGCGCCGTCCTTCTGGCCGGCTGACAGCCCGGCCGCGGGTGAGGTTGGGCCAGCACAACGGCAACGACGAAGGCGCCGAAGTCACCGATGCCGACGCCAAGGCCGACGCCAAGGTCGACGCCAAGGTCGACGCCAAGGCCGAGGCCGAGGCCGAGGCCGAGGCCGAGGTCAAGGTCGAAACCGAAGCCGAAGCCGAAGCCGAAACCGAAGCCGACGCCGACGCCGACGCCGACGCCGACGCCGACGCCGACGATCAGGGCCGAGGCGCCGCCATGCTGGGAGAGGACGGCATCACCGTGCCCGGTCCCACCCAGCCGGCAGGTCCAACGGCAGTGGCGGCCAATCCGGGTCCGGCCGGAAGTCGCACCACGTGCCATCGAACGGGAACGCACCAGCCTCGGCCAACGCGATCACCTCCTTGCCCGCCCGCCGGACCCGTTCCTCGTCATCGACCCAGTACGAGTCCGGCATAGCGAGCCGTGCCACGAACTCCTCCTCGTCCTTCCACCGCCAACCGCGATCCGGCTCGATCACCACGTCGAGGTCCCAGTCGGTGGTGTCCAGCCCGGCCAGGTCGCCGGCCCGCCAGGTGACTGCGGGGGCCTCCAGGTTCGCGTACCACCGGTAGAACGTGCCGTCCGGCCGGAAGAACCAGCGGATCGAGTAGTCCCGCCCGTACGGGTGCCAGCTGAGCACGCCGTGGTCGACGGTGTGCGGCACCGGCACCCGTGGCGACGCCGACCATTCGGGCAGCGGGGTCTGCGCCATGCCGCGACCGTCGGTCATGTTGAAGTGCCAGCCCTGAGTGCCGGCCGGCGCCCACAGCAGCACCGCATCCTCATGGCCGGCGACCGCCTGGAACGGGAAGATCAGCCCGATCTGCTGCCGCTGCAGATGTCGCAGGTAGACGGTTTCCCCGGAATCGAACTGGACACCCATGCGGCCACGCTATCCGGTGACACCGAACGCCTGACCGGAAGGCGTCGGCGTTGCGCTCACGACGAGAGGGACAGCGCCTCTGCGACGCGGCTGAGGGCTTCGCTGAACTCGGCGGGCGACAGGTGCCCGAAGCCGAGGCGGAACACCCGGTCGTCCTCGCCGAACCAGGAGCCGGGCGAGACCCGGGTCTCCCGTTCGGCGAGCCGGGCATAGAAGCGGGCCACATCGATCTCGGGACGCAGGCGCACGCAGCTCAGCGGCCCGCCGTCCGGCACGACCAGGTCGACCGGCTGGTCCGCGGCCCAGCGGCGCAGCTCGCCGAGCTGCTCGCCGAGGAACTTGGTGCGCGGCGCGAGGATCTCGGCGCGCCGCTGCAGCACGCGGGTGGCCAGGAACTCGTCCACACCGGAGCAGGCGATCGTGGTGACGAACTCGGCTTCGCGCAGGCGGGCGTACAGGGTCTGATCGGTTGCGGTCAGCCAGCCGAGACGCAGGCCGGGGGCGCCGTGCGCTTTGGAGACCGAGGAGCAGGTGACCACGCCGGGCAGGACGGCGGCTGACGGGGGCACGGGCGCGTCGGCGTACGTCGATTCCCGGTAGGTCTCGTCCACCAGGACCACCGCCTGCGGCGCGCGTTCGCGCACCGCCGCGAGGAGTTCACGCACCTCACTCTCGGTGACGCGCACACCGGAGGGATTCTGTGGAGAAGCAAGAGAGACCAGCCGGGTACGCGGCCCGAGCGCCGCCACGACCCGGTCCAGGGGCAGCCGGTATCCGTCGTCGAAGGTGGCCGCCACCAGGTCGAGGTGCGCGCCGAGACCTTCCGGAACGGTCCGGGCCGGCGGGAAGCAGGGTGTCACCAGCAGCACCCGGTCGCCGGGCCCGCAGACCGCCTGGGCCAGCAGGAACATCGCCTCGATCGCACCGACGGTGACCAGCACCTGGTCGGCGTTCACCCCGGCGTCGGCGGCGATCAGTTCCCGCAGCCGGGCGTCGCCGCGGGTAGTGCCGTAGCCGAGCGGGATCGCCGCGAGCTCGCCCGGCTCGGCCAGGTCACCGAGGGACACCGGCGGGCAGGTGCTCTCGGCCAGGTCGTAGCGGTAGTGGTCGTCGATCAGCGCGGTCATGGCGTTCGGTGCGAACTCGGTCATGAACCCATCGTCGGCATTACGGCTCTCGATCGGCAGAGCCAATGCCGCTAGATTGGTCTGCTGATGGAGCCAATCAGTCTGGTCGAGCGTCTCGGGCGGTGGTCGTCCGGGCGCGGCGCGCTGTATCTGCTGCTCGCGGCCCGGATCCGTACCCTGATCGACGAGGGCGAGCTGCCGCCGGGCGCGCTCCTGCCACCGGATCGGGTCCTGGCAACGGCGCTTTCCGTGGGCCGCAGCACGGTCGTCGCGGCCTACGACCTGCTGTGCGGCGAGGGGCGCATCGTGCGGCGGCAGGGCAGCGGGACCCGGGTGGCCGGGCCGCCGGTCGCCACCTCCCGCCCGACCACCGAGGCGCCGGCCTTCCTGCACCTGCTCGAACCCCGCGACGGCGTGATCATGCTGGCCTGCGCGGCGCCGGACGCGCCACCGGAGGAGCTGATCTCGGCGTACACGCGCACGCTCCCCCAACTGGCCGGCATCGCCGGCGACATCGGCTACCACCCGATGGGACACCTCACCCTGCGTGAGGCCATCGCGGATCGTTACACGGCTCGCGGACTGGCCTGCGACCCCGACCGGATCCTGGTCACCACCGGCGGCCAGCAGGCCCTGACGCTACTGGCCAGGGCCTTGATCCGGCCCGGCGACCGGGTGCTCGTGCAGGCGCCGACCTACTTCGGGGCGCTCGAGGCGTTCCGCGAGGAGGGCGCGGTGCTGCGCACGCTGCCGGTCACCCTGAGTGGCTTCGCTTCCGCACTGCAGGAGCAGAAACCCGTGCTTGCGTACGCCGTAAGCACCTTCCACAATCCCACCGGAACCGTCCTGCCGTCCCCGGTCCGGCAGCGGCTCGCGCAAGCGTCCGCCGCGGCCGGGATCCCGCTGATCGAGGACGAGGCCCTCGCCGACCTGGGCTTCCCGGACGTGCCGGTGCCGCCGCCGATCGCCGCCCACCACGACGACGTGATCAGCATCGGGTCGCTGAGCAAGGTCGCGTGGGGCGGCCTGCGCGTCGGCTGGGTACGCGCACCCGCCTCGGTGATCGCCCGGCTGGCGCGGATGCGTACCGTGCTGGATCTCGGTGGCAACGTCCCGGCCCAGCTGGCTGCCGCCGACCTGCTTCCCCGCCTTGCTCCGCTGATGCGGCGGACCGCCCTGGAGCGCCGGGCCCGCCACGATCATTTGCGGTCTGAGTTGGCCCGGCATCTGCCGTCGTGGGAGGCGCCGGCGGTCCCGGGCGGGCAGACGCTGTGGGTGCGGCTGCCGCACGGGGACGGGCGGTCGTTCGCGCAGCAGGCGCTGCGGCACGGTGTGGCGGTGCTGCCCGGCGCCGGCCTGGACCCCACCGGAGCAGGCGACGGATACCTGCGGCTGCACTTCCTGGCCGAGCCGCAGGAGTTGAGCGAAGCGGTCCGCCGGCTGGCGGCCGCGTGGCGGGAGTATCAGGCCCGGCCCAGCCAGGCCACCTACCCGCCGCCGATGGCCGTGTAGTCCCTTTCGGTCAGGCCAGCTCGAGGATGATGCGGTAGCCGGTCTCCTCGCCGTCCGGGGCATGCTCGCGGATGATCTCGACGATCAGGTCGAACAGGGTCTCCCCTTCCCCACGTTGCGCGGCGCGGAGCCGTGCCTCGATGCCGGCCCGGTTGGTGGGGTGGCAGGACTGCAGGGTCCGTCGCAGCCAGTGGGCCATCGCCGGATGGCCGAGCACGCTGCGGGACCGTTCCGAGTCGACCCACCGCAGCGTCCAGGTGGTCTCCGGCGTGCCGAAACCACCGCGCAGGATGTCGTTGAAGGCGTCCAGGTTCCCGTTCCAGGTGTGGTGGCAGAGCAGCGTATTGAACTCGCCGACGAAACCGTCGAAATCGTCGAACGCCGCGCCGTCGATGACCCGGACCGGAGGTTCGGGGCTGACGTAGACCCACAGGTCGAGCACGGTGTCCGCGTCGAGCGGCTCGTGCAGTTCGCCGACGCGCTCCCAGCCCTCGGACTCGTAGAGGGCGACCGCCGGTCCCAGGCGCTGACCGACGTCGAGGACGGCACGCCGGCCGAGCTTCGGCGCTTCAGCGGTGGCGTGCCGCAGCAGACGGCGGCCGAGACCGGTACGGCGCTGCTCCGGGGCGACGAAGAGCCGGGCCACCAGCGCGAGCCGGTCGACCGGGAGACCGGTGGCACGGGCGGCGACGTCCAGGGTCGGGCTCTCGGCCGGGGTGCGCAGCGCGACGTGCCCGACGATGACACCGTCCGACTCGGCCACCCAGGCGCCTGCTTCCCGCCCGGCGACCGGGGTGAGGAAGCCCGGATCGAGGCGCATCGGATAGCCGTCGGCATGGTGCACACGCGTCACCAGTTCGAGGCAGGCAGCGGCATCGGCAGCGGTCTTCTCCCGGATCTCCACAACCACGGCCGGATCGTATGCGCTGCCGCATCACGGCGCCGCCCTCCCCCGATGCCGAGGGCGGCGCCGTCGCGGGTCAGGGGACTTCCGGCCGGGGGACGTACGTCCAGGAGGCGCCGTCCTCGGAGAGCCAGATGCTGGCCTCGTTGTTGTTGGTCGGAATGGCGTAGCCGCCGCCCGGCAGCGCGTAGGCGCGGGCCCCCAGTGATTCGCCGACCCTGGTGAACGTGCGGCCGCCGTCGGTGCTGCGCAGCGTGTCCTTCGGGCTTTCGATCTGGACGTTGCCGCCGCCCAGCGGCAGCAGCGACAGCATCGGGCCGCCGAGGTCGAGGCGGGCGCCGGTCTGCCAGGTCTGGCCGCCGTCGGTGCTGGAGTGCAGTTGCACGCCGGCGCCGCCGTCGAGCCGGTCGGCGAGGTAGAGGGTCTGGCCGTCGACCGTGGTCAGCATTCCGCTGTTGACGCCGTCCTGCTCGGTGTCCGGCAGGACCCGGACGTCCCAGGTCTTGCCGCCGTCGCGGCTGACCAGCACGATCAGTTTGCTCTCCCGCCGCACCTCTGCGCCCGGACTGGGGCCGGGGCTGGAGACCGGCATCGGCTGGCGGTCCAGCATCCAGATGCCACTGCTGGGCTGATTGTCGATCGGCATCGCGAAGGACCACAGGCTGCCGGGGAAACGCGGTAGCGACGGTTTGATCCAGGTCATGTCGCCGGTGGCCGGGTTCACGGCCGCGATCCACTCGCTGCTCGGGATGTAGACGGTCGCGTCCGCCGGGAGAGTCTCCACCTTGCGCATCGCCGAACGCTTCCAGGTCGTCCCGCCGTCGGTGCTCACCAGGTAGGAGGCGGGAGGTTGCGTCGTGTCGAAGCCGGATCGGGTGATCGTCCCGTCCGCGGCGACCACGAGGTTGCCGTGGGCCAGCACGAGCGCGCCGTACCGCTTGTGCTGTTGCACGTCGGGGTGCATGGGCGTCTTGCGCCAGGTGCGCCCGCGGTCGCTGCTGGACGCGAGCATCGAGCGGCACTTCTTGCCTTCGCAGTCGCGGTACTCGAGGTAGAGGTGGTCCAGGTCACCGGCGAACATCTGGGTGAAGATGCCGGTCAACGGTTTGTCGGGTTCGGCGACGTCGAATGCGCCCGGTCCGATCCGGACGTAACTGGGCTGCGCTTGCGGGACCCGGGACGAGCCGGGCGCGGGCGCGTACGAGGTGCGGAACGGCCCGAGCGTGGGCGTGACGACCGGGGTGGGCGTGCGGTCGGCGGTGAGCGCGAGGGCCGTACCCCCGCCTGCGGAGACGCCCAGTGCGAGCAGGCCGGCGCTGAGCGTGCGCAGGCGGCGCCGGCGGCGGGCGGCCCGCGCCTCCACGTCCGCGAAGTGCGGCTTGAAGGCGTTCGCCGCGGCCCGGGCCAGACCGGCGAAGTCGGCGTTGAGCTCGTCGTCAGGCACGGCTGGACTCCATCTCGATCTCCTGCAGGTGCTGGGCGAGCGCGCGGCGCCCGCGGACGAGCCGGGTCTTCACGGTGTCGGCGGTGCAGCCGAGGGCGGTCGCGACTTCGGCGACCGGCAGATCGGCCAGGTGATGCAGGACCACGGTCTCCCGGATCGCCCGGGGCAGCCGCTGCAGCGCGGTGACCAGCGCGACGTGATCCGGCGAGATCGGCGGGACGATGTCGTCCGCGTCGAGGCGTCCCGAGCGGGCGATCCGGTCGAACAGCGCGCGGCGCCGGTGCCGGGACCGGGCGATGTTCATCGCCACCCGGCGCAGCCACGCCTCGGGGTTGTCCACCCCACGGATGCGCGACGGCCGGCTCAGCGCCCGGGCGAACGCCTCCTGCACGGCGTCCTGCGCTTCGGCGAAGTCACCGGTCATGCCGTACAGCTGGGCGACGAGCCGGCCGGCCGAGGCGGCGTACACGTCGCGGAGATCCGGTTCGGAAGTCACGAAGGTAAGACTCACGGCACGGCCGCCTGGTGACATCCGGATCGAAGAAATGTAGACATGGATCGTCACCACTGTGGGTTCAAGGGGGTACCCCGTGATGCGACGACTTCTGCTGCTGACCGTTGCCGTGCTGGTCGGCGTGGCGCCGGCCGGCGTCGCGGTCGCCTCCGACCATCAGCCGGCGACCGGCCTGCTGCCGTTTCCCAGCGACCGGTTCACGGTCCGCGACCGGACCAGCCCGACCGGGCTGCGGGTGCACTTCCCGGCCGACGCGCTGCCGGCCAATGTGGCCGGTAAGCACATCGACCCCACCGAGTGGAACCGGCAGGACGGCTTCAGCCCGGGCACGCCGATCCTGGCGCACGTGCCGGGACTCGATCCGGCGGCCAGTGGTATCGCGCCGGTCACCGATATCGGGCGGTCGCTCGCGCCCAACTCGCCGATCCTGCTGCTGAACACCCGTACCGGGCATCGCACGCCGTATTGGGCGGAGCTGGACGCGCATGCCGCGGCCGAGCCGTTGCTGATCATCCGGCCGGCGGTGGCGTTGCAGGAAGCGACCCGGTATGTCGTCGTCCTGCGCGGTCTGCGCGACCAGGCCGGAAAGCTGATCCGGCCGATGACCTGGAGTTTCACCGTCGCCAGCGAGCGCGGGCTGACCGGCCGGGTGCTGCGGATGCGCGACGACGCCTTCGGCGCCCTCGGCCGGCGGGCGCCGGCGTTCACCGTCGGCCAGGTCACCGACTACGCCCCCGAGCAGGACACCCGCATCGCGCGCCAGGTCCGCGGCACGGTCACGGTTCCGAGCTATCTGACCGGTACGGGCGGACCCGGCGCCCGCCTGACCTACGGACCGGACGGCCTGCCGGCCACCTCGGGTCAGACGCTCGCCGCCGAGTTCGTCTGCAACATCCCGCGCAGTGCCAGCGCCGAACAGCCGGCGCATCTCTCGCTCTACGGGCACGGGCTGCTCGGCGCGCCCACCGAGATCAACGCCGGCAACGTGAAGCAGATGTCGCAGGACCACCGGTTCACGTTCTGCGCGACCAGCTGGATCGGATTGTCCTCCGGCGACATCCCGTTCGTCGTGCAGACCTGGAGCGATCTGAGCACGTTCCCGGCCGTGCCGGACCGGCTGCAGCAGAGCTTCCTGAACTTCCTGTTCCTGGGCCGGGCGATGATCGCGCCGGGCGGGTTCGCCGCGCATCCCGCGTTCCAGGACAGCGCGGGCCGCAGCCTGATCGACCGGGCCGGCGGGCTGCACTACGACGGCAACAGCCAGGGCGGCATCAACGGTGGCGCGCTCACCGCGATCGCGCAGGACTGGAAGCGCTCGGTCCTCGGCGTGCCCGGCATGAACTACAGCACGCTGTTGCAGCGCAGCACCGCCTTCGCGCCGTTCCAGCAGCTGATGGACCAGTCCTACCCGGACAAGGCCGACCAGCAGCTGATCTTCGCGCTGATCCAGATGCTGTGGGACCGGGGCGAGGCCAACGGGTACGCCCAGCATCTGACCCGCGACCCGCTGCCGCGCACCCCGGCGCATCAGGTGCTGATGCACGTGGCCTTCGCGGATCAGCAGGTCTCGCCGGCCGCCGCCCAGGTGCAGGCGCGGACCATCGGGGCCCGGATCCACCGGCCGGCGCTGGCACCGGGCTGGTCCGACGAGGTGGTGCCGTTCTGGGGGATCAAACCGATCACTGCGTACCCGTACCGTGGCTCTGCTCTGGTGGTGTGGAACAGCGGCCAGGCGCTGGCGCCGCCGCCGACCAACCTGGCCGCCGGCCCGGAATTCGGGCCTGATCCGCACGAGTTCCCGCGTGCGCAGGCGAGCGCGCAGCTGCAGAAGGCGACGTTCCTGCTCACCGGGAAGGTGATAGATGTGTGCGAGGGCGGCCCATGTCCGTGAGCGGCGACGGGTTGAGCCGGGCGAAGCCTTCCTGGCGCTGGTAGGGGAAGTACGGGTACGGCGCGGTGCGCTCGCTGACCGCGTCGAGGCGGGCGATCTGGTCCGGGGTGAGCGACCAGCCGACCGCGCCGATGTTCTGCAGCAGTTGTTCCTCGTTGCGGGCGCCGATGATGACGCTGGCCACAGTGGGTCGCTGCAGCAGCCAGTTCACCGCGATCTGCGGGATGGCCCGGCCGGTCTCGCGGGACACTTCGTCCAGGACGTCGACGATGCGGAACAGGTGCTCGTCGTCGACCGGCGGGCCGAAGTCGGCGGTGGCGTGCAGGCGGCTGCCGGCCGGCAGCGGGGCGCCGCGGCGGATCTTGCCGGTGAGGCGTCCCCAGCCGAGCGGGCTCCAGACGACGGCGCCGACGCCCTGGTCGAGGCCGAGTGGCAGCAGTTCCCACTCGTAGTCGCGGCCTGCGAGGGAGTAATAGACCTGGTGCGCTGCATAGCGGGTGCGGTGGTCGCGGTCGGCGACGGCGAGGGATTTCATGAGCTGCCAGCCGGCGAAGTTGGACGCGCCGAGGTAGCGGATCTTGCCGGCCCGGACCAGGTCGTCGAGGGCGGCGACCACCTCGTCGACCGGTGTCCCGGCGTCGAAGGCGTGCAGCTGGAACAGGTCGATGTGGTCGGTGCCGAGCCGGCGCAGGGCGGCCTCGACCGACCGGATCAACCGCGCCCGGGAGGTGCCGAAATCGCCGGGTCCGTCGCCGGTGGGCAGCCCGCTCTTGGTGGAGATCAGCAGGCGGTCGCGCCGGCCCTTGATCGCTTGGCCCAGGACCTCTTCGGAGGCGCCGTCGGAGTAGACGTCGGCGGTGTCGAACATGGTGATGCCGGCGTCGAGGCAGACGTCGACGAGGCGCTGGGCCTCGCGGGCGCCGGTGTCGCCCCAGGCGCTGAACAGCGGTCCGGAGCCGCCGAAGGTGCCGGCGCCGAAGCTCAGGGCGGGGACGGTGAGTCCGGATGCGCCCAGTCGTCGGTATTCCATGAGGTCCTCCCTAAAGGAACTCTGGTTCCGTTAGTATCGGAGTCAGGCTAGCACGGTTAATGGAACTGGAGTCCCGTTATGACGATCGGCACTATCCGGCCCGGTGGGCGTACCGCCCGGGTGCGGGCGGCTGTGCTGAGCGCTGCCGCCGACGCGCTCGTCGAGCACGGCTTCGACCGGCTCGATCTCGCGGACGTGGCCCGCCGGGCGGTGGTGGGCAAGACGACGGTCTACCGGCGCTGGGGAAGCGCAGCGGGGCTCGTCGCCGATCTGCTCGAGGACATGGCGGAGCAGTCGTCACCGCGTACCGATGCCGGGTCTTTGATTGAAGATCTGCGTGCGAACGCGCGCCTCGTGCAGCGCACCCTGAGCGATGCCCGGCAGGGTCCGCTGTTCCGGGCGGTGATCGTCGCGGCGACCTGTGACAGCCGGGCTGCCGAGGCGTTGCACCGCTTCTACGCGGTGCGCATCGCGGAGTGGGCGCCGTGCGTGGAGCAGGCGTTGCAGCGGCGGGAGGTGCCCGCGGGTACGGACGCGGCGGAGGTCATCCGGTCGGTGTCGGCGCCGCTCTACTACCGGATGTTGATCAGCGGGGATGCGGTGGACGAGGCGGCGGCCGACCGGGCCGCCGAGGCTGCGGTCGCCGCTGCCCGAGCCGGGGCCTACCTCTCGTGACCGGGGTGGCGATCCGGCTGCGGCCGGTGGGCGAGGAGGACCTGGCCATGCTGCGGCGGTTCAAGACCGAGCCGGGGCTCATCGGTCTGGACTGGGCGGGATTCCGCGACCCGGGAACGGTCGATCGCCGCTTCGCCGCCGACAGCTATCTGGGTGAGGACGACGGCGGCCTGATCGTCGAGGTGGAGACCGGGCCGGTGGCGGCCGGCTTCGTGAGTTACCGGTGGGGGCAGTTCGGGGCGGCCGGCCGGCACGTGGAGATCGGTATCGTGCTGCTGCCGGAGTGGCGTGGGCAGGGCATCGGCTGGCGGGCGCAGGCGATGTTCTGTGAGTACCTGTTCCGGCATACCCCGGTGCACCGGATTCAGGCCGGGACCCATCCGGAGAACATCGCTGAGCAGAAGGCCTTAGAGAAGGCCGGCTTCCAGTTCGAGGGCGTGATCCGCGGCTGCGAGTTCCGCGACGGCGGGTGGCGCGACGGTTACCTGTACAGCCGGCTGCGCTCGTAGCCGGGCCGGGTCTTTACAGCTCTTTACAGCCGGCTGCGCGAGTAGGCGGGCCTGCGCACCAGCACGAGCGCCACCGCAGCGAGCGCCAGAATGACCGGCACCACGGTGAGCGCCGCCTTCAGCGACGTCGCATCGGCCAGCGCACCGACCGTGAGCGGCAGCAGCACCACCGCGAACGCGCTGATCGTCACCGCCCGCCCGCTGGCCAGCACCGCCTGCTCCGGCACGAGTCCGACCAGCACGGACAACGCCATCGGGAACAGGTTGCCCAGCCCGATCCCGAGCAGCGACAGCCCGACAACCGCCTGCGCCGCCCCGGTCGACGGCCACAGCACGGCGAACCCGGCGGCCGCGATCGCCAGGGCGGCGCCGAGCAGCTGCGCCGGGTCACGGCGGCGGGCGAGCCGGCTGCCCACCACCCGCCCCACCAGCACACCGCCGTAGAAGCCGGCCATCAGCAGGACCGCGGTATCGGCCGCGACACCGGCCGCCTCCTGGACGAAGGTCGCGCCCCACGCCGAGATGCACCACTCGGCCGCAGTGGTGCAGAACAGCATCGCCGCCGCGATCCAGAACACACCGGGCAGGCGGCCCTGCGCCGCCCCGGACACCGGCGCCGCATCGATGGCCAGCCGACGGTTGCCCCACCAGGTCAGCGCAGGCACGATGAGCGACGCCAGCACCGCGATCCGCCAGCCGATGTGCAGGCTCGCGGTCAGCGTCAGCAGTCCGATCAGGATGACGTAGGCGACGCTCGCCGCCACGTTCGCCTCGGCCAGCGCGACGGCGCGGCGCACACCGTGATGGTCGGCGAGGGCCGCCTGCACGGTCGTGAGCACCACCCCACCACCGATGCCCATGATCAGCACCGAGGCGACGGTCACGGTCGCGGTGCGCCCGGCCGTCAGAGCGATCGCGGCCGCACTCAACACGGCAACAGCAGACCAGAGCACGGTACGCCGCCCGAGCGCCCGTTCCAGCCACGGCGAGACCAGCCCCGCGAGCATGCTGCCGGCCGCGAACGCGGTGACGTGCAGCCCCGCGGTCGAATAGCTCAGGTCGAGCTCCTCGCGCAGATGAGGGATCACCAGACCGGGTGCCGCCTGCAGATACGCAAACCAGGCGACCAGCAGGTAAGCGATCCAGGTGAGCCGGTCACGGATGAAGTCGCTCATGCTGTGTAACGATACACCGGACGTTAGGGTAGGTGCATGTCGAAACGGGTGACCCTCGCACAGGTGGCCAAGTCGGCCGGGGTGTCGGTGATGACCGCCTCGTACACCTACAACCAGCCCGGCCGGGTCTCCGAGCAGGCGCGCAGCAGGGTGCTCGCCGCCGCCGCCGACCTCGGCTACCCGGGACCCGACCCGAGCGCCCGCTCCCTGCGCCGCGGCAGCACGCAGACGCTCGGCGTGGTGCTGGGCGAGCACCTCACATACGCCTTCGACGACCCGCAGGCCGTCACCTTCCTGGCCGGCGTCGCCGAGGTCTGCGCCGACCAGGGCTACGGCATGACCATCCTGCCGATCTCCGGCGCCCCCGACGACGTCTCCCGGATCACCAGCGCGGCCGTAGACGGGTTCATCGTCTGGACCACCTCCGACGAGGATCCGGTCCTCGCCGCCGTCCAGGCCATGAAGCGGCCTGCGGTCATCCACGGCGGCCCCGAAGTCCCCGGCCTGGAACTCGTCACCATCGACAACCGGGCCGCCGCCCGCGAGATCGGCGCGGTCGTCTTCGCCGGCGCCCGCCGCCCGGCGATCGTGAGCCAGCCGCTGTCCCGCTCGCGGATCAGCACCATCACCCGCGGCGCCGACATCGCGGACGCGCTGTTCCCGGTGACCCGCGACCGGCTGGCGGGTTACCGGGACGCCGCCACGGACGCCGGAATCGCCTGGGCGGACGTGACCGTCGCGGTGTGCGCGCGCAACGATCTCGCCGAGGCCGAACGCATGACCGCCGCCTTGCTCGCCTCCGCCACACCGCCCGACGCGATCGCCGCGATGAGCGACCAGCAGGCCGCCGGCGTGATCCGCGCGGTCCGCGCTGCCGGGCTGACCATCCCTCAGGACGTCGCGGTCACCGGATGGGACGACGCCGCGGTGGCCGCGTCGCTCGGGCTGACCACGGTCGCCCAATCACTGCGCGAGCAGGGCGCGGCCTGCGCTTTGGCTGCGCTCGGCAGCGAGCCGGGCTCGCATCAGAAATCATGGGCGATCGTACGCAGGGACAGCACCCGCCGCTGACGGATCCCCGGCCGGCAGTTCCCGCCGCAGCTTTCGCGACAGAACGGCCACGACCGCCCCGGCGAGCACTACGACGCCCAGCGCGTACCGAAAATCGGTGGCGTCCGCCAGGATGCCCACCAGCAGCGGCGCGGTGAGAAACCCGAACCGCGACACCATCGAGACGAACGCGATCCCGGAGGCGCCGCCCGCCGACCGCCCGGCCACGCTGAACGCCGCCGGAAAGATCGGGCTCGCCCCCAGCCCGACCAGCGCAAACCCGGCGATCGCCGCCAGCGGTTGGTTGATCGCAAGGCCGGCCGCGAACCCGGTCGCGATCAGCAGTCCCCCGCCGAGCAGGACGCGCGGCGTACCGAACCGGTCGGTGACCCGGTCACCGACGATGCGGCCGGCCGCCATGAAGAACGAGAACGCCACGAAGCCCAGCCCAGCGACACCGGCGCTGGCGCCGAGGCCGGTGGAGAAGTAGACCGCGCTCCAGGACAGCGGCACGTCCTCGATGAACGCGGCGGCAAGCACGAGAAGGCCGGCAACCACCAGAATCGGCGTGGGCCGGGCGATCCGCGACGTGCTCTTCTCCCTGCCGGCGATGTTGCTGGCTGCACTGTCGTCAGCCGCGCTGTTGTCGAAACTGTTGCGGGCCGCGCTGTTGCTCGCCGCGCTGCTGCGGGCCGCGTCGTTGCTCGCCGCGCTGTTGCTCGCCGCAGTGTTGCTCGCCGCACTGTTGCTCGCCGCGCTGTTGCACGCCGCGCTGTTGCTCGCCGCGCTGTTGCTGGCTGCATTGTTGCTGGCTGCGTTGCTGCCGGCGGCGCCCGCGTGTGGAGACTCGCGCTGGTCGAGCAGACCGCGACCGGCAAGCAAGGTGGCCGTCCCGAGCAGTGCACCGGCCGCCAGCAGATGCGCCCACACCGGTATGCCGGCGGCTGCGGCGGCCGCCCCGGCGAGGCCGCCGAGCACGGCACCGATGCTCCAGGAGGCGTGGAACCCGCTGAGCAGCGAACGCCCTTCACGCTGTTCCAGCAGGACACCGTGCGCGTTCATCGCCACGTCCATCAGCGAGTCGACCGCGCCGAGCACCAGCATGGCCGCCAGCAGAAACCACCAGCCGGGGGCCAGACCCGGCAGTACCAGCAGCAGACTGAGAGAAGCGATCGCCACCAGCAACGCCCGGCGGCTGCCCAGCCGGTCCACGATGATCCCACCGGGCAGCGTGAACAGAACCCCGCCGAGCGCACCACCGGTCAGCGCGAGACCCAGCATGGTGGCGTCCAGCGAGAGCGCCTCCTGCACAGCCGGAATCCGCGGCGCCCAGGTCGCGAACGCCGCCCCGTTCGCAAAGAACGCGGCCAGCACCGCCCACCGCGCCCGTCGCAGAGCCCCAGCCTCGATCGTCACCATGCCCCCGCCCGATCGCACTTCGGCTGCCCATCCGGTACCCGCTCCCGACCGGGATACTCAGCCACCCACGCAGATCGACATCGGTCTCAGCCTTGGAGTACATTGCCCCCTTCGTGAGACGGCCGTTTTGCCCCGCCTACCCCGGAACGGCACCCGATGAAGTTCCTGCAGATCCTGGTAGTCACGCTGATCCTCGCCGCCGCGGCGCTGATGCTGTACCTCGCACTCATGTCCTCGTAGCCCGGCATCGTCCCTCCTTCCGGTGCCAGCGACCGGTGCCAACGAGCGGTGCCGGCTACCGGTGCCGCCGACTACCGGTGCCAGCTACCGGTGCCAGCTACCGGTGCCAGCGCAACGGACCGGGCCGAACGCTCCACCACAGTCGCGCCCACCACGGACGCCGCCGGCGCAACGCCGCACAAAAGGCAAGCACCTCCGTGGTCGCGCCGTCCACCTGAGCGGGGTCTGCCCGACCGGGCGCAAACCCAGCCACATTGACCGCCGCAACAAGCCCGTCCAACGGCGGCAGCGGCTCGCGGACCTCTTCGAACTCGCGGTCCTCGGTCACCGTCAACACCCCAGCGCCGGCAACCGGCACGCCCTCGCCATGGCCCACCGGCTCACTTCCGCCCTGGCCCGCCGGCTCGCCCTCGCTGTTGGCCGCCGGCGGGTCTGCGGTCGCTGATCTGCCGGCGTTCCGGAGCCAAAGCGGAGCGGCGCGGCGGAGCAGGGCGCCGCGATGCGCGGGCGATGGCAGCGCGGCGGCGAACTCCGCGGCCTCGGTCGCTGACAGGTGAGCGGGCAGAGGGCGACCGGCCAGGCGTAGTGCGTCGGTGAGTTCCAGCCACGCCCCGGTGATTCGGTCGCCGGGATCCCCGGTGAACAGCCGGCGACGCCGTCGGATCTGCCGCATCCGCACCACCGCCAGTGCACCTGTCACCGCCACCACCAGCGCGGATCCGCCTGCTCCCCCGGCCACCGCCAGCGCGGGCGAACCCTTGCCGGCAGGCAGTGCAACCGGCGTCGAGGAACCCTCGGCTGAAGGTGTCTCGCTCGCGGTGGGCGGGTCCGACGGGGTCGGCGGCGGAGTGGTGGGCTGCAGGGCGAAGTCCTCCTCAACCGGGCGGGCTTCGTCGCTCTTCGGCATCGGATCGAACGCGACCCAGCCGAGCCCGTCGAACAACACTTCCGGCCAGGCGAGCGCGTCACCGCCGGTGACAGCGCCGCCCGCGGCTGGCGCGGCGAAGCCGACGACGATGCGGCTGGGCAGGCCGGTCAGGCGGGCAAGCAGGGCGTACGCGGCGGCGAACTGCTCCGAGGTGCCCGCTCGGCCGCCCTGCTCGGCGCGTCCGAAGAGGAAATGGGTCAGATTCGGGTAGGCGTGCCCGCTGGGTGCGTCGGCCACCGCCCGGTAGTGCTCGGCGATGAACTCCTCGATCGCGACCGCCCGGTCGTAGGCGCCGCCGTTGCCGTCCGCCAGGTGCTCGGCGAGTCGCTGGATCGGGGCCGGCACCCCGGCGCCGACGGTGAGATAGCGAGCGACCGCATCGCCGGACGGCGCCTCCGCGATCGGCAGCAGGTTGAGGTCGGGCGTCTGCACCCGCGAGGTGGCTGTGTAACGCAGCCCGGAGGTGAGCCCTTCGGGCCGGATCAGCGTGCCAGTCCCGGCGTCGTAGGCCACCCGCGCCCCGGAAACCGTCACCGGCGCGGGGATCGCCGGTAGCAGGCGGCCGGTCAACCCGGTCACGGTGATCTCCTGCCCGGCGTCGGTGAAGGTCGCGCCGGGCAGCGCCGGTTGGTCCGGCAGCACCCGCCCGGCATTGCGGTAGAGCCCGCCGACCCGCCAGGTCACCCCGTCGTAGTCGGGCAGGACGGCAAGCCGCAGCCGAACCTGCTCACCGTCGGACTGCGCACTGTCGGCAGCCAGCCGTTCAGAAAGGTCGCCAGCAGACGTCGGGTCGGAAAGGCCGCCGCCAGCAGTCCGATCGGAAGGGCTGCCGACCGCTGGCCTGCTGGGAGAGCTGCCTGACGCCGGGGCCGGCCGGAATTCCAGCAGGGGCTGGTCCGGGGTGAGCGCCCAGCCCGAGATCCGGTTCAGCGGGCCCTCGTCCAGGTTGTCCACGCGCGGTGGTTCCACGTACCGCCGGGGGTCTGCCGGAATTGCCGCAACCTGGCGGCTGACCCACGGCCCGGCCACCACGACCAACGCCAGCATGGCCGCCATGCCTGCCGCCGCGGTGATGAGCGCGTGCGCTCGCACGCGGGCGGGAAGCCCGGCCGACGCCGGAGGCGATGCCGGCGCGCCACCGATCAACGCCGCTGCGACGAGCCCGGCGAAGGCCAGACTGAACCCGGTCGCCGGCCCAGCATTCGGCCCGACCACGTAGAGGGCGGCCGCATAGAGCACTGCCGGCGGAAGGCAGCCGAGCAGGACCCGCTCTCCGCGCACAACGATCTCCATCGCCGTAAGCCCGGTCAGCCAGACAGCGACGACCGGCGCCACCACGGTGTCCGGCGTGGATTCGACCGGGATCAGCGCGGTGAGCAGGCGTGGGATGCCGTTGGCGACGGCGTCGCGAAACACGGCTGCGGTGATCCCGGCGGGTGCCGCGAGGTGCACGGCGAGGATGGTGTACCCGGCGAGCAGCAGCGCGGAGATCGGCGCCGCGGTCCACGACGGCAGTCGGCGCGCCATGACGCCGGTGGCGACCGAGGCCGCCGCGGCGCCCGCGGTGAGCTGGAGAAGCAGGTCATCCGAGTAGATCCGCCCGAGCACGGCACCGGCTAGCGTAAGCATTCCGGCCAGGGCAACCGGCACCGTCGCGGCTCGCAACCACCGGGTCATCCGCACACCGCCCGCAGCGCAGATCCGGCCCGGAGCGCGGGAGCCGGGCCCGGCTGTCTCGCCACGGGCATCGCGAGCCCGGCGGCAAGGTGTGGCTGTCTCACCATCCGCGCACGCTGTCCCAAGCGGAGGCGAACTCGGCGCCGTCAGCGGCTTCGATGATGATCAGGCCGGCGGCGGGCTCGGTGGCCGCGTCGCGGTCGTCGAAGAGGGCGGCGACAACCACCGGGTACGTGCCGTGCAGGCCGCTGACCGCGCCGAGGTCGGCCCGCCCGGCCGGCCCGGTGAGGAAGATCAGGGTGTCGCCGAGCCGCTGCGATCGCATCCGGCGTAGGACCGCGCTGAGGTCGCCATCGCGTAGGTCGACCTCGGTGAGCACGTCAAGGAACGGGCCGGTCGCTGCTGAAGACACCAGGTGCAGGCTTACCGGCAACGCCTCCCGCACGGCCGCCGTGATCACCGAGGCCGCGGCCTCGCAGGCGTGCTCGAAAGAGTCCGGCGTGTGCGCCTCTGAGCGATCATCGAGCAGCACCACCAGCGTGGGCTCGGCCGTGTCGACCTGTTCGCGGACCATCAGCTCACCCACTTTGGCGCTGCTGCGCCAATGGACCCGCCGCAGTTCGTCGCCCGGCACGTATTCGCGCAGCGCGTCGAACGTGATGCTCCCGTGCGGCACCCGGTCAGCCCGCCCGTCCAGGCTGCGGGTCATCCCCGCAGGCACGGCCCGCAGCGGATGGATCCGGGGATGCACGCGCACCGTGACGGTCCCGCCGTAGGACCGGGAGACCCGGACCAGGCCGAGCGGATCACGACGAGTGACCCCGAGCGGCCCCACCGGCACCAGCCCGCGCCGATGGGTGGGCACCGGATAGGTCGTGGTGGTATCCCGGCCCGGCCGCAACCGCAGCAACGGCACCGGAACGGACGCCGGCCCGCAGCGGTCGACGGCGACGAGCGTGGCCGCCCGTACCCGACTGCTGTTGCGGACGGTGAGGGTGATCGCGGCCGGGTCACCGCGGGCCACCCGCTCCGGTTCGGCGGTCCGGGACACCCCGAGGCGCGGGCGCCAGGCGGCGAAGGCGAGCGCGGCGGCCACCGCGAGGCCGGCGGCGGCGCCGAGGAGGGCGAGGTCGGGGTAGCCGTACCGGAAGCCGGCGGCGAGCAGCAGCACGGCGGCGGCCAGCAGGGCGATGCCGCGGGCGGTCACGGTGCGGCGGGGACGCGCTGGTCGGGCAACGGTACGGGCACCGCCCGCACCGCGTCGGCAAGGACCTCGACGGCCGTGACCCCGCGCAGCTGGGCGTCTGCCGACAGCAGCACCCGGTGCGCGAACACCGGCGTGATCAGGTCCTTGAAGTCCTCCGGCAGCACATAGCCCCGCCCGTGGATCAGCGCGTAGGCACTGGCCGCCCGGGTCAGCGCGATCACCCCGCGAGGGCTGACCCCCACCCGCACCTGGGGATGGTTGCGGGTCGCCGCGGCGAGGCGTACGGCGTACGCATAAAGGGGGTCAGCAATGTGCACACCGTGCGCCATCCGCACCATCTCCCCGATGGTGTCGGTGTCGGTGACCGGCTCCAGAGCGTCCGCCGACCGCCCGGCCGCGCCCCGCAGCACCTCGATCTCCACCTCTTCGTCGGGATAGCCGACGGACAGCTTCACCAGAAAGCGGTCGAGTTGCGCCTCCGGCAGCCGGTAGGTCCCGTCCATCTCGACCGGGTTCTGCGTCGCGACCACAAGAAACGGCTGCGGCACCGGATGCGGCACCCCGTCGACCGTAACCCGCCGCTCCTCCATGACCTCGAGCAGCGCCGACTGCGTTTTCGGCGACGCCCGGTTGATCTCGTCGGCGATCACGATGTTGGCGAAGACCGGCCCCGGATGAAACTCGAACCCGCGACTGGCCTGGTTGAAGATCGTCACCCCGGAGACGTCGGACGGCAGCAGGTCGGGCGTGAACTGGATGCGCCGCCACTGCCCGCGCACCGACGCGGCGAGCGCCCGGGCCAGCGTGGTCTTGCCGACGCCGGGCACGTCCTCGAGCAGCACGTGGCCTTGGGCGAACAGCGCGGTGAGGGCGAGCTGGACCACCTCGGGTTTGCCGAGTACGACTTCGCCGATCCGGTCGGCGAGTTGTGCGGCTACCTGGGCGAATCCGTTGACATGGGCGGGGCTCAGCACGTGGGCAGGTCCTTCAGGTCGTCGCCGCCGTCGAGGTTGAGCCAGGCCCAGGGAATGTAGTTCTTCCCCTTGTACTCGACCTGGATCCACCACGTGCTGCGCTTGTTCTTGTTGTAGACGAAGGCGTACACCTCTTCGCCGGCCTTCTTGCAGTACGCCTTGAGCCGCGTCCCCGGTTTCGCCCAGCCCGCCTGCCGGCCGTTGACCTGCTGGGCGATCTCGAAGATCTCGTTGCCGTTGCGCCCGTCGACGTCTTTGTCGCAGTACGTCTTCTGCTCCCCGCTGTCCCCGTTGACGCAGGTAGCCGTGCCGTACAGGGCGGCCGTCGTGCCCGAGGCTGCCTTCGTGGCGGTCCCGGCGGCGTTGCGCGCGCTGACCGTGAACGTGTACTTCGTGCTCGGCTTGAGCCCACTGGCTTTCAGTCCGGTACAGCTGCCGGTGGCGCCCTTGCCACCGCCGGAGACGGTCAGCGCGCAGGCCGCGGCGCCTCCGCCGGGGTTCACGGCGAACGTGACCGTCGCCGCGTTGAACGTCGGCGTCACCCGGGTGACAGTGACCGTGGGGACCGCCACCGTACGCGCGGACGCGCTCACCGGCTCACTCTCGCCGGCCTCGTTGACCGCCACGACCCGCACCGCGATGTTCTGCCCGTTGCCCATCCCGGTGAGCGTGACCGCCGTGCCACCGGTGACGTCGGTGTCCTTGCCACCGGCCGTCACCACGTATCTGCTGATCGGCCGCCCGTTGTCCGCCGCCACACCCCACGCGACCTTGACCGCCCCGGCCCGGTCGCCAACCGTCGCAGCCTGGACGCCCTCCGGCCGCCCCGGCTTCGTGAACGGCACGACGCTGTTGCTGACCGCCGACGCCTTCGACCCCGCACCCCGGTCGTTCACCGCCACCACGGTGAACGCGTACTGCCGGCCGTAGTCGAGCCCCGGCACAGTGAGCGAGGTGCCGGTGACCTCGCCGAGCGGCGTGGCCCCTCCCTCAGCGACCGCGGTAACCGTGTACCGCTTGATCTTGCGTCCCTGCCCGTCAGCCGCCGCCCAGTTGATCGTGACGGTGCCGTCCGGTTTCGCCACGGCCACCGGCGCACCGGGCGGATCCGGGACCTCAGCGGTGGGGCGGACCGCGTTGCTGCTGCGCCCCGGCCCGTCACCCTTCCGGTTCACCGCGTGCACCCGGAACCGGTACGTCTCGCCGTTGGCCAGCCCGGTGACGACCAGGGACCGCTGGTCCGCCCCCACCTGAAAGGTGCGCCCGGCGCCGGCGACCACGTACTTGCTGATCGCAGCGCCGTTGGCGGCGGCAGCCTGCCAGGTCACCCGCGCCTCGGCGTTGCCCGCGGACGCGCGCACGTTGCGGGGCGCGCCCGGCTCGGCGACGGCCGGTTTCGGCGGTTTGCGCTTGCGTTCCGGCGGCGCGGGCGGGACGACCGGGGGCGCGTCACCGCCGAGGACGTCGTCGGCGTATTTGTCGACCACCTGCACCCGGTGCGCGTCGTCGACGACGCGGGCGGTGGCAGCTCCCGGAGCGTTGATGAAGAGGTGGTTCTCGCGTACCTCGAGTTCCAGATCGCCGCCCGGCTGCGGAATGCGGATGGCCTCGCGAGCTTTGCCGTCCGCGTCGAAAACGTGGACCACGTCGCCATCGGCGACATAGAGAAAGCCCTCCCAGGCCACGGCGGGCCTCAATTCGGGGCCTTCACCAGGCACAACCACATCGGTACGCACGCCGCGCTCGTCCACCGCATAGACCCGTCGGTCGGCCGGCACAGTGACCGCGACCGTGTCGCCGTCGGTGTGCGGCGACAGCACGCCCGGCCCGGAAAGCGGCAGCTCAGTGGTGGTTTTGCCGGCACCGATCCGGGTCAGCTCGTTGGTCGTGCGGTCGAGCACCGCCACCCCGCCGGCCAGCCCGGTGACGGCCAGGTCGTGGCTGGGCTCGGCGACCGCCTCGGTGCGCTCGCGACTCGGCGCGGTCTCCCCCGGCGCGATCTCGGTGACCGTGCCCTCGCTCGGCGACGCGATCCAGAGCCGCCCGGCGCCGTCGAAAACCCCGCCGGTGATGCCCGGCGGGAACTGCAGTGGCTCCCCCACCGGCTGCAACGACGCCGGATCGACCTGCTGCACCCGCCCCTGCACCGCATCGATCACGAACGCCGAGTCGTCGTGCAGCGCCACACTGATCCCCACGCCCGGCTCGGACTGGCCGTGCCAGAACGCCTGCAGGTCAGCGAGATCCATGGTCGCGATCGCGCCGGTGTCCACGTCGCGCAGGATCACGTACCGGTCGCTCTGACTGACCTGCACCCCGTGCCCGCGCGCCGGCCCCACGTCGACCCGGGTGTCGACCTTGGCGGTGACCCCGTTGACCCGGGCCACCTCGCCGCGCTCCCGGCTCCACACCCACGACGCGGCGTCGAAGCTGGCCAGTGCCTCGTCGGCGGACCCCAGCCCGCGCACGGTCAGCCCGAGCGCAGCTGCCAACACCACCACGACACCCATCGTGACCAGGTGACCACGGCGCGTCTTGGAGGCGTCGGAACTGCTCACCACCGTGATCCCCTCGTCACAGCCGGTCAGGACCGAGCCATCATAGGGAAATCTTGGCGGTCGTCGATACCCGCGATGTGCCGCTGTGGACAGACGCTCAGGACCGCCGCGTGCAGACCTGATCCGAGCTGGCGAACCGGTCCGTCGCATAGACTGCCACCACTGCAAAGCAGTAGTCGAGCCCCTCGTTCAGCCCACCCATCAAGAACGACGTCTGCCCAGCTCCGACCTGCGAAACCGGCTTCAGCCGCTGCCCCGGCCGCCCCATCGTGACCATGAAAGGCGCCCGCCCCTTCGCCGGGTCAGTCCAGCTGATCTGAACGCTGTCGCCGCGGTCATCCAGACGCACATTCCTCGGCGGTTCCCCGGCCAGAGTTGGCACACTCGGCAGATTTGACACATTCGCCCGAGTTGGCACGCTCGGCTGGCCGCTGGCCCCTGCCGGCTGGCCGCCGGGCACGCTTCCTGGCGCGGCCGCAGGCTCACTCGCCCGATCCACAAGCACAAACACCAGCGCGGCCACCGCAACAATCCCGGCCACCACCGCGGCGATGGCCATTCCCACCCCTATTCGGTACGAGCTACGCCCACCCGCCCCGCGCAAGAGGCTTTGCGACCGTTGGGGCGCCGGGATTGGCGCCCCACTCCAGATCGCCATTTCCGAGCTCGCCGGCTGCTCATCCGGCCGTCCACCCGGCCACGCCGCGACCGCCTGCCCGCCGGGCCGTTCATCAGGCCGCCCGCCCGCCTGCTCAGCCGGCCATTCCCCGCGTTGCTCAGTAGACCGCTCGGCGTGCTCCGCGGCCGGCCACTCACCGCGCTGCCCGGCAGGCCATCCACCGCGCTGCCCAACAGGTTGCCCGGAAGGCCACTCATCGCGCTGCCCGGCGGGCCACTCACCATGCTGTGCCGTCGGCAGTTCGCTGGGCTGCTCGGACGACGAATTGTCGCGCTGCTCGGCGAGCCGTTCATCCCCATGCGCGGTAGCCGGGTGGTCGCCACGCCGCTCGGCGGCCAGCTCACCGCGCTGCTCGGCGAGCGCCTCACCGCCCTGACCCGCCGGCTGCTCGCCGCACCGGTCGGTGGACTCCTCGGCGGGCCCAAGACTGACGGCACTAGATTCGGGCCGCGGCACGTCAGCCCGGCCGCTGCGCTGCGGCGGCGCCGACCACGGATCCGTCCTACCGGCCCCGGCCTCGACCCCGTTCGCTCTGCCCGGAGGCGGCGGAGGTGCTTCGACCGGCGCAGGTCGGGGTGCCGGCACAGCCGAGGCCGCAGGGACTCGGTCCGTCGTCGTCTCGGAGGCGGGCGATGGCGGTGCTTTCTTGCGTACCGAAGAGGGGTCTTGATCTTGATTTAGGTAGGCCTGCGCTTGGGCAACCGCCCAGTGGTGCGGCCCCAGAACGGCCGGGCCGTGGCCGGCCACGCGGCTGAAAGCCTTGCGGGCCTCGTGCCGGTTGCCCAGCTCCTCGGCCACGACGCCGAGATCGTAGGAGATCTGCAGCAACAGCGGATCACTGTCGCCGAGCCGCCACTGCCCAGCCGCGTAGGCCTCCTCGAGCGCCCGCCGCGCCGCCGCCGGATCATCCGCCCGCCGGTGCACCGCGGCCAACTCGCGCTGGGTGGCGACCACGTCCGGATCGTCGTCCCCGAGATTCGCCCGGCCCAGCTCAACCGCCCGCTCCAACAGGGTTCGCGCCCCCGCCAGGTCACCGGCAGCGACCAGGGCGTGCGCACGTTGAAGCGCCGGAGTCAGCGGTGAGGGCTGCGCCACGCCCGCCATGCTGCCCGGTTCGTCCCCCACCCGCCAGGTCGACCGGTTTTATGCCCCGGAATGTCCGTCCCCCACCCCTGCTTTGTAGGCCGTTCCGCGCCGTGTACAGTTCTCACCTGTGCGGCCCGCGGGGCAGCCGGAAACCCAGGTGAAAGCCAGGACGACGGCTCCGCTAAGCTGTACTGAGCAGGTCCGGGTGGCGGAATGGCAGACGCGCTAGCTTGAGGTGCTAGTGCCCGTATAGGGCGTGGGGGTTCAAGTCCCCCCTCGGACACTTTCACGTAGCATCCATGCATCACATGGGTGCTCATGTGTCGCATAGTAGCTGGTCATCGAGTGGAACGGCCAAGCCGAGGTCTCGATGGGATAATCAAGGCATCCTGCCGGTCTGCAGCTATTGGACGCTTCACTAACTATGCCTGGCTTCTGAGCTGCCCTACTTGACCAATCATGGGCGCCGTTCGACCTTCCTGCAGCGGTGAAGGGCCAAGCGTTCTTCCATAACCTCCGCGGCTGTTCGTCTCCCCGCTCGCCGGGACCACCGCCGCCGGAGGTTCTCACCTTGAACGAGCTCTGGCCGACTGAGTGGCCATGTCAGTGGAAGCCAGTGGTTAGCTTCCCCTCGTAACATGGAGGCATCGCCTTAAAGGATTGGTGACCGGCGATGGCTGAGACACGACGAAGGTTTGATCAGGACTTCCGAGATGGTGCGGTGCGGCTGGTCCGGGAGACCGGGAAGCCGATCGCTGCACCGCAAGCCAAGGCACATGCCAGCCGATCCGCGCCCACAGGTGTCATACCGGCAACGGGTGATCGGACGGCCGCTGCGATACCGCAACAGCTGACCATCCTCCTGCGCGCCACGGTCGTCGGCATGCTGCGCAGGTGCCGCATCAGGGTCTGTCGGCGACAGGGCCGGGGACACCAGTTGCCATCGGATCGTGTCGCCCTCCTTCCGCAATAGGATCAGACACTGCTCGTCGTCCAGGTCCGTCGGCCGCAGTGCCAGCGCTGCCCTCGGCTGCACCCCGTCTCGCTGTGCAACCGCTGCAACAGACTCTCCAACACTGGATCACCCTCGGTCGACGCCACCACCTCATTGATCTCCGCAAGCCGCACATCGGCCACCGCCCGACGCGCACTCGGCAGCCGACCTGGCTTCGCCGCCTTCAGCGCCGGATTACACGTCTCCGGGCTCAGCCCGTCGGCGGCGGCCCGCCGGTACAGGCAGCGCAGCCCGGCGATCAGATGCTCCGCCGAACCCCGACCACCCCGCGCGTTACGCCTTGGCACGACCGTCGCCCGGATCACCTCGGCCAAATTCTCGATCTCCGACGGCGTCGGCTCATCCGGCCGCCGCTCCCCCCACTGCGCGACCAGCTTGTTCCAGTACGAGCCGTACACCCGCCGCGTGCCGTCGCTGACACGACCAGCACGTACTCGGGAAGGGTGCTGCTCAGTCTGTCGCCGCTTCCTGAAGAGTGACCCCGTAGGGATCCGGGAAAGTTAACCCCCCTCCTCCTTGATCTTGGAAGGGGTGCTGAAGGTGGAGGACTGGGCTGAGATCCGTCGGCTGCATCGAGCCGAGGGCGTGCCCATCAAGGAGATCGCTCGGCGGCTGAAGATCGCCCGGAACACGGTGCGGTCGGCGTTGGCCTCGGACCGGCCGCCGAAGTACGAGCGGACGCCGCGAGGGTCGGTGACCGACGCGTTCGAACCGCGGGTGCGGGCGTTGCTGACCGAGTGGCCGCGGATGCCGGCACCGGAGATCGCCCGACGGATCGGCTGGCCGCACTCACTGAGCCCGTTGAAGAAGCTGCTGACCCGGATCCGGCCGGAGTACGTAGGTGTGGATCCGGTGGATCGGGTGGTTTATGAGCCGGGCCGGTTGACCCAGTGTGACCTGTGGTTCCCGGAACCGCGGATCCCGGTCGCGGCCGGGCAGGACCGGATGCTGCCGGTGCTGGTGATGACCCTGGCATTCTCCCGGTTCATGACCGCGGTGATGATCCCGTCACGGCAGGCCGGTGACATCCTGGCCGGGATGTGGCTGCTGATCCAGGGCGTCGGCCGGGTGAGCAGCACGCTGTTGTGGGACCGGGAATCAGCGATCGGCGGGACCGGCCGGGTCAGCGTCCCGGCGGCGACGTTCGCCGGCACCCTCGCCACCCGGATCCAGCTGGCGCCACCGCGAGACGCCGAGTTCAAGGGCATGGTCGAACGCGCCAACGGATTCCTGGAGACCTCGTTCCTGCCCGGCCGCACGTTCGCCTCACCAGGCGACTTCAACGCCCAGCTCGCGGAGTGGCTGCCGTTCGCCAACGCCCGCACGGTCCGCTCGATCCAGGGCCGGCCGGTCGACCTGCTCGACGTCGAGTATCCGTCGCTGCTGGTCCTGCCGCCGACGGCACCGGCGGTCGGGCTTCGTGAGCGGGTGCGGCTGGGCCGTGACTACTACGTGCGGGTCGACACCGTGGACTACTCGGTCGACCCGCGGGTGATCGGCCGGTTCGTCGACGTGACCGCCACGTTGGACACCGTCGCCGTCCACTGCGACGGCCACCTCGTTGCTTGGCATCAGCGGTGCTGGGCCAAACAGGCCGTGGTCACCGACCCGGGCCACAAGCAGACCGCCGCCGCTCTGCGGCGCGAGTTCGCCGAGCAACGCCGCCGCCGGCAGGCCGCGACCCGCTACCACGCCGACGGTCACGCCGTGAGCATGCGGGCGCTGCCGGACTACGACGCCCTGTTCGGCGTCGATTTCAACCCACCATCGGAAGCGAGTAACCAGTAGTGAGCACAGCGACGAAGAACAGAACACCAGCCCGGGCTGCGGCCGGTGACGGCCTCCCGTCCCTGATCGGCTATCTGACCCGGGTCCTCAAGACCCCCACCATCGCAGCGTTCTGGGAGGAACTGGCCGTCCAGGCCCGCGAGGAGAACTGGTCGCACGAGGAATACCTGGCCGCGGTGCTGCAACGACAGGTTGCCGACCGGGAGTCCAAGGGCACCACGATGCGCATCCGCACCGCCCACTTCCCGCAGGTCAAGACCCTGGAGGACTTCAACCTCGACCACCTGCCGTCGCTACGCCGCGACGTCCTGGCGCACCTGGCCACCGGCACGTTCGTCGCCAAGGCCGAGAACGTGCTCCTGCTGGGCCCGCCCGGGATCGGCAAGACCCACCTGGCCATCGGCCTGGCCATCAAGGCCGCCCACGCCGGCTACTCGGTGCTGTTCGACACCGCCAGCAACTGGATCACCCGGCTCACCACCGCGCATCAAGCCGGCCGGCTCGACGCCGAACTGAAGAAGATCCGCCGCTACAAACTGATCGTGGTCGACGAAGTGGGCTACATCCCGTTCGACCAGGACGCCGCCAACCTGTTCTTCCAGCTCATCGCCTCACGCTATGAACAAGCTTCGATCATGGTCACCTCGAACCTGCCGTTCGGCCGCTGGGGCGAGACCTTCGCCGACGACATCGTCGCCGCCGCGATGATCGACCGCCTCGTCCACCACGCCGAGGTCCTCACCCTCACCGGCGACTCCTACCGAACCCGCCACCGGCGAGAACTCCTCGCCAGAGAAACACGCACCAAACGCTCATAACCGCAGGTCAGGGGGTTAACTTTCCCGAACCCATAGAGGGTCAGATTTCAGAAAGCGCTGACACAGTCCGGCGAATCTTCTGGCGCGAGTTGATTCCTGGCCAGGACCGCCCGCACTCCGTGGTGCGGGTCCACCGCGAGTTCGGCGAGGATCGCCTGGCCTTCTGCTGCGGCGGCGAGTGCGGCATGCCGGCGCGCGACCGAAGCGCGGACCTTCGGTGATGGATCGGCGGCGAGTTGCCTGACCAGGGCTAGGGGATGGTTGATGTTGCGATCCCAAACGTTCATCGCCAACACGCGTACGTCGGCGAGGCGATGCCACGCGAGGCTGGCGAGCGACGCGTCCGAACTTGCCAGTTCGCCGATGGCCCACGCCGCAGCGACGCATTCACGGTCGTTGTCCGATCGCAGGAATGGCTCGGCGGCTTCGACGATCTGAGCCGCAGTCTGGTCGTCGCCGAGTGCGGGGTCGGCCGCTTTAGCTCTGGTGTAGAGCCGGCTGGCGGCGTCCGCCGCCGCTGCCTGCAATGTCTCCGGTGGGTTCGTCATGCGGACGGACGCCAGCGGATCTGTGGTGAACGCGAGCGCATCGAGCGGGTGAAGCCCGACCTCGCGGGAAAGGCGGAGGAAAGCTTCCGCGATCTCCAGCGCCCGGGCTGGGGGAACCACGTCACGCATTGCCACGACAGCGCGGACTGCCTCGGCGCGGCTCTGGCCGGAGGCGAGATGGTCGCCGGCCAGGTCAAGGAGCTTGTCCACGACTGCTGCCGCGAGGTCGGTCACGTCGCCGGCCACTAGCACGCCGATCGCCGCATGATCGTCATTGGGCAGGCGGTCATCGGCCTCATCGCCGGGAGGGAGCTGAAGGTTCAGCGGCCCATCGTCGTCGTTGCCGGATCGGACGAGCGCCCGCACTAGCTGCGCGGTGTTCTCCCTAAAGACGCTTAGTCCGACGCTGTTGGATACCCGGCCGATCGGCGTGCGCAATAGCCGGTACGCGTTCTCGCGCGCAGTCCGACGCGTCTCCGTGGTCGCGATACCCCATTCGCTCAGCGTCCGGACCGCATGATGATTCCCGCGTGCCGCACTGGCGCGGATGTCGTCGGTGAGCGGCGCGAGCAGGTCCGGGAGCTGCCGGATCACGGACCACAGGTCATCGCCGATCGTGTACGCGGTGATGGCGGAACGGAACAACTCGACCGCGCGGTCCACGTACTCGGGGAACCGGACGGCGATGCGAGCAACAATCAGAGCAGCCTGCTTCGTGTAAACCGATTCCTGGGACATCCCCGGTTCGGCAAGGGCAACCAACCGTTCTGCCCGAGCGACGTCCACTCGGAACGCGAAACTGGCCAGTGCGTTGAACGCAGCGACGGGTGGCACGGCTAGCAGGTGCCACGTCTGCCAGGCCACCTCGGCCGGGACGAGCATAAGGTCGACGATCTCGGCGATCCGGTCATCGGGGACGAGTTCTTGCTGGGCGGCGAGTACACGGATCGCTGCCGCTGCGACCCACGGTGGCCCAGCGTGCGCGATCGGCACGAGGTCGATCCATTCCTGGGTCCCGTCGGCCTGCCTTACTGCCAACTTGTGATCTCCGGCAAGCACCGCCTGGACGACGGCTTCCGACGGCCGCGCTGCCTTTTCGAGAACGTCGGACAGGATCCTTCGGGTCAGCCTTTCCCCACTGATGTACCCACCGGCACGCTCCTGCAGCAGACTGCGCCGCGCCTGCCGGATCGCGGCGCGCAACCGGCTGCTGTGGAGATCCTCCAGCGCGCTGAGGTAGCTGTCGTATGAGCCTCCGAGGAAGCTGCGCCGGTCCGGAATGCCGGCCAGAACATTCGACAGGGCGGTGAGGTCCGGCAAACCGGCCAGGGACGCGGTCTGCTCGAGGCTGGTGATCGCGCTGCGGGCGTCGCCGCCATACTCTGCACGCACCGATTCCATAAAGCTTCGGCGCCAGTGGTCAACTGATGTCTCGACATCGCCTGCGGTGGCGTACGCGCGGGCGCATCGGGCGAACGCGAGTGCCGCGGCCGCCGGCGGTATCCGGCCGGCTCCGGCGTCGATCACAATGCTGTCGTAGTGGGACGCCACGTCTCTGGTCGACGGGGCCCGCTCCAGCCGGTCAAGGCTGGCGTCGGCGACGGCGCAGCGTAAGCGGCACCGCCATACCCGGTCGCGGCAGATCGTCGCCGCATGCTGGCCGTGATCAAGCAATCGGTTCGCGGTGGTGCTGCTGTCATTGGGGTCCGCGGTGGCCGTACTAGTCGGCGGGGGTGCCGAGAATGCGCCGGTGAACAGTCCGTCGGTGAGGGCCTGTTCCATCGCGATGCACGCTAGGACGGCGTATTCCGAATCGTCCGCGTCGCGCAGGATGTCCAACGCAGGAAAGATCGCGGCAGGGCTGCTCGTCCACCCGTACCATGCGCTAACTTCATCGAGCGCGGCCCACCGGGCCGCCCGCACCGGGTCGTCAGGCAGGTGTGCCGACAGGCTACGCACATCCGGTGGCGAGTCGGCGCCGAGAAAGAATCGTGACATCGCGACATCCCACAAGATGTCGGAGGCCAACGCAGCGAGACCGGCATCGAGCAGGGTCTGTGCTGCTTCGCGGATGAAGGTGTCGGCATGTCCTCGGTAGCCGTGGGCGCGCAGTTCGCCCGCAATGCTCGCCAGCAGCTGCGCTCCGTTTTCCGGATCCTGCTGGGCGATTGTCCTCGCGCGAGAGGGCACCTCGGCGAGACCCAGCTCCTCCAAGGGGCCCTCCAGCAGTCCGTACGCCGACGGCCTGCCGGGTGTCGGCGGAGGGGGTTCGACGCCGCAGAAGGCCCGCGACCAGTCGGGGCCGAAGATGGCGTACACCAGACCGCTCGCATCACGCAGCGACCGGGACAGGTGCTCGGCACCATAGACGTCTACCGCGAGCCCTCGTTCGTCGTACTTGGCGCACAGGGACAGCAGATCGTCAGTAAAGCCCGTGTCCTCCTCGATGGGCGCCGAGGTAGCCAGGACGAACTGACTGGCTCCGAACCGCCGCGTCGACGGGTCCATACGGCTGTCCGGCTTCCCCGCGTATGCCTCAACTGCCTCACGGACATCCTCGATCGTGATCGACTGAAAGCGCTTCGCCTGATAGACAACCGTCCTTCCATCCCTGGTGGTGCCGACGACGTCAAGGCCGTACTGCTTCTGTCCTCTTCTGCCGTAGAAGTGCGCGTTGCGTAAACCCTCGACCTGCAACGCAAACTCCGCCACCAACCGCTCGAATACTTCGGGTGTCAGCTCCCGTAGCGGTAGCTGACTTTCCTGCACCATTGGCGTACGCAGTCGATCTGCCTGCCGGGCAGCGAATACCCGGGCAGAAGAGATTTCCTCAAACTCTGTCACGCTCACCTTGACCGCCATCGACGCTCGAGGCGCCGTTCAACGCTGCACTAGTAGCTTCGTCGGATGCGACCGTTCACCGTCGCCGTTCGATTCTTTCCCGAAGAACGTATCTCAGCCGAGCCGGCGGAGTCCCTCCCGCGCCGCTAATCTAGCCGCGCTCCGCTTACATTTGTCCGGCTCGTTCATATAGGCGGTTCCCGTTGGACTTGCAGATGGGCGGTTGTGTAGTAGAGCCGTCCAGACGTGAGCGACCTTCGCATCCGAGATTCGAGCCCGGAGCGGGCCGCTAGATTTCGCTGTCGGCCCGTCGTGCCAACGAGCTGGTTGCTCCGACACGATGGTTAGAGATCCTCGACTCGCTGCCCTTGTCCAAACACCGGTGTTGGTGACGCCCGGAACGGTCGAGCGCTCGGAGGTCAGTTCGACCATGTTGCGGGATGTCACGTGCTCGGCGGGGATGTCGTTGTCGGCCACCATCAACTGGATTCGGTCCTTGTACGCTTCTGCGAGCGTTACCAGCCGGGCATAGATCCGGTGGGCGAGTTCGCGGTCTCGATCACCGGCACCGATGGCTTTGCGCGGCGAGTCGATGATCAACAGGCCCGGCAGCAGTAAAGCCGGATGATCAAGCGCAGTCGTCAGCAGGGTCAAGTGATACGCAATGTTGAGCGCCGCTAGGAAGCGCTCGACCCGCAGATCCAAGACCGGCAACGGCAGAACACTGACCGGATGCCTGCCGGAGTCGTTCACCGGGCGAGGGATGCGTAGGAGCAAGCAATCGGCCATGGTACCGACCAAAGGTGACCTAATGGGCGCTGGGGGCCGCTTCAAGCGCCGTCGAGGAAGCGGGGGATCAAAGGGGCCTGACCATACGGCGCATCAGACGAGAAGCGAGTAGATCGTATGGTCGTCCGGTGAACGCCCTCATCGACGCCATCCGCTGGTTCAACGTCGACCGAGCCGCGGTACTCGTGGCAGTCGCCGCGCTCGTCGGAATCATCTTCGCCGCGCGGTCGGCAAGGTCAGCGCGAGAGCAGGCCGCAGCCGCGAGGGAGCAGGCTACCGCAGCACGCGAGCAGGTGAAGGTCAGCCGCGAGCAGACCGCACTATTGCTGCGCCAGGTTGAGCAGTCGGAGCTCGTGGAATTTCAACGGCGGACGGCTGAGCGCGATGCGCTGCTGCCCGCCGTGGTGGTGTCCATCCAGCAGGGACGCACAGACCCGAGCGTGCTGGTGCTGGTCGTTGAGAACCTGGGCAAGACAGCGGCCCGCAATGTTCGCATTACGCCCTCAACCGAGCTGATCCGATCCGATGGCAAGAAGATGCACGAGTGGCGGATCTTCACAGACCCGGTCCTGGTGATGCCGCCCGGGCACCGGATGCAGCACCTCTTTGGAATCGGAGGAGTGATATTCAATGGCAAATTCCCGACAGTCTTCAGTTTCAGGGTGGAGGCGGACGGCCCGTTCGGCGCTCTTCCCACTGAAACTTACGACGTCGACTTGGACGCGTTGCGCGACGTGTGGATCGGCGAAACCTCCTTCCACACCCTGGTCCAAGAGATCAAGCGAACAAACCGAGGGTTAGACGAACTCAAGGACGCTGTTCGCAAGCTTGACCCCGAGTACAAGGCGTGGCTCCGCCGCGGGTTGGAGGAACCCCCGTCCGAAACACCAGAAGCAGGGTATCCGTGACCCGGAGGGCGGCCGGCTACAGCTTCAGGCCTTCATCGCCGTAGCCGGCGTAAAGCCGGGCTCGGTCAGTAGGTCGAGGACACCGCCGCCGTCGCCGTAGCTGAGCGTGTCGGTGTTCCAGTCGATCTCGACGCCGTCGCGGTTCTCCTGCAACCAGAGCAGGTTTTTGAGAGCGATACGCGTTTCATCAGTCATGCCATCGACCGTAGCCAGGCTCCGCTCAGAGGTCATCTTTCGTACCACAGCGATTGCCCGGGGCTGCCGCTTCGGAGCCGCTAGACCTGTCATCTGGACATCGAGACCGAACTCGACGCCAGCGAGGTTAGCCGCCAAGACCTCGGAATCGGTTGGCCCATGCTGTTCCAGGTTGTAACTCAATCTAAACCTTGACCAAGAGCACGAAGCGAAGATCAACGTCCGGTCGGTTTACGGGAACACGCTAACCGCCCTGTTGGGACAGGACTGCGGCAATCAGGGAACCCGCGAGCCCATCAGCGGCTCACTGGCGAGAACGATCTCGCTGAGACAGCGCTAGCGGATGCGCCTCCCGACTGAGCGTCGACAACGCCACGGCGACCTCCTCGACGTCCGCCTTGATGTAGCTGGAGGTAGTTCCGGCGTCGCTCCTGCCGCTGTGGCCAGCGTAGGCGCGGGCGATCGCGTATCCGAATTGGCGTTCGACCCAGGTGAGGGTGGTGTGACGGAGCCAGTGGGTGCTGATCTGTTGGGTGGCCACCCAGGGCAGGTGCTTGCCGATGCGCTGCCAGAGGTAGTCGTAGCGGCGGCGGGTGATCGGTTGGCCGTTGCGGTACCGCAGCAGTTGACCTTCCGTTTGCCCATCACCCCGCTGCGCGAAGTGCGCTACCAGAGCTGCCGTCAGGCTGGGCGAGATTGGCTGCCATCGTATGGTTTCGCCTTTCTCGTGGAGCCGGACGAGGCATTGCTCAACGTCGAGATCACTGCGCTGGATGGCGAGGGCCCCGGCCCGTCGGCATGCCGTCTCGATGTGCAGGCGGAGGATGAGCGAGTCGAGGTCGGGATCGTTGCCGGTGCTCGCGGCGACCTCGATGATCTGCGCGAGGCCTTTGTCCGGAAGCGCGCGGCGTGTGCTGGCCTGCCGCCGGGGTTTGGCGACGCGGGCCGCCGGGTTCTTCGATTTGTCGATCAACCGGTCGGCGGCTGCGTACCGGTAGAGGCAGCGCAGGGCGGCGATGAGGTGCTCCGCCGCTGATCTGCCACCCCGGGCGTTGCGTCGAGCCACCACGGTGCTGCGCACTTCCTCCGCGAGCTGCCTGATCTCCAGCGGCGAGGGCTCGTCGATGCGTCGGTTGCCCCACTTTTCGCGGACCCGCCGCCAGTAGGTCTCGTACAGACGGCGGGTGCCTGGGCTGACCGCGGCGGCGACTTGGGGAATGTACTGGTCGAAGGTTGGCGGCTCCGGCTTCGGCCCGGACGTCTGGTCGAGGAGTTGCTCGGGGGTGATGCCGAGGTGGTTCAGCAGGGCGGTGATCGTGGCGATGCTGGCGGCTGCGGACGATTCTGCTGGGACGGTCACCGCGCCCGCCAGTTGACGTCGTGGTGGCCTTGCAGGATGGCGGCAAGCACCAGTGCTGGATAGATCTGCAGGAGCTGCGAGGTTTCGTTCGCCGCCAGCAGAAGGCGATTCCCCTGATTGATTCCGGCCCGGTGGCGCAGCGTGGCCGGAAGAATCAGTCGCCCGCTACGGCGGATCGTCCCCCGAAGACTCCGCGGGGTAGCCGTTCCCAGCGGCCGTTGCACTGTCACGACCTGCTCCTCGGAGACGGCGAAGGCGACAACGTGTCCCGGCCGCCATCCCAGCGTGTCGATGATGCTGGCGGCGACGACTCGCCCGCGGCTGTCGACCACGGACACGGCGAAGAACATCGGATGGGCAGGCCTGCGCGTGATGATCGGCGGTAGCGGCAGACCGGTGGACTGATTCGACGTACTGCGGCTTGCTGGCACATCCGAGTCGAGATCATGCCAGCCGGGCACCGCCGGAAGGGCCTTGCGCAGTGGGCGGCCGTTCAAGGCCGCCGCCTCGTCACGCGCGTAGCTGCAGGGCTCAGGACGACGATGTCGTCGTATCGGATGGCAACAGCCGTCTTCTTGTCACCGTGGGTCGTGGCCGGTCGAGTTTGCCGGCTGGCGCCGTACGGCGTGAGTTGTCCGTCCCGCAGTACGGCGTGGGCGGCGTGCCGGCGGGCGACGACGTTCAGGTCGGCGGCGACTTGCTGAACGATCTTGTCCGAGGCGGCGTCGAGGACCTGGTCGCGCGGGTGCGGCGTGGACACCAGCACGATGAGCCCGCCCGGCTTGAGCAGCGGCACGCAACCCAGCAACACGGCGGTGATGCCGTCGATCAGGTCGACGCGGTCGCGTCGGCACGATCTTCCGGGCGGCGCGGGCGGCGTTGCCGACGCGCGGACGCGTTGTGAACGCCCGGGCATGGTTCGGCTGGACGGCGGCGCGGTGAGGATCAGGCTGGCCGCGCCACGCAGCTCTCGTGGCACACCGTGCGGCAGTTCGGTGGCGTCGCCGCGCAGGATCCGGCTGTGGCCGGTGGCTCCGTTGCGGCGGGCGAGGGCGATGTTGGCGCGGACCAGCGCGACCCAACCCGGGTCGCAGTCGACGCCGAGCGCGTCGCGGCCGGCGTGGGCGGCTTCGATCAGGGTGGTGCCGACGCCGGCGAACGGGTCGACGACCAGGTCGCCGGGGCGCGTGTAGTCACGGATCAGCGTGGCCGCCAGGTCCGGTGCCATCCGGTCCGGATGCGCGGTGGATCCGGCGACGTACCGGCCGCGCCGTTGCGCGATGAGGCTGCGCTGCCCGACCAGTAACGATGCCATCGCCGGCCGCTGCGACGCAGGTTGCTCGGCTGCGACGAACGGATCGTCGCAGACGCCATACTTCGGTTCCCGCTCAGGCATGGCGACTCCGGTGCACCGCGAAGACGAGGAAGTCCATGTGCAGGGCGCCGTCGGCGTCCCGGTGCGCGACGGGCGTATCGGGTTGATCGGTGATCGCGACGATGTGCTGCGACCAGCCCAACCCGGCGAGCCGTGCGGCCGGGAGCATCGGGGTGGTGTGTTCCGCGTAGGTCTCGCTGCCAGTCGCGGCCAGGGCAACGATGGTGCAGCCGTCGGAACGCATCAACCTGCGGCAGGCACCGAACATGTGCACGAGCCGCTCCTGGCTCAGCCCGGTCCGCTGCTCATGAGGCGGCCACGGCAGCACGATCAGCGAGACCATGCCGGTCACATGCTGCAGGCCGTTCAGCGCGTCGGTCCCGGCAACCCAGCGATAGGTGCGGCCGCCGGCACCGGCCGCACCAGCGAGCGCCGGATCATGGCCGATCGACACCACTATATCGCCGGGGCTGGTGTAGAAGCCGATCAGCGACGCCGCGACCGGTGGGGTGAGTTCGTACGGATCGGGGTAGGTGCCGGGAACACGCCAGACGGAGATCGGGATCGGCGGTTCCCAGGACGCCACGGCGATGGAGCCGGCTGCGATCAGCGCGGACGGCGCGAGCGGATCCGCGGCGTCCCGGTCGAGTTCAGGTTCTTCTTCTGTCATACGCAGGTTCGGCTTCCGTGCCGGACCGGCCGTGTTCACAACAACGCATGGCCCAACCGCAGCCCCACCACGCGTCGACAGCACGGGCGCAGCCGCCAACCGGCAGTCAACTGGCCCAGCCGGGGCCGGCTCCGTCCCTGATCCCTATGCGGGATCGTCGGGCAACGAGAACCAACCACGCCCAACACGGCGGCCCTGCCTGCGACGACGGCAGCATCGGTGTCCAGCGATGTCGGAACCCGTACTGCACTGGAGCAGTACCGCGCTGAGCTGGCCCAACAGGCCAACTCAGGGCGGCAATTCGGGGTCTGGCCCGCCGGTGACTTGTTGGTCAACCGGTTCGCTCGGCGTGCGCTCCTGGATGTCGTTCCCCCGTCATCAAGGAGTGACCACGCCATGACCACCTCCCGCCGAGCCGGAACCGGCCAGTCCTGGCCGTCCACGCCGCTGGACGCAGCGCAACGTGCCTTCGACCTGCTCACCTGCCAGCCGCGGCCGCTCACCTTCGACGGCCGGCCGTTCGCCGGGCTTCCGGACCGGCAGCTGCCGCTGGACGAGCTGAAGAATCTGCTCGTCTCGAACGCGACACCCCGGGCCGTCCGCGACGACGTCTGGCGCGACCTGGTGACCAGGGCACGCCGTGACGGGCCCGCCTGGGTGCTCGCCGCGGTAGGCGTCGCCATGCCGGGGCTTCGCCGCACCGCGGGTCGGCTCGGCCGAGGGTGGACCGGCGACTCCAGCGACCGCGACAGCGAACTGCTGACCGGCTTCCTCGACCGAATGCGCACTCTCGACATCCGCCAGAGCCGCATCGCCGGCAAGCTGATCGACGCCGGCGCCCGAGCGGTCAAACAGGCGATCAGCCGGCAGTCGGAGGCCGCCGCGGTCCGGGTTGCTGGGTCGTGGTCGCTGCCGCCTCAGCAGCCGTGGGATCACCCTGACTGGGTACTCGCCCGAGCGGTCGCCGCGGCGATCATCACGCCCGACGAGTGCCTGTTGATCTCCAGCACCCGGCTCGACGGCGTCGCTCTCGCTACGGTCGCCGACAAGCTCGACATCAGCGTTGCTCTCGCCGGCGCCTGGCGGCGCGCGGCGGAGTTGCGGCTTGCCGTCGCCATACGCGCCGGAGAGGTTGATTGGGTTCCCCTGGTACCGCCGAGCGCCACGACTCGATTGGACCGGCCGTCACCGAGCTCGACCAGGCGCCGTGGCGCTAGGCACCAGGCAATGCCGGTGCCCAACCGCAGCTAGCTGCGTCCGGAGATTCCGACGCGGCGGGCAACCCGGGACGCCTGATCCGTCGCCCCGTTGGACGCTGTTGGCGACCCGGGAACGTGCAGGTGCTGGGTTGGGCGCCCAACCGGGGCCCTTGGTGGTCAAGGAATCGCCAGCGAAGCACCTCGCCGCTGGCTCCCGGCGTCGCCGCAGGGCGGGTGGAACGGCTGAGACGGCCGTGTTCACAGCCACCGTCTCTCGTACCGGTGAAGGAGCAAGGCTCCCACGGTCCGCCCGAGCTCTGCGGCGACGTCTCCCATCCACTACCGGGAGGTGTCACCCACCATGTGCCGCACCACAAGGCTCGCCGTGCTGCTCGGCACGGCCGTTCTCATCCTGCTGACTCCCGACCTGGCCGCGGCGGCGCCGACCGCACCGCCGTCGGTCAACGACCTGACCACCGTCATCAACAACCTCCGCTACTGGATCATGGGAGTTCTGGGGTCGGTCGCCACCCTGTTCCTGTGCATCGGCGGCGCCCGCTACCTGATGGCCGGCGGCGACCCGTCGGAGATCGAACGAGCCAAGGGGAGCTTCAAGTCAGCCGCCGTCGGCTACGCCCTCGCCCTGCTGGCCCCGGTCGTGCTGACCATCCTCAACAGCATCCTGGTGAAATAGCCATGACCGACTGGTTCATCGACGGCACCATCGGCTGGCTCGCCACCGCCGTACTCGCCGTCATCGCCGTGCTGTGGAAGCTGCTGTCGCACACCGCCTTCATCACCCCGGACGTGACGACGCTGCCCGCCGTGGCAGCGATCATCGGGCGGGCAACCATGATCGTGAACGTCAGCTTCGTACTCGCGATCATCGCCGCCGGGGTGACGGTGATGATGCGCGAAACCGTGCAGAGCCACTACGGCCTGGGCGAGCTGGCCCCGCGCCTGATCATCGGCTGGATCGGGTCGAACTTCGCGGTGCCGATCTGCACCCAACTGGTCGAGGTCGCCAACGCGGTGACCGCCGCTCTGACCGGTGAGGGCGTGGTCACCAGCGGCGCCTTGCTCCGCCTGCACGTGGTGATCGTGGAAGCCCTGACCAGCCCGCCGAGCATGATCCTCGCCGTGGTCATCGGCCTGCTCATCGTGGCGCTGACCCTGATGCTGATCCTCGCGTGGCTGGTGCGGTTGTGCGTGCTGATCCTGCTCGTCGGGGTGAGCCCGCTCGCGTTGGCTTGCCATGCCACCCCGTTCACCGAGGCGGCGGCCCGGCTGTGGTGGCGGGCCATGCTCGCGGTGCTCGCCATCGTGCTATTGCAGGCGCTCGCCTTGCACACGGCGCTGGCGGTGTTCCTGACGCCGGACGCCGATCTCGCAGCCTTGGGCGTCGCCCGCGATGACTCCGGCACGCTGGATCTGCTCGTCGTCGTCTGTCTGCTGTGGATCACCGTCAAGATCCCGGCCCTGTTGCGCCGCTACGTCACCGGCGGCAGCGGAGGCCGGAACCCCGCCGCGATGTTCCTGCGGATGGTCGTGGCCCAGCAGCTGACCGGCCGGCTGCGCAAGTCGTTTGCCCGGCCCCGTGGCCGTCGCGGGTTCACGAGCACTGCGGCGGCCGGGCCGCCGACGCCCGGCGCGGGTGGCACTCGCCCCGCACTGGCGGGCCTGTCAGGTACCGCCGGGCAGAGGCGGCTGCCGCGGCCGCGCGGCGCCGGCCAGGGTCGGGTCGGGGTTGCGTGGCCGACCGGTCGCGCGGTCAAGCCGTACACCCCGCAGGAGATCGCCGGTGGCGTGGACGTGTACACCCGGACAGTGCCGAAGCGGCCGACGCCTACCCTGCCGCGGTCGTCGCGTCCGCCGATCCGGGCTGCCGGGGTGCAGCCGGATCGCACACCTGCCGGGCCGCGGCCGCCGTTGCCGACGGGTGTCAATCCGGCGACCGCGATGCCGAAGAGGCGCCCGGTACGGCCGCCGACGACCGGCCCGTGGCAGCAGCCGCGGCGCCGCAGCTGAACGGGGCTCTGCTATGGATACTGACCTCGAGGTCCGTGCCCGGGTGCCCGCCGACATCGAAGCCCCTGACCGAATCGTGTGGGGCTTGAATGCCCGGCAGGTGGCAATCATGGCCACCGCTGCGGCGATCGGCTACCTGATCTTCATGAGCGCCGACGCCCTTGTGCCGGTGCCCGTTCTGTTGGCGTTGCTCATCCCGTTCGCCGCGGTCGCGGTGGCTCTCGCCGTGGGACGCCGGGACGGGCTGCCCTTGGACGCGTGGCTGTTGGCCGCGCTGCGCTACCGCCGAGCCCCGCGCCGTGCGGTGCCGGCCCCGGAAGGCGTCAGCGACGCTCCGGCGTGGGCGCCCGCGGCGGCTGGGCCGTCACTCGCGGTGCTGCGCCTACCGGCGCAGACGATCAACGACAACGGGGTCATCGATCTCGGCCAAGGTGCGACGGTGCTGGTGGCAGCGGGCACGGTCAACGTCGGATTGCGTACGGGTAAGGAGCAGGCCGCCCTGGTCGGCGGCTATGCGCGCTGGCTGAACAGCCTGACCGGCCCGGTGCAGGTGGTGGTATCGGCCCGGCGGGTGGATCTGACCGGGCACGCCGTACGCATCACCGACGCCGCCGAAGGACTGCTGAACCCGGCACTGGCGCAAGCGGCCCTCGACTATGCGGATTTTCTGCTGGACGTGGCCGCCGACCGTGATCCGCTGTGGCGCACGGTCACCGTCGCCTGCACAGCCACCGGCCAGCACGGCGCGGCCGCGGAGGCAATGCGCCGCGCCGAACACACCGCGGCGGCCCTGGCCGCACTCGGCGCGCAGACCCAAGTACTGGACGGGCCGACCGCGACGGCGGTGCTGACCACCGCCGTCGACCCTTACCAGCCGACCGACGCGTCGTGGCCGCGTACCCCTGCTGATCACGCAATCACCGCGCACGCCAGCTATCCGGAGGCAGTTCAATGAGAAAACGTGCAGCGCGAGCCGCGGAGGTAGGCGCGGGTCAGGCGGCGATGGCCGCGGCCATCGGCCCAGCCTGCGTCGAAGCCCGCCCGCACCGGCTACGCGCTGGCGACGGCTACACCGCCACCTTGGCCATCACCGGCTACCCACCGGAGGTCGGGTTGGCCTGGCTGGACGCTCTGCTCGCTTGGCCCGGCCGCCTCGACGTGGTCCAGCACGTCGAACCCGTCGCCGCCGAGACCGCGACCGTGCGGCTGCGCCGCCAGCGGGCCCGTCTGGAGGCCAGTCGGCGCCTGGACGCCGATCACGGCCGGCTCGCCGACCCGGTGACCGAAGCGGCCGCTGAGGACGCCGCCGACCTGGCGGACCGGGTTGCGCGCGGCGCGGCCCGGCTGTTCCGGGTCGGCCATTACCTGTGCGTGCACGCCGCCACCGAGCAGGAGCTCGTCGAAGCGGTCGCCGAGGTGCGGGCCGCCGCGGCGTCGGTCATGTTGGACACCCAACCGGCGACCTGGCGGCAACTGCAGGGTTGGACGTCCACGCTGCCGTTGGGTGTGGACAGCCTGCGGATGCGCCGCATCTTCGACACCGACGCGCTCGCCGCCGCCTTCCCCCTCGCCTCCGCCGACCTGCCGGCCCCGCTGCCCGGCGAGCAGATGCCGGCCGGCGGCGTGCTGTACGGGCTGAACACCGCCAGCAACGGCGTCGTCTGGTGGAACCGATGGGCCTGCGACAACCACAACAGCGTCGTGCTCGCCCGCTCCGGCGCCGGCAAGAGCTACCTGGTCAAACTCGAGACCCTGCGGTCACTGTACGACGGCGTGCAGGTCGCCATCATCGACCCCGAAGACGAATACCTGCGGCTATGCGACGCCGTCGGCGGCACCACCATCCAGTTGGGTGCGCCCGGCATCCGCATCAACCCCCTCGACATCCCGGCCGGTGACCGGCGGCCGGACGCGCTGACCCGCCGCGCCCTGTTCCTGCACACCCTGACCGCGGTGCTGCTCGGCGCCCAACCACCGGCGGCCGAACGCGCCGCCCTGGACCGGGCGATCACCGCCACGTACGCGGCGGCCGGCATCACCAACGACCCGGCCACCTGGACCCGGCCGGCCCCGCTGCTGCGCGACCTAGCCGCAGTGCTGGCCGCCGCCGACCAGCCGGCATCCACGAATCTGGCGGCCCGGCTGTCGCCGTGGGTGGAAGGCTCGTTCCGGGAACTCTTCGACGGGCCGACCACCTTCCGCCCGCGCGGGCACCTGGTCGTCTGGTCGACCCGGCAACTCGCCGACGAGCTGCGCCCCGCCGGGATGCTGCTCGCCCTCGACGCAATCTGGCGCGACGTCGACGCCACCGCGGGGCACGGGCCACGTCGGCTTGTCGTGGTCGACGAGGCGTGGACGCTGCTGCGCGACGGCGAAGGTGCCCGGTTCCTGTACCGGCTCGCCAAGGCCGCCCGCAAACGCCGCGCCGGGCTCGCCGTCGTCACCCAGGACGCCGCCGACCTGCTCGGCTCCGAGTTGGGTCAGGCGGTCATCGCCAACGCCGCCACCCAGATCCTGATGCGCCAGGCCCCACAGGCCATCGACCTGATCGCCGACACGTTCGCGCTGACCGCCGGCGAAGCCCGGATGCTGCTCACCGCCGGCCGCGGCCAGGCCCTGCTGCTGGCCGGCGCCCACCGGGTCGCCTTCCACACCGTCGCCTCCGACCGCGAACACCAACTGTGCGCCGGCCTGACCGACCTCGACGACTGACAGGAACCCGCCGATGACCCCGACGCCGCAACCCAGCACCAGCTGGCCGAAAGCCCCGATGCCGGCTCCGCCTGACTCCTGGCTCGTCGACGCCCTCACCGCCACCGTGTCATGGCTGATGCAGCGGCCGTGGCTGGCGCTCACACTACCGTTGATCATCCTTGTCGGCACCGCGACCAGCACCCAACTACGCCGACGCCGGCACCGGCGCCTGACCCGCCACGCCCACGAGGTGATGATCACCCCACCGCCGCAGGTCGAGCCGGCCGGTGCGACCACCTGGTGGGCCAACCTGTACGAGCTACTCACCCCATCGCTGCGACGGCGCGTTCTGCTCGGGATACCGCACGTCGCCTTCGAGTACCGATGGACCGGCCGACAACTGACCATCCACGTATGGCTGCCGGGAACGGTGTCTCCCGGCCCAGTAGCCGCAGCAGTGCGTGCCGCCTGGCCCGGCGCAACGGCCACCATCACCGATGCCGCCGCGCCGCTGCCGATCTCGGACCACAGCCAACGGGCACACGATGAAGGTGGACTTCTGGCTCCGACGCTCCCGGCGTGGTACCCGCTCGAAACCGATCACGATGCCGACCCAACACGAGCGTTGATCGCAGCAGGCACCAGCCTCGCCCGGACGGAAGATGCCTGCGTACAGATTCTCGCCCGGCCGGCATCGCCGCGCCGGATCACCCAACTACGACGCGGCGCGGCTGCGCTGCGCACCGGCCGTCCCACGACCGGCCTGTTGGATCCGGTCGCCTGGCTGCGGGCGGGACTCGACCTGGCGACGGAGTTGCTGACTCCCGTCCGCAGTCCTCACCCGACACGGCCTTCGGCTCGGCCGCTGTCTGCGGATCCGGTCCGTGATCGGGATGCACGGCTCGCGATGGACAAGGCGCTCGCACCTCAGTGGGAGGTGAGCCTGCGCTACGCCGTCGCGGCACGACCGGGCCGCGGCGCGGACGCGGACGTCGATGCGGTCCGCCGCCGGTTAGTCACGCTCGCCCACGGGTTGGCCTCTGCCTTCGGCACCTACACCGGCCGTAACCGGCTTCGCCGGCGCCCTCTGGCGCAGCCGGCCGCAGTACTCGCTCAGCGCCGTCTCTCCCGGGGCTTCCTGCTGTCGGCCGCCGAGTTGGCCGCGCTCGCCACGCTGCCTACTGACGTCGCCGTTCCGGGCCTCGACCGGGCCCGCGCCAAAGCCGCCCCGGCACCGATCGCCGTGCCCGGCGGTGGCCGCAACACCACCGTCCTCGGCCGAGCCGAGGTCGGCGGACACACCGTAGCGCTACGTACGGCCGACGCCCGCCAGCACGTGCACCTGCTCGGCGCCACCGGCTCCGGCAAGTCCACCCTGATGACCCACCTGGTCCTCGACGACGTGAAGGCCCGCCGCGGGGTGGTGGTCATCGACCCCAAGGGCGATCTGGCCCTGGACATCCTGGACCGGCTCCCGGCCGACGTCGCCGACCGGCTCGTCATCATCGATCCGGACCAGCCGGGCGGCGCCACCCTCAACCCGCTGCTCGGCGCCGACCCCGACCTGGTCGTCGACAACATCGTGTCCATCTTCAGCCGGATCTTCCAACGGCACTGGGGACCACGGATCGACGACGTGCTGCGCGTCGCCTGCCTGACTCTGATGCGCCGGCCGAAGCCACGGCTCACGCGAGTGCCACCACTGCTCAACGACCGCAAGTTCCGGGCCGACTACATCGCCGACCTCGACGACCCGGAAGGGCTCAAGGGCTTTTGGGAATGGTACGAGTCGACGCCACCACAGCTGCGCGCCCAGGTGATCGGCCCGGTGCTGGCCCGGCTGCGTTCCTTCCTACTGCGTGACTTCGTCCGCAGAACCCTCGGCACTCCGAAGTCCAGCTTCGACATGGCTCGGGTGCTCGACGGCGGCATCCTGATCGCCCGGCTGCCGAAGGGCCAACTCGGCGAAGAGACTGCCAAACTGATGGGCAGCCTCGTGTTCGCCTCGGTGTGGCAGGCCGCCACCGCCCGCGCCGGCATCCCCGAGGACAAACGCCGCGACGCCTGCCTGTACGCCGACGAGGCGCACAACGTGCTCAACCTGGCCGGGTCGGTCGGCGACATGCTCGCCGAGGCCCGCGGTTACCGGCTCAGCCTGGTGCTGGCCCACCAGAACCTGACCCAACTGCCTCGCGACATCCAACTGGCGTTGTCCGCCAACGCCCGCAACAAGGTCTACTTCAACTGCTCGCCGGAGGACGCCCACCAGTTGGCCCGGCACACCCAACCCGAACTCGACGAACACGACCTGTCCCACCTGGACGCCTACACCGCCGCGGCCCGACTGGTGGTAGCCAATCGGGAGACCGCCGCGTTCACCCTGCGCACACTGCCCCCCGCTCCGCTCGTCGGCGAAGCCGACACGCTGCGCAGAGCGGTCGCCCGCACCGCACCCGTAGAACCGCCCGACGGTGAGCACGACAAAAGCTGATCAGCGGGTAGGGGCCGGTCCGGGCGAACCGGCGGGTGAACCCCTGAGCGGACCCCTGGGCGTGAGATGCACTGCTCGGAACTACCCAACCACCCGCCGTCGCAGCAGCTAGGAGGCCGATGGCCAGCGATCCGCAGCAACCCCGAAATATCCCTGCGGGGGATATTCCTCGACCGGGGGAACCTACCCGTAGAGCCATCATCCGCGACGACTTGCTCGCCGTCTCCTGGCGGTTGCAACCTCGCGACTACGTGATCGCGCACCTGCTCGCCGAACACCGGTTCCTGACCACCGATCAGATCGCGGCGATCCTGTTCCGCTCCCCGCGCACCTGCCGCAACCGTCTCGACGTGCTGCGCCGGATCGGGTTCATCGACTGGTTCATGCCGGTGCACCCCACCCGCGGCCGGCTGCCGGTGCACTGGGTGCCCGGGCGGCTCTCCGCCCGCTACGTCGCCCTGTATCACGGGCAGCGGGTGCCGAGCGGCCGCGCCGTGCGCGACGAGCACGACGCGCATCCGGCGGCGGCGACCCGCATCGGTCACCTGCTGCACGCCGACGGGGTCAACCAGTTCTTCATCGACCTGCTCGTGCACGCCCGCACCCAACCGGTTGCCCGGTTGGCCCGCTGGTGGTCGGCCGCCAAAACCTACGCCAAGGTCAACCACAACACCCGGCCCGACGGGCACGGCGTCTGGGTCGACGGCGAGAAGCAGGTGGCGTTCTTCCTGGAACACGACACCGGCACCGAAGCGCACGCGGTGCGCGCCGGCAAACTGCCCGGCTACCGCACCCTGCACGACAAGGGCGGCATGAGCTGGCCGGTACTGTTCTGGCTGCCCACCACCGCGATCGAACAGCACCTGCACGATCATCTGACGGCCCGGCCCGGCGGTGCCGAGGGCGTCATCGTTGCCACCGCCGCCCGCGACTACGCCGCCGAACACGGCGGCCCGGCCGGCCCGGTGTGGCACCTGGTCGGCCACGGTTCGCAGCGGCGGCGGCTGGCCCAGCTGCCCGGCCCGGTCGGCACCGGCGGGCAGGCCTACCATCCCGGCCCACCCGCCGCCGACGAAGACCCGCTGCATCTGCTGACCGGCAACCCGGGCGCCGGTTGGTGACGACGACGAGCCGCCGGCCCGGCTGGTTGGGTCCGGCCGCTACGGTGAGACCTTCTTCTTCTCCACCTGTTAGCTCCACCGCACCACCCGGCGTGACCCGCCAGCGCAGCGACGTCGCCTTTCGCCCACCCGCCGCACGGCCGGTCGGCGGCGACTCCCGCCCTGGCGAAACCGCCCCCAGCACCACCTTCTTCGCGGCCCCCGGCCGCCCACGAGCGACCTCCGCCTGACGGCGCCCCGCGCCCGGCGCGTCCTCGTACTCCCTGCCGCCTCGTCGCGGCGCAAACCCTGATCCGCATTGGAAGGAGCCGCCATGCGCGCTTCGCCTCCCACCGTCAGTCCGACGGTCAACGCCCCCTGCATCGTGGTGGTCTGCCCCTCATCCGATTCCCGGGTGCCGTTGCCCGAGCGGGCCATCAACGCGGTCACCGCCCACGGCGTGAGCGCCGACCGGCTGGTGCCGCGCTTTCTCACCCGGTCCCGCTGGTCGCGCCAGCTGATCGGCCATCGGTACGGGCGTGCCGCCGGCGGTCCGCTGCGACTGCTGAACGTGGACGCGATGCGCGCGGCTGCGGCCGCCGCAGCCGGCAGGCAATGGCTGCTCTGGCAGCAGGTCGTCGCGGGCACCAAGCCGGCCGACCCGTTCTGGGCCTATGTCGAGCGGCATCACGCCGACCCGGACCGGCACCCGCTGCGCCGCATGCAGGCGGAGTACCTGGCCCAACCGCGGATCCTCGCGATGACCGCATACAACGCGCTGCCCGGCAAACCCTGCCCACTGCCGACGGCAGCGCTGGAGGAACTGCAGAACGGCTACCTGACGTACGTCAACCTGGCGTCGCTTGCCGCAGTCCCCGCTGACGGCCTGATCACCGCCGACGGCGCCCACCTGTCCTCCGCCAGCCAGCGGCTGGCCGACCGGTTGGCCTACCTGGACGCGGCCAACGCCCACCTGGCCGATCTGACCGGCGACACGGTCCTGCTCGCCGTCGCCACCCAACGCTGACCATCTGGCCAGCTCGCGGCTCACTGCCGCATCGCACCTGACCACGAGGTGCCCCTGATCCGCCGGTCACCGCCACCCGTGGGCGGTCGACCGCGGCGATCCCCCTGCGGATCGCGTTCGGAGCGGCTCTTCGCTGCTCCTTCTTCCATCCCGTAGTCCCCCTCGCCTCACAGGCAGACGCCAGGCGCGGACACCGGGATGGAGGTCCCGGTGCGTCTGACGTCCGGGGACGTGTCCCACGGAGGTACCACCATGCCGTGCCGGCAACCGGCCCTCACGGTCAACCCCGAACCCGCAGTACCCGACAGCCCGCAGCCTGTCTGCCCCGGCTGCCAGCAGCCCCATCCCGGTGAACTTTGCCTCTCCTGCCGCCACTGCGCCCGCTGCCGCCATCTCACCGCGCGACACCTCACCGTACGGACGGTCCGCGGCTCGACCATCTGCCTGAACTGCCGCGACGTCAGCTACTGGCAGTGCAGTGGCTGCGACGGCTGGAATCGCGACAACGATCCATGCGGCAACGGCTGCCCGTGCGACTGCGGCAACTGCGACGACTGCGACCAGCGCGACCGCGACTTCGGCGGCCTGATCCACGACTACGGGTACCGGCCGCGACCGGTCTTCTACGGCGACGGCCCGCTGTATCTCGGCCCGGAAATCGAACTCGAAGTCATCGGCGGGGATGCCTACCAGTGCGCCCGGATCGCTGCCGATGCCCTCGGCGATCTCGGCTATCTCAAGCACGACGGATCCCTGGACAGCGGATTCGAGATGGTCGCGCATCCGATGGCCTACGACTGGGCGATCGAACACTTCCCGTGGCCGATGCTGACGGAGCTGAGCCAGTACGGGGCGGAAGCCACCGACGCCACCGGCATCCACGTGCACGTCTCCCGGGCCGGGTTCTCCTCGGTACCGCACACCTACAGGTGGATGAAATTTATCTACCGCAACGAGGCCGACGTGGTCCGCCTCGCCCGCCGGCAGGCACCCAGTTGGGCGGCGTTCAGGCCGGAGGACCGGCGCGCCGTCAAGCACTACGTCAAAGGCGCGGTGTGGGCCGACCGGTACCGGGCGATCAACACCAACAACCCGGACACCCTCGAACTGCGCATCTTCGCCGGGTCCCTGAACCCGGACGTGATCAAAGCGGCGTTCGCGTTCGCTGCCGCGTCGGTGGAGTACACCCGCACCCTGACCGTCGCCGCGATCACCGCGGGCGGCTGGGCGTGGCCGGCGTTCACCGACTGGCTTTCCGATCGGCCGATGTACGCGCCGCTCACTCGGGAGTTGGAGGCGCTGTCATGTGCCTTCTGACGTTCCTGCCGCCGGGCGTGCAACCGGATCCGAACGCCCTGTACAACGGCACCCTGCTCAACGACGACGGGCACGGCTTCGCGATCGTCGCCGGCGACCGGCTGCTGGTGCGCCACAGCATGCACGGCGAGCAGCTGATCGACGAGTTCGCGGCGACCCGGCGGACGTTCGCTGACGGCCCGGCCCTGTTCCACTCCCGGTGGGGCACCGCCGGAGCAGTCGATCTGGACAACTGCCATCCGCTGCGCCTCGGCGGCGACACCCGCACCGTGCTCGCCCACAACGGGGTGCTGCCGATCGACGTGGCCGGCACCGATCCGCGCTCGGACACCCGCATCGCCGCCGACGAGCTGATCCCGGCGATGGGACCGCTGCGGCTGCGCCGCACCCGGCTGCGGCTCAAGCGGTGGATGGGCGCCCAAAACAAGATCGCCATCCTGACCGTGGACCGCCGCTACCGGCGCAACGCCTACCTGCTCAACGAACAAGCCGGCACCTGGGACGGCGGCATCTGGTACTCCAACCACGGCTACCAGGACCTCGTCGCGCCACGCCACCTGCTGGGCCGCAGCACCGCCGAGCCGGGCGCCTGCTGGTGGTGCACCATGCCGCTCGACGAGCGCCTGCACGACTGCCCGTACTGCGGCGCCTGCCAGGACTGCCAGTCCCCCGACGGCTGGTGCCTGTGCCGGCGCCCGCCGCTGCGGCAGGCCGGCTGATCCACCCGTAACCCACTCCCCAGGCCGGGGAACCCGACGTATGTCACCCCGGCAGGTGCCGGGAGTGTGTCCGTGCCCGGGTTCCCCGGTCCTTCTGGACTGGAGAAGAATCCGATGAACAATCCGAACGTCTTTCGCCTGACCAGCCTGCCCGACACCGTCGGCCTGGCCCCCTACTTGATCGGCTACCAGCCCACCGACAGCCTCGTCGCCCTGGCCCAACACGACCACCAAATCGTGTTCGCCCTGGCCACCCCACTGCCGCAGGGCGCCCGGTTCGACACCGAGGCGGCACGCATCGCCCGGCTACTGGTCCGCAAGAACACCGAGACGGTGTTCCTGATCGGCTACGGCACCGCCCAACCGGTCGAGGTCGCCGTCGACGCCACCACCGACGCGCTGCGCCAGGCCGGCATCCCGGTCATGGCCGCCGCCCGCGTCCACGACGGCCGCCTGTGGCACCTCAACTGCGCGGATCGGCTGTGCCCCGCCAGCGGCGTCCCGTTCGATGCGGCCTCCACTGCCACCGCGGCGCAGGCCACCGTCGCCGGGCTGGTCGCCCTGCCCGACCGGACCGCGGTCGCGGCCGGCCTGCAGCCGACCTGCGACGACGAACGCGACGCCACCAGCGCCGCCGTTGCGCGCGCCTTCATCGAGGTCGCCCACCAGTTGGCCGCAGCGGCGGGCGGTGACCGGAACGCCGAGACAGAGCTCGGGCGCCTTGCCGAGACGTTGGCCGCCGAGGCGGTCTCCGCCGCCGGCTCCGGCGAACGGCTCTCCGATCAGCGGGCGGCGCTGCTGTTGGTGCTGCTGAGCATGCCGCGAATCTGGGACACCGCCGCCCGCCACGTCGACCACACCGACGCCCAGATCCGCGCCTGGACGGACCTGACCCGCCGCGCGGAAGACCTGCTCGTGCCCGGCCCGGCCCTCATGCTCGTGCTCGCCGCGCTGCAGGCCGGCAACGGTGTGCTCGCCGACGCCGCCGTGCACCGGGTCCTGGACGCCGACCCGGACGACGCCCTGGCCCGCACCCTGCTGCAGGCCATCCAACTCGGCATCGACCCGCAGGTGGTCAGCCGCATCCTGCGCCACTGATTCTCTTCCACCCGGCCCATGCCCGGCCACCCACTTGGAGCACCGGGCGCAGCCGCGCCCGGTGCTCCCCTATTCACGGGAGCAAATCCGATGGCTTACACCCACTACTGGAGCGTGCCGGTCACGCACCCCGAGTACCGCACCGCCTGGCCGCAGCTGGTCGGTGACACCGTGCGCATCATCGACGCGGTCCGCCGCCACGGCATCGTCATCGCCGGACCCCGCGGCCTCGGACGGCCGGTGCTCGACCCGGCCTGCGACATCGCCTTCAACGGCGACGCCACCAGCGACCTCGACAACGACACCTTCGTTCTGCCGGCCCCGCCGGACAGCAACACCACCGTCTGGGAGGCGAACTTTTGCAAGACCAGCCGCAAACCGTACGACGCCGCCGTCGCCGCTGTCCTGCTGCGCGCCCGGCTCCTCATGCCGGAGGTGTTCCTGCTCAGCAGTGACGGCAGCTGGGATCGACAGTGGCGCATCGGCGCCCGCCTACCGGGCAGCCGCAGCCATGCACCCGCGACCCGGGCTCTGATCGCCGAACTGTTCGGGCCGTTCCCGCACACCGACCCTCTCGCGGCCGTCGACCCGAGCGTGTGGGGTCTGCGATGAGCAACCAACGACCGGACATCCCGGTCCACCTGCGGCGGCGGCCGACCAGTGCCGGCCTGGTCGTACCGGTAGCCACACCACGCACCGCCGACGGGCAGCCGCTGTTCGGCCTGCTGGAGAACTTCCGGCAGCGGCACCTGTTGACCCGGCGACTGTGCCAGATCTGCGGGCAACCCCTCGGTGAGCGGCTCATCGTGTTCGCCCGGCCCGCCGACCTGCTGCTGCACTGCACGTCGGAGCCGGCACTGTGCCCGCCGTGCGCCGCCTACAGCATCCGGGCCTGCCCGATGCTGTCCGGCCGCCTCGAGCACTACCGCCGGCAGACCCGCTCCGGTGTCGCCGGGATCGCTGCCGACACCGGCAGCGAGCTGCGCGCAGACGCGCCCGCCGACGCCTGGTGCGCGGTCTGGCTGCGCGACTACGACGTCGTCACGCATCCCGTCCGCGACCAGGTGCTCGCCGCGTCCTGGCTGCGGCACCCGCCGCTGACCATCCGGCCGATCCCGGCCCGATAACCGAACACCGCCCCCTTGCGGGCGGCCTCACCTCGCGCAAGCGGGCAGGTCGGGGTCGCCGGGTGCGGTCCCTTCCTGCCCGCCGCCAGGCGTACAGGAAAGGAGATGGCCACGCATGGCCAGCACCATCGATCTCGAACAGATCAAACAGGACTTCGACGACCGGCTCGCCCTACTCGCCGAAAGCCCCCTGCAGTGGGCCGAGTTCCTCGACCAGGTCGCCGTGTTCGGCGCCCACTACAGTCTCGGCAACCAGCTCCTGCTGCTCTCCCAGGCCGAGCAGCGCGGCATCGTCCCGTGCTTCTTTCTGCCGTTCGGCAACGCCGACGCCACCACCGGCTGGAAGGCGCACGGCCGGCGAGTCCGGCGCGGCGAAACCGCCTACAAGATCTGGGCCCCGGTGCGGCGGCGCCCCACCGACGCGCAAGCCGAGCAGTGGGAGGCCGACGGCCGCACCGTACGCCGTGACGCCAGCGGCCGGCCCGTGCCGCAGATTGTCGGGTTCCGGCTGGCCAGCACGTTCGAACTCGGCCAGACCGACGGTGACCCGTTCGACCCGCCCACCGTGCTGCGACACCGCCAAGGTCGCGTGCTGCCGCAGCTGTTGACCGGTGACGACCCGACCGGCGCTTACGACGACCTGGTCGCACTGATCCGCGCCGACGGCTACACCTTCCAGCTCGTCGCGCCGGGAAGTCGCCACCTCGGCGCGGCGAACGGCGTCACGGTGCCCGGTTTACGGCAGGTGTTGATTCGCGACGACCTCAGCGACGCCCAACGCGTCAAGACCACCGCGCACGAGCTCGCCCACCTGCGCTGCGGCCACGTCGAGCAGGTGCCGGCCGGCGAGAACCTACATCGTGGACGGTGCGAGACCGAGGCGGAAAGCGTCGCGCACATCGTCTGCGCCGCCCTCGACCTGGACACCAAGGACTACAGCGACGCGTACGTGCTCGGCTGGGCCGACGGCGACCTCGACCTGATCCGCGACTGCGCCGACATCGTGCTGCGCGTCGCCCGGCAGATCCTCACCGACTTGGACCCCGCGGCTGCAGAGCTGGAGGCGGCGCTATGACGGCCTCCGCCCTCCGATCGGAACGTTCGCGCACGGCCACAGTGATGATTGGCATCCTGCTCGGTGCCGTCACCCTGTTGCTGGGCATCGTCATCCTGACCCCGATCGTGCTCTCCAGCCAGGACCTCATCGCCTGGGCTGCAGCCGGCACTGGCCTGAACCTGTCGCACCCGTGGCCGTTGCTGGTGGCGATCAGCCTCGACTCCGCCGCCGGGGCCTGTGTACTGCTCAGCGTCTACTCGGCGTGGCGCGGCGACCCGGCCGGCATCTTCGGTGTCCTCGTCTGGGGCTTCGCGCTGGGATCGGCGTTCGCTAACTTCCGGCACAGCAGCCAGCCCGGCGCCGCGCCGGACGCCATCTGGTTCTTCCCGCTCATGTCCATCGCCGGCCCTGCCCTGTTGGAAGCCGTCCTCGGCAGATTCCGTCGCTGGATCCAACGCCAGAGCGGCCGCCGCAACCGGCAGATACCCGCCTTCGGCTGGCGCCGCTGGACACCCGGCCTCGGCGCACCCCGCGACACCTACGGCGCCTACCGCACCGCGCTGCTCCTCGGCATCGACACCGTCGACACCGCCATCACCACCTACCACCAGCTGTGCCCGGACGGCTCCCTGCGCGTCGCCGCGGCCCTACGCGAACTCCACGCCGCCGAGCAGCTTCCGGTTCCGGAAGACAGGCCACCGGTGTATGTGCCGGTCGACTTGATGCGCCGGATCCCCGCCAATGCCGACGCCTACCAGCGTTGGCGCACCGCGTGGGCCGACCTCACCAGCCAGGAGCACCCCGACCTGGCCGCCGTCGCCGCCCGGCACCATTTCAGCAAACGACAAATCGAATGGGTACGCCGCGCCGGCCAGCTCGGCTTCCTCGACTCACCGGTCCCACCCGCCTACCGGCTCGCCGGACTGACCGTCAACGGCGCCCGGCCGGACAGCCACAACAACAACCCCGCAGACCACTCCACTCCATCTTGATCGTCGGTGGGTGCCGGCAGCCGCCGGCACCCCCGCACTCAATCCCCATGTCCGGGCGCGCACAGCGCCCTTTTCGTGTTTCTGGAGGTTTCATGCTGCCGTACCTGAACGAGCCGGCATGATCGGCAAACTCCTTGCGGGAATCGTCGCCGTGGTCTTGGGTATCGTGCTGTTCTGCGCCGCCGGGCCAGCGTCGCTCCTGGGCGGCGGCACGGCCGTGCCCTGCAACCCGGTCAGCGCCCCGGCATCCGCCGGCTCAGCCCAGCTCGCCGGCTACGAGCCGGAACAACTCGAGTATGCCGCGACGATCGTCGCGGTCGGCAGCCAGCTGGGTGTCCCCTTTCGCGGTCAGGTCATCGCGGTCGCCACCGCCTTGCAGGAATCCGGCCTGCGTAACCTGGCCGGCGGCGACCGCGACTCCATCGGGCTGTTCCAGCAGCGCCCCAGCCAAGGCTGGGGCAACCCGCAACAGCTGCTCGACCCGCAATACGCCGCCACCAAGTTCTACGCCAAGCTGCTGACCATCAACGGATGGCACACCATGCCGCTCACCGCCGCCGCCCAGCAGGTGCAACGCAGCGCCTATCCCGAGGCATACGCCAAATGGGAACCCGACGCCACCCGCATCGTTCGCGCGGTGGCCGGCGGCGGCTTCGCCACTCCCCCGCCGTGCGTCGACATCTGCCCGTCCGCAGGGGATGGTTCCGGCCGATGCGCTGACGTCACCGCCGTCTTCGACCGGGCGCGATCATGGCTGACTGGCTGGTCAGGCGGGCCGGTGCCCTACCTGTCGAGCGGCAACCCCGCCGACTGGTTCCGCGGCTACCGGCGCGACTGCTCGGGCTACGTATCCATGGCGTTGGGCCTCGCCGGGCCGGGACTGAACACCTCCGGCCTGGCGGCACACTCGACGGTCATCGACAAGATGCAGCTACGGCCCGGCGACCTGCTGATCAACACCGCACCGAATCTGCGCGGCCACGTCGTACTGTTCGAACGCTGGTCAGACCAGTCGATGACCAGCTATTACGGCTTCGAGCAGACCGGCGGCTCGGGAACCCTGCACCATCTGATCCCGTACCCGTACTTCGGCACCTATCCGATGACGCCCTACCGCTTCGCTAGTTGATCATCACGGGGTCGGCCCTTCGCGATAGGCGCCGTCAGATTGACGATTCCGGTCCGGACGTGCCTGGTCGAACCGGAGGTCTTCGAATCCAGGCCGGGCAGCTGGACGGCCACGTTCAGTCCCGTTCGAGATGGGACGGCGACCGGGCTGGCAACGTCTGAGGAAGCTATCCCGGTCGCCGTCACCTGCCGATTCTGCGCCCAACCCCGCCCGCTGCCTGGAAATTCGTGTCCGCGGACAATGCGACTGTGTCCGCAATTCTGCGGACAGAGGCCGGCGGGTCAGGGGTCGCCGGTTGGACGCGCAGTAGCAGCCTCTTCCCGTAGGTCGGAGGCTTCCGGTGAACCGGCCCGGGCGACGCTGGTGACCAACTCGTCGACGCGCCACCAGTTCGACGGCACTATCCGGCCGGACCGGATGGCCGCGCGCGCCTGCGCAGCGGCTTCATCAGCGCGTGGCTTGGTGCCGGTGAGCAAGGCCAGACCGAGGTCGAGGCGGGCGGACGCGATCCGCCGTGGCCGGGCGCCGTCCGCCTCCAATTCTGCGATCACGTCTCTGGCCACCTGTTCGGCGGCCGGGTCGCCGGACCATGCCAGGGTGGTCGCCGCGTACGAGTGCGCCTTTGCCGGGTCGTACTGATAGTGATGTTCCGGATGCTGAGGTGGCGTGCGGCTCTCGGCCATGGCCTCCACCCGGCGCAGCGCCTTCCGGGAGGCCACCGGGTCACCGAGCCGCGCCCAGGCTCGCCCTTCCTGTGCGGTCGCTTGCACGATTGCCGACCCGTCCGGCGGCCCGACCGCTTGAGCGTGCCGGGAGAGTTCGACCGCCTGCCGATAGTTGCCCCGGATCAGCTCGTCCCACGCCCGTGTCTCGAGGGCCCATGCGGTGATCTCCGGTTGATCCGTCTGATCAGCCAGTCCGGCAGCGACTTTCATGTGGGCTGCGGCCGGCCCGCGCTGACCCAGATCGATGTGCAGAGTGGCCCGCAGGAGCGACAGCCAGCCACCCACGACCAGCAGGCGCCGGTGTTGCTTCAGCGTCTTGCGACCGTCGAGCAGTTGGTCGACGAACCGCAGGTACCGGCGTACGCGAGGCAGAAGTTCGGCCGGTGGGGTGGTCGCATACGCCATGGCCATCAGGTTGGCGTCGTGTTCGAGAGCTTCCAGGGTCTCACCGCTGACATCGGAGGCGGCAGCCCGTTGCGCGAGTTCCAACGCTTCGAACTCGCCTTCGACATCATCGGGCGTGGAGGTGCGCAGTGTGGCGGTGAGGCGGCCACGGGCGTTCAGTGCGGTGTCAAGCGCGGCGACGACCTTGAATGTGGGCCGGCGGTCACCCTTTTCCAGGTCGTTGATCAAGCTGTGGCTGACGGCGGAAAGCGCAGAAAGTTGTCGATACGACAGACCGCGATGTTGGCGAAGCCGGATCAGCTCGTCACGGAAAGCGGTGGTGTCCACGTGTGACCTCCTGCCTGTGGCCAGGGTACCGGTTGCCCCGCCCGCGTCGCCGGTCTGTCACCTGGCCGGCGCGGAGCAACGACGTCGCATGGAAGAGCAGCTGTTGGGCAGCGGTCAGAACCCCTCGCTGTGCCTGTCCCTGGAGGCGATCAACTCAGCGGCGAGTGTGGTGGTCTGCTCGGACGGTTCTTCATTGATGTGGTGCAGGGCCGCATGCAGGTGCTCCATGACGGATCGCGCGCCGGCGTGGTCGCCGACCGCGACGATTGCGCGTATCGCCCGGCGGGCGAGTTCTTCGTTGATCGGGTCGATTGCTGCCGCGTCACCGAGTAGGTCGGCAGCCGCCTTGGGGTCGTCCCGTTCGATGAGTTCGGCCGCCTCGAGACGGGCGCGCACGCCGAGGCGGCGGAAGTGTTCGCGGGGTTGTTCGATCCATTCGTAGTCGCACCCGGCGGCGAGGACCCCGCTGTGGGCGTCGACTGCGCGGCTGAGCAGCGCCAGCCGTGCGCCGGGTTCGGCGGTCGCGGCTTGGCGCAGGGCGTCGGCGACCTGCCAGATGTCGATGTCGAGCAGTTTCGGGTCGAGGTGATAGTGACCACCGGTGTTGATCACGGGTTGAATGCTCTTGTCGCCCGCGGCCTGGCGGATGGTGCGGCGCAGGTTGGCGACTTCGGTGGAGAGCCGTTCAGAGGCGCGGCGCACGGTGGCGGCTGGCCAGAACGCTTCCATGAGGTCGGGCAGGCGGGCGCCGTCGCGGTGGACGGCCAGGTAGACGAGCAGCCCGCGGGCGTGGTGGCGTAGGCCGGTCATCGGTTTGCCGTCGCTGTCGAGGATCGCCGGCTCGCCGAGCAGCCGGACGCGCACGGTGTGCGGTGGCGAATCGTTTGGCGGCTCACCAGCAGCCGCCGGTTGAACGACGGGCTGGGCGGGTGATGATGACGGTGGGCCGTCCGTTGCGCTCACGGCCGCAGTGACCGGCGTTCCGGTGTGCGCTTCATGCAGCACGTCCAGCAGTTGCAGAGCCGTGGGAGTGTCGAGCACGGCGATCCGTTCGGTGCCGGTTGTTCCGTCGTCGGCGACGGTCAGCGTGTCGCCGTCGGTCCAGTCGCCGAGCACCACGACCGCGATCTGCAGGGATGCTCCGAGCCGTACCGTGGTCGCCAGTCGGCCCCGTAGATCTGTTGGTGGCGCCGTGGCCAGCAGCAGCACCTGCGGCATCGGTGGGTGGAAAGGTTCGGTGGCGCGCAGTTCCGCCAGGTCGGCGGCGTCGTGTTCCTGCAGGATGCGGCGTCGTTCGACGATCAGTTCCTCGGCGCGGGTGAGCGCCTCCCCCAGGTCCGCGGTGGGGTGCAGTCGCGGCATGTCGGCGTAGCGTTGCCCGGCGGCACCGAGCAGCACCTCAAGGGTGTCCGCAGCCACGATGACCTGGCCTTTGGCGTCAGGGTCAGCGGGACTGCCCGACGACAGCGTGGCGACGAGCAGGCCGCGGGCGGCGGCGTGCGCGCCGGGGCCGGTCAACCCCCAGCCGTCCGCCGGCATGCGACCGTCGAGTCCCGCGAGTTGCAGCCCGTCCAGGCCGGTGGTGGGTTGGTCGGCGGGTGCGGCGGCGTTGTGCTGCGCGACCGTGGGTTGCGGTGCCGGCGGATCAAGCAGGGCGGGGTCGCGGCGCCGGACCTGCCGTTTGATCGTCGTCAGGACCGCGGGCAGCGGGCGCAGGTGGGAATCGTCGATGTCGGAGTCGATGACGGCGGGCGGGACGTAACGCCGGCGGCGTTGCAGCCACACCATGACTGCGGCGGCGACGAGTGCCGCGGCGAGGGGAAGGCTGATCCATCCGCCGGGCAGCGTCACGCCCTCGTCTGCCGTCGCCCTGTCCTCGTTGGCCTGCTCGGTGGCGGCGGGCGCGGCTGTGGCGGCGGGCTCGGAAGGTTTGGTGGGTGCCGGTGTAGCGGGCTTCGGGCGGGCGGGTGTGCGTGGTTTCGGGGCGGCGTCGGCCGGCAGTTGCAGCCGCCAGCCCGGGTAGATGACGTCCGGGTCGTGCAGACGTCCACCGACGTCGGGGAAGTGTTTGTTGCGGTTGAGGGCGAAGATCTCTGGCCAGCGTTCGGCGTCGCGCAGCTTTCGCTGCGCGATGCCGCTGAGGGTGTCGCCGCGGCGCACCGTGACGGTCGCACGGTGCTCCGTTTGCGCGGGTTCGAGGGTGCGGGCGACCGGCTGGTAGTCCGGGACGCTCGCCGTCACCGGAACCGCTTCGTGGGCGTCGGCCGTGGTGGTGGCGGTCGTGACGGTGGCGGCGCCGATGAGCGTCGCAGCCAGCCCCTGCAGCGGGCCGGGCAGGTAGCCGGCGGCCCGACTCCACGGCAGACGGCGCACGCGGGCGGCCACGGCCGCCGCCACCAGGACAGCCAGCAAAGCCCAGACAAGCCACATCACGGTACGGGCAGTCGCGCCCGCGTACCGGGGATGCAGCGGGTCATTGGCCCACAACTGCCACTGCTCGGCGGACGGCGTCTGCGCCGGCAGCGGACTCCCGGCGACTGCGAAAAGCAGCGCCGGGACACCGAACAGCAATGCGCAGGCGACCACGACCACCCGAATTGCTGCGACCATCCGAATCACGGCGTACCCCTCCCCGCGGCTCTCAGTGGGCTGACGCTATGCCGGTGACCAGGTCGCTGGGGCCTCACACGGGCTCACAACACCTCACAACTGCTCACACACGGGGCTGACGGATCGGCGGTCATCTGTTTCACTCATCGTCATGCTTCCGTGGCTGGCGATCGATTACGGTGCCGCCTCCACCCGGGCGGTCCTCGTCTGGCCAGGCGGATCCTCGACGGTGCTTGACTTCGGCGGCTCCCCCGAGCTGTCCAGCGCGGTGCACGTCAGCAAGGCCGGGATCGCGGTCGGGCCGGCGGCGTGGCAGCAGGCCACCTCCGATCCGGACGGCTTCGTGCTGTCGCCGTTGCGGGCCGGCACCGAGAACCTGACCGTCGCCGGGACCGAGGTTCCGGTGGCCGACCTGGTCGCCGCCACCCTGCGACAGGTCGGCGAGGAGGCCAACCGGGTCGCCGGGGAACGCCTCGAGGACGTCCGCCTGGTAGTCCCGGCCGGGTGGGGGCCACGGCGGCGTACCTGGCTGCGCAACGCCGCCCGCCGCGCCGGACTCACCGTGTCCCGCCTGGTCGAAGCACCGATCGCGGCCACCGCACAGATCAGCCGCGACGCCCGTACCGTGCTGGTGGTTGATCTCGGTGCTGGTTGCGAAGCAACCGTGCTCGCCGAAGGCGAGGTGCTCTCCACGCTGGCCGACCCGGACTGCGGCGGTGACCGCATCGACGCTGCCCTGACCATGACCCTGACCGGCGCCGAACTGGACACTCTCGCGGCGGATCAGCGGTGGCCGCTGCTCGCCGCGGTCCGCACCGCCAAGCAGGCCCTCGCTGAGCAGCCGGCGGTGACGATGCCGGTGCCCGGCGGCAACCCGCCGATCGTGGTCAACTCCAGCGTCGTGCGGCAAGCCGCTCAGCCGGTGCTGGAACGGGCCGGGCAACTGGCCGCCGAGGCTGTCACCGCCGCCGACCTCAAACCGGACCAGCTCGACGCCGTCTACCTGATCGGCGCGGCCGCGACGACACCGGGAGCTGTCGACACGGTCGCTGCAAAGCTCGGCACCACGCCGCAGGTGCTGTCCCGCCCGGAGCTGACGGCCGCGCTGGGCGCCGCCGACAGCGGAGCCGGCGACGTCGCTGCCACGCTTGGGAGCCCGGATGCGGCACTACGGGTCCCGCCGCTGCGCCGCATCGTCGCCCTCGCGCTGCCCGGGCTGGCGTCGCTCGCCCTGTTCGGGCATTTCGTGTTCACCGCCGACTTCAACAACGGCACCCCCACCTGGCGCGGCGAGGGCTACTACGTCCTCGCGGTCTGGGGTGAACTCACCGTCGCAGCCGTACTCGCGGCGATCACGTTCCTGCAGGCCGCGTCGCTGTTCGCGGCGATCCTCGACCAGCAGAACAAAGCGCCGGCCCGTGCATACCCCGAATCGCGCATCACCAGCGGCATCGCCCTGGCGGCCGGCGCCGGCGCCGCGGTCGCGTGCCTGTACGCGATCACCGCGGCCGTCTACTTCGCCTACCCGACCGGCCAGTTGCTGCGCTGGTCGCTGATGCCGATCCTGCCGCTGCTCGCCTGCGTGCTGCTGCTCGCCGCGCTCACCTGGAAACGCCGGCCCGCCCCGGCCGGCGGCTGGGACGCGTTCCTCACCTTCTCCCCCAGCTCGATGATCACCGCCGCGGTCGGCACCGTCGCGGTCGCCCTGTGGTGGCACGCCGGCCTGCCGTGGTGGGCCAACGACTGGAACGAACTCGTCGGCTACACCGGGGGCCTGCTCATGGGCATTGGCATCACCTGCGCCCTGGTCCGCCACCCCGCCGCCCGGATCGTGCTGGCTGTGCTGCTCGGCTTCTTCACCGTGATCATCTCGCGGTCCGGGCCGAACATCCTCGCCGTCATCTACGCCCTCGCGGTCGCCGCCTGGTTCGCCCAGCGCACCTGGACGCTGGCCCGCACCACACCCACCGCACCGTCTGGCTGATCATGCGGTGGGTGAACCGGCTGGCCACCGCGGCGATCCTGCTCGCCGTCGTCACCGTGCCGCCGCTGCTGGCCACGCTGTGGCTGGCCCACCACCCGTGGCGGTGGCCCAGCCGCACGCAGGTCGACAGCTGGTTGCAGCAGCCGCTGACAGCCGGGACGATCGTCGCCTGCTGTGGTGCCGTCGCCACGATGGCCTGGCTGGTGCTGGTCATCTATCTGGGGCGCCGCGCCGTGCGGTGGGCGGCGACGGTTTGGCGGCGGCTGCGCCGCATGCCGCTGCCCACCCCGGCACAGGTGACGGCCAGCTCGATGGCCGGGGTCGCGGCGTTCACGCTGCCTGGCGCCGCGTCCGCGGACACCGGCGTCGCCCGGCCGGCGGTCGCTCAGCAACTCCCGGAACCCCGCGCCGCTGACGGCGGGATCACGTTGCCCGGCGGCGGGTGGATCCCCTACCCCACCGCCGCGGCGGTCACCGCTGCTGGCTCGCTGATCTGGTTCCACCGTCGGCGCCACTATCGTCCCGGGCCACCGCGCGCAGACGGCCACACCAGCGACCCCGACCTGCAACGACTCCCCCCAGCCGCGGAAGCCATCGCCGTCTCCGGCCCACCGCCGCAGGCTTCGGTCCCGCTTGCCGCACCACCTTCCGGCGTACTTGCGCTCGCCGGGCCCGGCGCGGCCGCAGCCGCGCGCGGCCTGCTGGTGAGCGCAGCGCTCACCACCACCAACAGCACACCAACCCACGACGTACGCGTAGACGCCACAGACATCGACGCGCTGCTACCCGGCATCGATCCTGACCTGCGACAGGCCATGACCGTCCGACCATTCCCAGGCAGCCCTGCTGGAAGCGTCACGGTTCTCACCTTCGACGCCACCGTAGCTGCGTCAGCCCGGTGGCACGTCGCTACCGACGGAATGATCATCGGTGCGGATGCCGCAGCACCGCGCCGGGTCTGTGTACTCGACCAACAGACCGCCACCGACCTGATCGATCTGGTACGGCACACCCGGGACGACGCGGCCGCCCCGAACCAGCTCGTGGACCATCGACCCGGCGTGGCGCACACGGTGGTAACCGGAAAGCCCGATGCGCCCGGCCGCCTGGAACTCCTCGGCGGTTGCCAGCTCGTCGTCCAGGGACAGCCCACCCGGCTGCGCCGCAGCGCGGGCCTGCAGATCCTCGCCTACCTCGCGGTCCACGCAGACGGCGCCAGCCCTGCTGAACTCATCCGCGCCTGCTGGCCCGGCGTACGGCCGGCGTCCATCACCCAACGGCTACACACCACGATCAGCGACCTGCGCAAACAGCTCCAGCCCGAGCTCGGCAGCAACCCGGTGAACCGGCACGACACCCGCTACCAACTGAACACGGCGGCCATCGACACCGACCTGTGGCAGTGGCGCACCGCGGTCGCCGCGGCCGGGTGCGCCATCGAAACCGCGGCCCGGATACAGGCCTGCCACGCTGTCGTCCGTCGCTACACCGGGGAGTTCGCCGCCGGACAGGACTGGCCGTGGCTCACACCCGTCCGCGAAGCGCTCCGGCGCGACGTCATCGACGCCTACGTCGTCCTCGTTGAGCATGAACCGCCGCCCGGAGCTGTCCGGCTGCTCCAGACAGCCATCACGATCGCGCCCGACAACGAAGATCTGCAGCTACGGGCCGCCGAGGCGCTGCGACGCACCGGTGACCACGACGGCGCGAACAGCCTGCTAGCGAGCTTCCGTCGGCGCGTCGCTCGCACGACGAACACGCCGGGTCAACCGTGAGTCTTGCCTGATGCCAACCGCTGACCGGAAGACGAATCCAACTCTCCACCGGATCCCGGGCAAGAACTCCATCTCGCAGTCGCCCTTCACCGCCGATGACTGGCGATCCACGCCAACACGTCATCGGCGTTCCACACCTTGCCCTGCGCGAGATCGGCAACCGGCGCAGGAAAGTCGGCACGACGAGTCAACTGGTAGACCCGCTGCCTGCTGACACCGCCGAGAAGCACGCTGATCTCGGCAGCACCGACAAGGCGGAGGCTCGTCTGCGCCATGGCGACTAGTATAGGCGCCAGACAAGTTGTCACTAGCCGCGCTTTGGATGCCTGTGGGTTTCGTGCCCGTGCTGGCCGGGGACGTCACTCGCCGTTTCTCTACCCGGCTCCCCGACGCGCGCGGCGGGTACGGGACCCCGCGAGCTGCGGTTACTGAGCGGTCAGCGGGGGCAGGTCGCCAAAGGCCGTCCATCTGGTTTGCCCGTCGTTGTTGCGCACGGAGTCGAGGCGCAGGCGGAACTCGGCGTGGACGCCGGGAGCCGAGGCGAGCAGCGGGGCTCCGGCTGCGATCATCTTCAGTTCCCGAGCTTCTCGGAGCAGCGGCCAATCCGGGTCGGTGGTGATGTCGTATCCATAGGCACGGGCAAGGTTTTGGTGCCCGCCTGTGCGACCGAAGCGAGCCTCGTTCGCGGGAGCGGGAACGAGGTCGACTTGCCACGGTCCACGGCAAGTCGCGTCGAAGTCACACAACACCACTCGGCCGTCCGGCTGTCGCAGCAGATTGCCCTCGTGGGCGTCGGCGTGGACCAAGCCGACCTCCGCGCTGGCGATGAAGGCGGCCAGACGGGGTTCCAGCCGGTCACACCATTCGAGCAGGAATTCGCGATCGGCTCCGTCGAGGGCTTCGGCATCGGCGATCCGGGTACGTGCGTCTCCGATGGGATCCCACGCGGGCAGCTCAAACGGAGGTAGGCCCAAGTGGTGGAACGTGCGCAGGGCTGCGCCGAGGTCCGACGCATCCGGCTTTGGCTCTGTTGCGGGGACGAGTTCCCAAACCGTGGCCAAGAGTTGGCCGTCCTGGACCGGCTGGGAGAACTGCTCGGCGAGCCGGATGGTAGGCGCGTCTACGGTGGCGAACCAGACACCGAGCGCTGCCACCTTGTGGACACGAGCGTGCAGCCGATGGCTGCGGGTGATCCGTACGACCAGATTGGCGGAGGGCAGCGCGAAGACCGCGTTGTTGGTCAGACGCAGCAGAGTTGCCTCGCTGGCGTCCGCCCCCAGTTGGCTCGCAATTCGTAGGAGGGTCTGGCGCATCGCTGTTTCGGTGAATCTGCCGGCCACGGCACTCATTAACAGACGCTCCGCTGCGGCTGGATCGAGGGCAAGTCGTGGAGGAATTCCACGACGTCGGGACGGTCGAGGTGATCGGCGGCATCTCGTCGCAGATTCGCGATGCGCTCGACGACTCGCTGCGATGTCAGTTCGGTGGCGAGTTGCTGCGCTGCCCGGCCGGCCTGCACAGCCAACTCTGGGGCTCCGGCCAGGAAGTACGCACTGCACAGGCCGACCTGGTTGAGTACCGAGCTGCGGACGTTCTCCGGGTCGAAGGAGGCGATGGCATCGTCGACCCAGCGCACGGCGTCGTCGCCGTAGCGGCGATCCGCACGGGCGAAGTCTCGATACACACGTCCGTACTGGGCCAGGAGCTCGCCGAGGTCGAGGAAGCCCATCCATTCGGGTTCTTCGCCCGGCCGGACCGCTCCGAACGCTTCGCTGGATTGTCCGAGCGCCCGCCTGGCCCCCTCGGCGTCACCGAGGGCAGCACGCGACGCTGCTTCCGCACCGTGCAGGATCGCGAGGATTCCCGGCGTGGGATCCAGGCCGTGATGGGCTGCCTGCAGGGTGTGGAGCGCATCGCGGTTGTGACGCAGATGCTGCAGCTGTTTGGCCTGGCCGTAGCGCACATAAGCCAGCAGACGCCGATCACCGGATTCGACCGCGTAGCGCTCCGCGGCGGCGAAGTGTCGTTGGGCGTCGGCGTGCCGGGTGGCGTCGAAGGCTGTCCAGCCGGCGAGGTACCGGGCGTTGGAGATTGCTGTGAGCAAGTGGGGCCGCAACGCGTCGGAGACGACGTGGTCCAGCAGGCCAGTCGCCGATTCGGCGAACTTGCCGAGATCGTCGACCAGCATCCCGCCGCCGAACTCGTGATCAACGGAGCGGTAGAGGGTGGTGACGGCATTGAGCCGTGACAGATCGGTGGCGCCGATTCGCCGCCGATGCCCGCTTTCCGGTCCAGCAAGCCCCGCGGCGCTCACCACAGCTGCCATGCCGAACAGCATGGAACGCCGACGGAGCTGGGTGGTGGCGATGTTCGCTTCACCCAAGATCAGGGCTTCCGCAGCCAACTCTGCCTGATGCGCATCGAGCTTTCGATGCCGGACAGCGTCATGTCCTTGGTCCAGGGCGCCGGTCCACCGAGGGCTGTAGAGGTCGATGTCGAGGTCGGACTCGACGTTGAAGACCTCGCGGAGCGCTGCCCGACGTTCCTCCGTCGGCCAGCGAGTCTCGCCGCGTTCGAGTTTGCCGACCCAGCGGAAGTCCACGTAGAAGGCCGCAAGGTTTCGGCCTGGATACAGGCGGTCCAGCACTTGGTTGATCGCGTCGGCGAGTTCGGATCGAGACATGCACTGGCGTTGGCGGCGAGGTGACGGCAGTCGCTCCCGCGCCGCCTTGATCACCGTATTGGGGGTGATCAGCGCGTCGGGTCGGCGAGGCATCAGCACCTCCCTCAATACTCGACTACTCGCCACATCCGGCTGAACCTAGCGTGAGCGGCGAGGTTCCGTGCCGCTGAATTGTCCGTTATATCGGCGATCCCGACAACACCGCCGCGGCTGCGCCACTGCATGATTCGAACCGTTCATGGCAACCTTGGGTCGAATTCCCCGGAGCGGACGGCAGCGAGAAAGGCTCGCCATCCGCCCTGGTCGAACTGCAGGATGGCTCCCTGAGGATTCTTGGAGTCCCTCATGCCGACGGTCGCCCCGTCCGTCGAGACGGCGACTTCTACGCAGTTGTCGCCGGCATCGCTGGCGGTGGCCTTGCGCCAGTTGGTGTAGGCGGCTCGGGTCATGCCGCTGCTCCTTCCGTCGGGCAAAGCCGTGGGGCGATGGTGGCCAGCATCTGCATCGAGGCGCGCGGCGTCAGGGCGGCAGCCTTGAGCCGGCTGTGCAGGCTGAGGTAGGCGTCGACGTCGGCGAGTTCGGTGAGAACGAGGTCGGTCGTCAGAGTGTCCACGGCTACGGCGAGGGTGCCGTGTTCGTCGCGGTAGCGGTAGATGGAGTACGCCGATCGTGGCGCACGGTGTCCCTTTATCGGGGCGTCGATCGGCAGGATCCGTACGGTGATGGACGGGTGCCGAGCGCAGAGGTCAGCGATGTGACGCAGTTGGGCGGCCACGACGGCAGGGTCGGCCGCACAACGCCGGACCGCGAACTCGTCAAGCACCAAGTCGTATCGCGGACCCGATTCAGCCAGCAGGAGCCGTTGCCGATGTGCTCGCGCTGCCACGGCGGCGTCGGGATCGAAGTCGGCGGTCTGACGGGCCGGGTCGCTGCGCATCCGGGCGCTCGCGAAGTCCGCCGTTTGCAGCAGGCCTGGGATGAGCCCGAGGGCGTACTCCTCGATGGCCTGGGTGCCGCTCTCCAGGTCGGCGTAACGCGCTTGCCGGTGTCCCATACGAGCTGCGCAAGCCTCCCACCAGCCGACACTCCAGCCATCGGCCGCGGCGTGCATGATTTCCTCGCGTCGGCGCGAACCGACGCTCAAGTAATCGCAGACAGCGGCGACAACGTCGATGTCCGGGCCTTTGCGTCCGTTCTCCAGATCGCGGAGCTGATGCCGGGGAATCCCCGCGGCCTCCGCGAGTTGGTCGCCGGAGCAGGCATGTTCGTGACGCAGCCGACGGATCTCCCTTGCGAGCCAATGACGGCGCACAAATGGGCTCGGTACGGTCACCATCGACCTCCGCACAACACGTTAGACGTGGTGTCTATTCGATGGGCTGACTGTAACTCGCGAACGCCGTGAGCAATACCGGCAGAATCCGGCGACGTACGCATAATCGCAGTTCAGCGCAGAGTCGGACCGTAAGTAGGTACGAATGGTCGAATCGCAAGTAAGGATTCCCACCCGTCTCCGCTTGCGCAATCGTGATTGTGTGCCGCACAGCCGGCCAGCCGAAGATCGGAACGTCATACAGCCGGGAGACCGAGATGACGAGCAGCACGTACTACGCGACGTCGGCTGCGCAACAGTTGAGCGCAGCTCAGACGACTCTGGACACCCACGTCACCTCGAGCGCCACCGGCCGGTGCCTGGCCTGCGGCGCACCGGGGCCGTGCTGGCGACGGGAGAGCGCAGTGGCGATCTTCTCGCGAAGCCTCCGGCTGCCCGTACGCCGCGCCGGCGCCAGCAGACCTGAGTTGATCAATGCTCGCCCAGTTCGGCTCGCTCAGGCGAGTTAGCGGCATCCGCGGACGTGGGCGATCGCCGGCAACGGCAAGGCGATCGAGCGGCGACCGACGGCCACGGGGGAATCCAGGTGAGGAACGGTGATGGCGGGGATCGCGGCGTTGCTGCTGGGCTACCTGGCAGGCTGTGTCACCACCACTGCCAGGCATCGATGGTGCACTGTCTGCGGCGTCTCACTGGAGTGTCCGACCCACGGAAGCACCGCCACGTTGTTTCGGGCGCCGGAGTGACCGGTGGAGCGGAGCACACGAGGGTCAGGCCGAGCTGGGACTGCTCGGTCTGCGGCAAGCCGTGGCCGTGTGCTGACGCCAAGGCCACGCTCTCGCACGAGTTCCGCGCCTTCCCGTCGATCCTGAGGGTCTTGGTAGCGGCGCAGATGTACGACGCTCTCGACGACTTCGCCGCCGCCGGTCAGCCGTTGCCGGCCGACCTCTACCAGCGGTTCGTGTCCTGGACACGCCGCGCTCCCCTGGCCAGCGTTGATCACCACATGCCTGCGACGGAAAGGAACGAGATGGAGAACAAGTCCGAGGAGCGTGCCGGCTGGTTGCGGGAGGCCATGGTGGTCAAGCTGCGCGAGCAGGACGCGATCGTCTCGGATGAGGTGGCGGCGGCGTTCGCCGCCGTGCCCCGGCACCAGTTCGCACCCGGCGAGCCGCTGGAGCGGTCTTACGACCTGAACGTCACCCTTGCGCCGAAAACCCTCGCGGACGGAACGGAGACCAGCGTCGTGTCCGCCGCCGAGATCCAAGCCGCCATGTTGGAACAGACACAGATCGAACCCGGCATGAACGTGCTGGAGATCGGCTCGGGCGGCTACAACGCGGCCCTGATCGCCGAGTTGGTCGGCCCGACCGGCTGGGTGACGACCGTGGACATCGACGCCGACATCACCGCCCGGGCAGCTGCCTACCTGAGGCAGTCAGGTTACGGCCGGGTCAGCGTCGTCACCGCCGACGCCGAACACGGCGTGCCCGACCACGCCCCGTTCGACCGGATCATCGTCACCGTGGGCGCGTGGGACATCCCGCCCGCCTGGATCGAACAGCTCACCGAGACCGGCAGGATCGTGGTCCCGCTGCGCTTCGCCGGCATCACCCGGATCATCGCCTTCGACCGCGCTCCGGGCAGCTCGGTGCTGACCGCGGCCAGCTACCGGCTCGGCGCGTTCGTGCCAATGCAGGGTGACGGCGCCACGCAGGAACAGCTCGTCGCGATCACCCCGGACGTCGCTTTGCGGCTCGACCCGCAGCAGCAGGCCCGGTTCGACATACCGGCGCTGCGCAAGGCCATCCACGAACCGGGCATCGAACGCTGGTCCGGCACCGCCTTCGACATGCCCGACGAGCTGCAACTGTTCCTGCTCACCAACGGCGGCCCTCAGATGCCAATGCTGCACGTCAGCCAAGCGATGATCGACCAGGACGTGTTCCAACCCAGCGCGCGCCTCGGCGTACCGGTGCTCATCGCAGGCGGCAGCTTCGCCTACCGCACCAAACGCACCAACCCGCAGACCAGCAGCGGCTACGAGACCGGCGTGATCGCCCACGGACCGGACGCCGAACAGGTCGCCAACCGGCTCCTCGAGCTGATCCGCGACTGGGCCCGCGACCATTTCCTGCGCGGCTCGGCGCACATCGCGTATCACCCGGCTGGCGCTGACGCGACCGGGCCGGCCGGGTGGAACACAGTCAAGCGGCACGGCACCCTCGCCGTCACCTGGTCCTGAAGGCTTCCGGAATTCCCGGAGGAACCACATCTCTCTTGCAGGAGGTTGTTGTGACCATCCAGCTCACCGATCCCCCCGCCCCGCAGCCTGCGCCCGTCGCGGCCGAGGACTTCGAACTCGACATCGAGTTCGTCGAGGCCGGCGACACCGTCAAGCACCTCATCTACGCGACCAACGACGGCTGCGGGTCAACCTGCCAGTCGGCCTGCACCAGCTGCGGATGATCGCGTCCCTGGCCCGGGGTCGCAGCCCTGGGCCAGGGCAGACTTCGGGAGGTACGGCATGTACCGATGCCTGGAAGACGCACTGCTGGCACGCGTCGCGGTCTGCTGCATCGACCAGATCGGCGCATGGCCAGACTTGAACAGCGCAGCAACGTGGCGGCCGTGGCTGTCCCGGACGCTGCAGATCTCCGGCTTTGCCGGCGCTCTCCGGCAGGCCAGCCCCGATCTTAGCGCCCGCGTCGACACCGTCTTGACCATGTCGGTCTCCGAGCGGGATACACGCGGCGTGGTGCTCGCGGTGATGCGGTATCTGCTGCGAGCCACCACCCGCGCCACGCCTTACGGATTGTTCGCCGGAGTCGCTCCCGCCAGCGTCGCAGCGACCGGCACCGCCCGACTCGGCGTCAACCATCGCCCGATGGCGCGGATACCGTCGGCCTGGCTGACGACGCGAATTGATGAACTCGAAGCCGATCCGAGCCTGCGGCCGCACTTGCAAATCCGTGCCAACAACCTCGTCGTCCAGCGCGGCGCGCATGCCCTGCTGGAGCATCGCGCCGGCGAACGGCCTGACGGCGCACCCGTGCATCTACGAGTTCGCGCCACCGCTCCGGTGCGGTCCGCGCTCGCCTTGGCCACAGACCCGATCAGCTGGGGCGATCTCACCGCCAAACTCGTCGCCGAAACCGGCGCCGCACCGGCCGCCGCAGATCGCCTGGTGGAACAACTCGTCCGACAGCAACTGCTGTTGACCAACCTGCGGCCACCCACGATCGTCACCGATCCCCTGACCGCCGTCGTGACCCAACTCGAAGGGCTGCCTGGCGAACCCGCCGACACGCTACGGAGCCTTCGCGCCCAACGCGTCCATCACGATGCCTCGATCAACGTCGACGCAGCGGCGTATCGCCGCCAGGCAATCACGGCCACTATCGGTGAGCCAGCCGGTGTTGACCTGCGCGCAGACTGCGACGTCACGGTGCCACGGACGGTGACGTCTGAAGCGTGTCGCGCTGCCACCGCGCTGGTGCGCCTCGCTCGGCCCGCCACCATCGGCTGGGCGGCCTGGCACCTACGATTCCTCGAACGCTACGGCCTGCACGCCCTGGTCCCGGTCCGCGACGCCGTCGACGCCGAGATCGGCCTCGGCTACCCGCACGGATTCACCGGCACACCGCCCGCGCCGGCGCCCGCACTGACCGACCGCGACCGTGCTCTGCTCGCTCTCGCGCAACGCGCCGCCCTGCGCAGGCAGCAAGAAGTGGCGCTGGACGACGATGCCGTGGCCGCATTGGTCGGCGATCAGTTGTCTGAAGCGCCGCAACCCACGACCGAACTCACGGTACGTGTGCACGCGCCAACGATGGAGGCGATCCAGGCCGGCGACTTCCGTCTGTCTGTCGTTCGGGTGTCCCGGCACGCCGGCAGCACCACAGGCCGGTTCCTCGATCTGCCTGATGCCGCCGACCGGCAGCGGATGGCCATTGCCTACGCGGCCGGCACGCCGGCCGCAGTGGAAGGCGCGCTGATCGCCCAACTCTCGGCCGCAACGAGATACATCAGTACGCAGGACGTAGCGCGATCCCCGCGCGTACTTCCGTTCCTGGTCTCGATCGGTGAATACATCGGCAACGCCCCCGACGTCATCGAGCTGGACGACATCGCGGTCACCGCCGACGCCGACCGCCTTTACCTGATTTCGATGTCCCGGCGGCGCCCCGTCCAGCCGGTACCGGTCAACGCGGTCGAACCCGTGCAGCGCACGCTGCCACTCGTCCGCTTCCTCGCCGAAGCGCCCACCGCCTTTATGAACCAATGCACGCCGCTCGACTGGGGACCGGCAACCCGCGACCTTCCGTTCCTCCCGTCGCTTCGGTACGGCCGCACGGTCCTCGCCCCGGCACGGTGGCTGCTGACGAGAGCCGATTTGTCTGGCTCGCCAGCCTGCACGTCGGCCCTGGCCGACTGGCGCGAGGCCACCGGCTGCCCGGATCGGTTGTCACTCGGTGGCAGCGATCAACAAATCACGCTCGACCTGCGCGAGCCCGCCCACGAAGCACTGCTGCGTGACCACCTCGACCGCACCGACCGCGCCGTCCTGCACGCCGCTCCGCCCGCCGACGCCTCCGACTGGATCAACGGGCACGCGCACGAGATCGTCATCCCACTGGCCGCCACCACTCCCCCGCTACCCGCACCTCGACTGCCCGACCACATCATCGACGTCCGCCGGCACGGCAGCTTCCCCGGAAGCATCAACCGGCATTACCTCAAGATCTACACCGTGCCGGGCCGGCAGAACACCATTCTGCTGGACCACCTGCCGGCGTTGCTCGCCCAGCTGCCGTACGGCGCCAAGTGGTGGATACAGCGGTACAGCGACCCGGAGCCACACCTGCGACTACGGATCACGGGCACCCTGTCCACGACGACGATCACCGGATGGACGGAGCAGCTGCGCGACGCTGACGTGACATGCCGGGTCCAGTGGGACACCGACTTTCCCGAGACAGCTCGCTTCGGCGGACCAGTCGCCTACCCGGCTGCCGAGGCCGTATTCGCGGCCGACTCCGCAGCAGCACTCACCCAACTAGCAGCCGCCCGGCGCGGATCAGATCCGCAGGCGCTGACCGCCGCCAGCCTGCTCGACATCACGACGGCGCTGATCGGCGACCCCAGCGAGGCGGCGCGCTGGCTCATCGGCCACACCCGTACCCACCGGCCAGCACCAAACCGTGCGGTCTACGACCAGGCCATCGAGTTGGCAGGGCCATGCGGCCTGACCGCGCTTCCGGAGGTCCGCAAGGCCTGGCGGCGCCGACAGATAACGCTCGGCACCTACCGCGACATACTCTCCGGCACCGGGACCGCCACCACGGACCTGCTACCCGACTTGCTGCACCTGCATCACGCCCGCGTTATGGGTCCCGACCTGGACAGCGAACGCGCCTGCCTGCACCTGGCCCGCGCCGCCGCGCTGAGCTGGAGCACCCGAGCCAGGAGTAGCCGGTGAACGAGACAATGCCTACCGTCGATCCGCAGATCGTTGACGCGTTCGCCGCTGGCCTCGCCGACCCGGCAATCCTCAGCGCGACATCCGATCCTCGGAACGGGCCTCAGTCACTCGCCGGCGGGGCCGTCGGCATCGCCCTTCTGCACATCGAACGCGCCGTCTCCGGGCACGGTCCCGAAGCCGCCGCCCACCACTGGCTCCGCGCAGCAGCCGGCCAGATCAGCGCCGGCGCTAACGCGAACCTGTATCACGGCGTACCGGCGCTGGCCTTCGTGTTGCACACCGCAAGCGCACTCGGCGGCTACGCCCGCGCCCGGCGAACCTTGGATGACAAAACGATCGCCATCACCCGAGCACGACTCGACGAGGCGTACGCACGGATTCACCGCGGCGAGCCCCTGCCAATGCACGAATTTGACCTGATCCACGGCCTGACTGGGCTCGGCGTCTACCACCTGCACCGCCACCCCGAGCACCCGATTACCCGCGACGTCCTCGCGTACCTGATCCGTCTCACCTACCGACTACCCGGCAGCACGCCACCAGGGCGACCACCGTGGTGGCTGGCATCCGGGCTTGCCGGCACCGCCGACCCACGGTACCCGCACGGGCACGGCAACCTCGGCGTCGCCCACGGCATCAGCGCCGTCATCGCCCTGCTCTCGCTCGCCGCCATCCACACTGAAGGCGCTCCCGCCGTGGTGGATGCGATCGCTGAGCTGTGCGCTTGGACCGACGAGCATCGCCACGAAACAGGTGGGGAATCGTGGTGGCCGGGATTCGTCACCGACGCCGCCGGCACGCCGCTGCGGCACCGGCCGTCCTGGTGCTACGGCACCGCAGGCACAGCCCGCGCCCAACAACTCGCCGGCATCGCCCTCGGCGACAGCGTACGACGGCGCCGCGCCGAGACCGCGATGCTGGCTACCCTCCGCGATCCGACCCAACTGGCTCGGCTGCCAGAACTTGGACTGTGTCACGGCAAAGCCGGGCTGCTGCAGTCCGCCCACCGCATGGCCACCAGCAGCAGCGATCCCGACCGGGCAACCCAACTCGCCGCCCGCCTTCCGGTGCTCGCCGCCCAACTCACCGCTCAGCTGGCGTCCATCACCGCTGGGGTTCACGAGTTGCTGGACGGGACTGCCGGCGCCCTGCTCGCCCTACACACCGTCCGCCTCGGCGAACCGGCCACCAGCTGGGACGCGTTCCTCCTACTCACCTGACACTCCTGGAGGCAACCGTGACACGATCCGCCTGGCGCCAACTCACCCTCGGCTTCCCCGACCCTCACCAGGCCGAGAGCACCGCCACAGCCCAGCTGGCTCCCGTCATGGCGACTGCGGAAACTCGCCAGCTGATCACGGCTTGGTTCTTCGTACGCAAAGGCACACGTTGGCGGCTGCGCTACTCAACCACGTCCGCCGCCGACAGCTACCTGATCGACCGCCTTACCCGCCTTCGCCGCACCGGTCATCTCACCGAGATCATCCGCGGCATCTACGAGCCCGAGTTACACGCCTTCGGCGGCGCCAGCGGCATGGACGCCGCTCACCGGCTCTGGCACATGGACAGCCGGAACATCCTCATAGCCTCCCCGGGGCGCCGTCGCGAGCTGTCGATCGTGATGTGCGCCGCGATGATGCGGGCCGCCGGACTCGACTGGTACGAACAGGGCGACGTCTGGGCGCGAGCCGCAGAACATCGCGACCCGACCGGCCTCGTTCCTTCCCTACAGGCATCCGTTCAGCGCCTGATGACCGTCGACCCGGACAGCCTCACCCACAACGACGCGCCCCTGACTGCGGCCCGAGCCTGGATCGAAGCGTTCAACAGCGCCGGTGCCGCTCTGGGTCTCCTGCACGAGAAGGGAAGACTGCAACGCGGACTCCGCGAGATCCTCACCCATCACGTCCTGTTCGCCTGGAACCGCCGCGGACTGTCCAACCCTGAACAAGCCGCCCTCGCCGTCGCAGCCAAGACCGTCGTATTCGGCGCCGACCCTCGAGTAACAGCACCCGCCGGAAGCGAGGCAACGTCGTGAACCCGGACATGCTTCGCCGGATCCCGCTCGTCGCCCGACCGCGACCGGCCTGCACACCCCTGCACCAACGGATCGCCGACCTGAATCACCGCGCCACCCTCGCCGCACGCACCGGCGATGTCACCGCCGCGGTCGCGGTGTTCAACTTGGCGGCGTTACTGGCCTCCGACTGCGGCTGCGCCGACCTCGCCCGCCAGTGGTGCCACCAACTCGCCAACACCGTGTTCCGCCACCGGCGAGACCCGCGCCACGGACTCGAACCGATCGTCAACCTCGCACGGCTGCACATCCGCGCCGGCGATGGAACTACCGCATGGCACCTACTGGAGAGCCTCTACCAAGCCGTCGACAACCGGACCGACACCGTCATCGGCGGGCTTACCATCCCCGTCGAACAGATCACTTCTACCGCCGCGGTTCACGGCCGGTTGCGCTCCTGGCTGTGGACAGTGCTGCTCTCCACCGGCGCCCAAGCCCTCGCTGCCGCCGGCCGCTGGGACGACGCCCGCCACCGCCTCGAACGCCACAAAGGGATCGGACGCCGCATGCTGGACGGCCGACAGATAGCCATCATCGCGCACATCGTTGCCGGTGACCGAGACGCAGCCTTGACGATGCTCCGCACCACCCCGCCCGGAGAACCCTGGGAAGATGCAGTCACTGCCTGCTTCCGCCTCGCTTGCGGAGACAGCAGCGCGTCGATCGAAGCGACAGCCACCTTCCTAGCCCTCGACCAGGCCGAACCCCACTTCGCAGTGTTCCGAACACGACTGGGCCTAACCGTGATCGACGCCCTCAGCGCCCCAACCCATCCGGCCTCACACGCCATCGCCGCCTGTCTCACCCGATACGCGGCGGAAGACGGGTACGCAGCCCGAGAGCTCTTGACACACCCGCTCATCCACAACGCCCTGACTGACTATCAGGCTCGCCAGCTAGCCGCACTCGTCGAGGATTGCGGCCTGGACCACCGGGCCAACCCGCAGGATCTCCTGTCGCAGCTCGGCGCAACTCTTGATATCGCCGATGCCGTTGTTACGCGGAGGAGTCACTGACGCGGTTCGAGTGGCGCTTGTCCTAGAACGGCCTTTCGACGGGGTCGCAAGCAGGCGGCGGCTGGCAACCCGGAGGCGGCGGTCCGTATCGCTTACTGCTACGCCGTCGAGCATCGGCACGACCCCCTCCTCTGACCGTCACGAGGTTGGTCGTAGCCAGGTGAAGGCCGCCTGCCGCCCGTATGCAATCTGAACGGGTCGTACCGTTCGGGCTTGACGTGATGGCCGGACCGCGACGGTCGTCGCCAGATACTCACCTAGACCAACGATCCGCGGCGGGGTGCCCCCGTGCGGCGCCGCGGGCCGACCCCCAGCTGCCTGGTCGCGATCCTCTCATGCGCTCCGAGGCCGTGGCACCGACAGGCGGCCTCGACTGGATGCCCCCGGCCTGCGGCTTCTGCATATGGCGATTACTTCTTCACCCTGTACCTGTCGTTCGACCAGAATCCACCGGCGAATTTGGGGTTCTGGTATTCGATGAAGCGCGGCACGAGCGCCGGGTCGATCTGGGTGGCGCGATCGTTCAGGGCGGCGGACGACGTGCTGGGCCAGACGCCGGTGCGTACGCGCTCGTTCATGGTCTCGATGGCCGCCACGGATTCGTTGGCGCGGAAGGAGCAGTGGCCGGCGCCGTTGACGTGGATCAGCCGTACCAGGTTTCCCTTTCCATGCTTCCTTGCTTCCTGCAGGTATCCGAAGTTCGCCACCGGCTGCACCAGCGGGTCTCCGATCAGGTTGTTCATCAGGAAGGGCCTCCTGGGCTTTGTCGTGTAGTCGCCGTGAAGGTGGATCTCCTTGACCGCGGCCGGATCGGCTTCGATGCGGGGAGCGTTGTTGACCTTCTTGAGGTCGGCCGCCAGATTCAGCCCGGCCTGCTGGTAGAACTTGCGCACCGTCGCCTGCTGTTCGGGACGGGTCATCGTGAGGAAGATCTTTCGGTAGTCGAATCCGGTGGTCCAGTTGAAGGCTCGCCCACCGACCTGCTGCTCCTGGTTGCGGCGGGTGTTGACGTCGAAGGCGTACAGGTTGCGCAGCGTGTCGTACATGTACGCCTGCACCTGGTCGAGATCGTTGATGTCCGGCGAGGGCAGGGCGCTGTTGGTCCAGGTGTTCATCTGGCCCAGGGTCAGCGCCAACGCGATGCGCGCCTTACCTTCGGGGGTGGCTTGCGCCGCATCGATCGCGGCCCGCCAACTGTTGGCGTCAGCCTGGAAGTTCGTCCCGGGATGCTGGACGATCGGCAGGTCGATGTCGAAGAAGACCTTCGCCGCGAACAGCGAACTCAGCCTGGGCGTGAGGTACGGGATGTATCCAGGAACGGTGCAGTTCGCCACGGCGCCGTCGATCCGGTCGGGGTAGCGCTCCATCGTGTATCCCGCGACCACGCCGCCGCTCGATCCGCCGGTGGTGATCACGTATTGCGGCTCGCCGTAGTGTTGTGTGAAGACGTCGATGACCTGGATGAGCTGCGCTGCTGATACCCGCGAATCGCGGCCGCCGAGCTCGAAGGGAATCCGCCGAATGCCGGCTGCGGCGTAGCCGCGGTTGAACAGCGCGGTGTAGCTGGCGCCGACTCCCCCGGTGACAAAGTCCAGGTCCAGAAGCAGCGTGCCGTTCCACCCTCGGTCCGGCATGGTGATCCGCCAGTCCATGCCGTCGGGGAGCAGACCCGTGGTCGTGGTGACCGGGATGTCCTCGGCGGCCGCCGCCGGCAACGGGGCGACATGCGGAGCGAGGACGAGGACGAGGACGGCGGCCAGAACGGCCCGAAGCATGCGGGTTCGCGCAAAGCGTCTGGGTTTCATGGCAGCGCCTCCGTATATACGAACACTCAAACGGATATACGAGATATGTGTAGCGAGCCGAACGAAACAAGTCAACCGTCGATGTCTGACCGCGCCTTGCCAGCGACCAACCAGGCCGCAACGACTTCCGGAGTATGCGGCCGGAACTGCTGCGAACCGGGCCCGGCTCAATGAAGCCGCCAAGAATCTCGCCGCCCTCCGCCCTGGGGCCCGGGAGCCCGGTCTGCCACCGGGTTCCCGGACTTCGGTCAGCGCGCCGGGGTCAGGCGATAGACCAGGCCGGCCGCGTCGTCGGTAACGTAGATCGCGCCGTCCGGTCCGGGAATCGCGTCCACGCTGCGGCCCCATCGGGTGCCGTCCGCGTTCTGGAATCCGGTCACGAGGGCTTGGGGCGGGGTAAGGGTGCGCCTGCGGTGATCCCAGGTGCTGTAGACGACGGACGGCTCACGCGGCGGCTGGCGGTTCCACGAACCGTGCGACGTGATCAGCGCGCCGCGGGCCAGCGACTTCGGCAGTGCGGAGCCCTGGGTGAAGGCGAAACCGAGCGGGGCGCTGTGTGCGGGCAGACCGAGCAGGGTGCGGCTGACGGTGGAGCAGTCGAGTGCTTCGCCGTCCGGATTGGTCACCGGCTGGTTCACGTACGCCAGGTTGGTGAGATCTTGGTGCCCGGTGGTGTCAGGAAGGCAGTAAGGCCAGCCCATCTCTGTGCCGGGGGTGATCCTGGCGACCTGATCGACGGGATTCTCGTTGATATACGACTGGACCCGCTGGCCGTACTGCCCGGTCTCGTCGCGGAACGGATAGGGCTGGTTGTCGGCCTGGTTGATCGCGGTGAACAGCGTGCCATCGGGGGCGAAGGACAGGCCGGAGCCGTTACGCACCCCGGTGGCGATGGTCCGGTTGCCGGTGCCGTCCAGCCCAACCTGGGCGATCGTGGCCCGTTCCGGCGTGGAGGTGCGATCGATCGGGTCGCTGTTGGTCAGCGATCCGATGTTGTAGAAGATCTGGTTGCCGCGGACCACCACGGTCTTGCTGCCGTGTCCCCCGCCGGGCAGCCCGTCGAGGATCACCCGCTCGTTCGACGCGGAGCCGGCGGCGTAGTCCCACGCGGCGATCCGGGTCTGTTCGCCCACTACGAGGATGTGGCGGCCGCGCTGCTTGGCGAAGGCGATCCCCTGCGGGTTGTCCAGGCCGTCGAGCAGGGTGGTCGCCTCCGGCCCCTGGCCGTCGGCCGCCGGCGTAAGCAGCACCACCGATCCGGCGTCGCCGGTCGAGACCAGGAGACGGCCGTCCGGCGTCCACGCCAGGCGCCGCGCCTCGGGAATGTTCGCCCAGACCTCGGCGGACCAGCCTCCGCGCAGGTTCAGCGACCGGCCGGCGGCGGCGCCCGGATCGACACCGCCGGCCACGGTCAGCGCCACCGGCGACAGGGTGCCGGGCACCGGCGCCCTGTCGGTGCCGTACGTCGTGAATGCGCCGAGCGTCAACACCAACCCGAGCGACAGCGCCGCCGCGGCGGCGACTCTCCGCTTGCCGCGGACGCCGGGCGGTGCGGCGTCGGGGAACGAGATAGGCATGGCTGCACCTTTCAACCAAGGGGCTTGACCTGCTATTTGTCGGTCAACGCATCGATGCTAGTCACTTGATTTGCCGCCCTGGGAGACCCTGCCAGGGACCCCCTGACGCGGGTCGACCTTCTCCTGTCGATGCCGGCGGTGGTCGCCGTGGGGTGCCCCGCCAGGACGCCACGGCAGGCGAACTGACGGCGACAGAGGGCCGGCGGGCTCAGGCCACAGGTCTCATTTGTGAATCCGGCATCGCGTTGCGCCACCGCAAGTGCCATACGGGCGTTGACCGCGACAGGACATCGCGCTAGCGTCGAGGTCACAGTAAGGAACGGCTATTCGTATATACGCCGCATCGGGTGCTCGCGTGATCGAGCGACACGCTGATCAGTGGGGACGAGAGGCGCACATGATCACTGCCGAGGCTCGGGCGATGACCGGCCCGGCTACGCCGTTTCGCACCATCACGGTCGAACGCCGCGACGTCGGCCCGAACGACGTGCTGGTGGAGATCGCGTACGCCGGGGTCTGCCACACCGACGTCCACCACGCCCGTGCCGAGTTCGGGCACACCCATTACCCGATCGTGCCGGGCCACGAGATCGCCGGCGTCGTCCGCGAGGTGGGCCCGGCCGTCTCCGGCCTAGCGGTCGGCGACCATGTCGGCATCGGCTGCCTGGTCGACTCGTGCCGGGACTGCGCGGTCTGCCGGGCGGGACAGGAGTCCTACTGCCGGAGCGGCAAGGTGCTGACGTACAACGCGATCGGCCGGGACGGCCAGGTGACGTTCGGCGGTTACAGCGAACGGGTGGTCACCGATCAGCGGTTCGTCGCCCGTGTCCCGCAGGCGCTGCCGCTGGCGAACGCGGCCCCGTTGCTCTGCGCCGGCATCACGATGTACCAGCCGCTGCGCCATTGGGGCGCAGGCCCCGGCAAGCGGGTCGGCATTCTCGGCTTCGGCGGGCTCGGACACGTCGGCGTGCAGATCTCGTACGCCCTGGGCGCACACACGACTGTCCTCGAGCTCACCGAGGAGCGGCGCGCTGACGCCGAACGTCTCGGGGCGGACGACTACCGCACGACCGCCGATCTGGCCGCGCTGCGCGACTCGTTCGACCTGATTGTGTCGACCGTTCCGTCGGCCTACGATCTGTCCGCCCATCTCGACCTGCTCGACTTCGACGGCACCTTCGTCAACCTGGGCGTGCCGGACGAACCGTTGCGCATCGACCCCTACGCCCTACTGACCAATCGGCGCAAGCTGGCCGGGTCGATGAGCGGTGGCATGCCCGAGACTCAGGAGATGCTCGACTTCTGCGCCCAGCACGGCATCACCGCCGAGATCGAGGTCATCTCCGCGAAAGAATTGGATGACGCGTACGACCGGCTGGCGGCGGGCGACGTGCGGTACCGCTTCGTGCTCGATGTTGCGACCATCGCCGCTGCCTGAGTCCGAGTTCAGCGCACCAGGATCGCGACGAGGTCGCCGACGTCGTCGATGGTCTCCATCGTCATGCAGGCCCGGTAGAACTCGTCCGTGCGCTGTTCGCCGATGCGCGAGACCAGCAGGTCGGCCCACTTCTGCTGCAGATCGCTCCACCCAGGCTGGGGTTCGCGGAAGCGGTGGCCCTTGGGGTGCTCGACCCGCTGCTCGACCGTGGTGCCGTCGGCCAGGTGGATGGTGATGACGGCGCCGCGGGGCTGGCTGACCTCGAAGTCCGGGTCGCCGGTCAGCGTCACCAGCGACTTGAGGCGCAGGACCTCGCGGTCGGACTGCAGGGCGGCCGAGTGGGCCTCGTCGAAGCCGAGCTTGCCGGCGACGAGTGCCACGCCGAGCATGTGCTGCAGGCTGATGGTCGGCATGCCGCGGTCGTCGACCACGCCGGCCGGATGGTCCGGCAGCCGGGCGTGGATGCCGGTGATGTCGGCGAGGTCGATGGTGTGGCGCTGTTTGAGGATGAGCGCGGCCTCGACGGCGGAATGGATGGGATATCCGGCCGAGTAGAACTTGAAGTTGGCCCCCATGACCGTGAATTCGCGGCCGAGGTCGCGCACGAGCTCGCCCTCTCGACCGACCTGGCCCCAGCTGGGCAGGATGCCGCCGCGGCCCTCGAAGACGTCCTCGGTGCCCTCGAACCCCAGCGAGGCGAGGATCGCGCCACTCACCCCCGCGGCGGCGGCCTGACCGGCGGTGAACAGGGCCTTGCTCATGTGCCGCTGCTCGGCGAAGAAGGAGTACCCGCTCATCCCCTGGTTCAAGGCGAGGGCGGCGGCGTGCAGCGTGCGCCGCTGGTCGAGGCCGAGCAGCCTGGACGCGGCAAACGCCGCGCCGACCGAGTAGAAGGATCCGGCGTACAGCCCGTAGTGCGCCTGCATCGGCTTGGACCCGCCGGTCGCCGAGACGACCCGCGACCCGGCGTCGTAGCCCAGGGCCACCGCGTTCACCAGTTCGGCGCCCGTGGCGGACTGCCGCTCCGCGACGGCAACGGCGGCGGGAACGATCACCGGGGCCGGGTGGCCCGTGGCGATGAAGTCCGACGTCGAGTGGACGCTGTCGAACTCGTCGGCATGACCGCAGGTGCCGTTGGCCAAGGCCGCGAGCGCGGCGGGCGCGCGGCAGCCCGCGAGGCCGAAGACCGCGGCCTCGCCCACCCCTCGGTGTGCGTCGACATAGCGTGCGATGATCTTGCCGGCCGGCAGGTCACCACCCACGAAGCCACAGGCCAGTTGGTCGTAGATCAGCATTTTGGCGCGCTCGGCCGCACCTTCCGGCAATGCGGAGTACGTCGTGGCGACCGAGTACCGTCCGAGCTCTGCCGCAGCGGGCCCGGCTGATGCTGCTGTCCTTGACACGAATGCGACACCTTTCCGAATGGTCGTACGGCCGAACCAGCGGTTGCGGCGGACGGGCCCGCCAGGGGTTCCCGGCGGGCCTCGTCAGCGCAAGGATCGAGCGGCTCAGCGCGCCGATTGAAGGTTGCGGGGCTTCCAGCGCAGCAGTCGCTTCTCGAGCAGCGTCACGAGCGCGTTGATGACGACCGACACCAGGACGAGCACCACGATCCCGGCGAAGACCCCCGCGGTGTTGAACGTGCCGGCCGACCGTTGGATCAGGTACCCGATCCCGGTGTTCGAGCCGATGATCTCGGCGGTCACGGCTGCCACCAGCGCATACGGGATCGAGACCTGGAGGCCCTGGATGATCCACGCCATGGCCGAGGGCACCCGGACCTTCATCTGCAGGGTGAGCCTCGACGCGTTCATCACCTTGAGTACGTCCAGAAGGCGCTGCTCGACGTCGCGCACTCCTTCGTAGGTGGCATAGAACACCAGGAAGAAGACGATAAGGGCGACGAGTGCGACCTTCATCTTGAGCCCGAACCCGAACCACAGGATGAACAGCGGCACGAGCGCCAGGCGGGGGATGGAGTTGAGCGAGACGAGGAACGGCCGGAAGATGCCGCTCAGCACCGGGCTGCTGCCGAGGATGATCCCCACCACGATGCCGAGGACGGCGCCGAGCGCGAACCCGACCATCATCGCCTGGACGGTGGACCAGATCGCCTCGAGCAGGACGCCCTCCTCCACCCAGCCCGTGAGCGCCTCCCAGATCTGGGACGGCTTGCTGACGTAGAAGTCGTCGATCAGCGCCCCTTCGTCGGGATCGCCGGAGGCGAACTCCCAGAGGATCAGCACCGCGATGGGCAGCAGGACCCGCAGGACGTTGACGACGATCCGCTTCACGTCCCTTTCCCGGCGGTCGTCGCGGTCCGTCGCGGTCACCGGCGCGGGGTTCTGGTGGGGCGTCGCAAGATCCGCCACGCCGGGATCCGGGGTCGTCGTGTGGATGCTGCTCATGACGCCTCCTTGGCCGCCGACGGGTGGTCCAGCAGTTTCCAGAGCCGTTCCCAGATCTCGCCGTAGGCCGGGTCGGCGCGAAGCTCCGCGAGATCCCGGGGCCGCGCGAGTGGCACGTCCTCGACATGGACGACACGACCAGGGCGGGTGCCGAATACGACGATCTTGTCGGCGAGCAGGATCGCTTCGTCGAGATCGTGCGTGACGAAGATGATGGTCTTGCGATCCCGCTCCCAGATCCGGAGGAGCTCGTTCTGCATGTTCAGCCGCAACTGGGCGTCGAGCGCACCGAACGGTTCGTCCATCAGCAGCGTCGAGGGCTCGTAGACCAGACCGCGGGCGAGCGACGCGCGCTTCTGCATGCCGCCCGACAGTTGCGACGGGAACCGCTGGGCGAAGCCGGTCAGCCCCACCAGGTCGATCACCTCGGCGACGCGCCGGCGGCGCTCTTTCCTCGGCACCTTCTGGATCTCGAGCGCGATGCCGATGTTCTTCTCGACGGTTCGCCACGGCAGCAGGTTGTCGTGCTGGGTGATGAACCCGACGCTGGTGTTGACCCCCTTCAGCTTCTCGCCGCGGAAGTAGATCGAGCCGCCGCTGGCGGGCAGCAGACCGGCGGACATGTTGAGCAGCGTGGTCTTGCCGCAGCCGCTGGGCCCGATGAAGCAGACGAACGACCCGCTCTCGATCTCGAGGTCGACATCCTTGACCGCCACGAACTCCTCGTCCGCATCGGACCAGAACCGCCGGGTGACGCGCCGGTAGGCGAACTCCGGAGTTCCGTCCGGCTTCCTCGTCTCTTCTGCCTTCGCCGGCCCGGTCACGGTTTGCCCGCCTCGACCGGGCCGAGGTCGTAGAGGTCCTTGAACCCGAAGGTGATCGGCTTGTCGCGGCCGTAATTCACGAGCTTCACCTGATTGTCGAACATCTCCTGCGTCGTGAGCGGCGTTCCGTTCTTGTAGGCCCCGAGCGACAGCTCCCATCCCAGGTCGAAACCCTTCGGGTTCAGTCCCTTGAAGCCTTCCAGGTTTTTGATCTTGTTCTTCAGCTCGTCGGTGGGGTTCTGCAGGTCCGCATAGGCGAGCCAGAGAGCCTGCATCAGCCTCTTGGCGGCTTCGGGGTTCTTGTCCAGCCATTTGCGCGTCGTGTAGTACTCGTGAGAGGCCAGCGGGAGGATGGACGGCAGGTCCACGGCCCAGTTGAGCCAGAGGACGCCCCAGCCGTCGGCTTCCGCCATGTTCGTGTTGGGGAAGGAGTTCGCGAAGCCGTTCACGCGTCCTTCTCGCGCCGCCGCCAGCTGCGCGGCGTTGTCGGCGTTCGGCACCAATTTGACGTCGCGGTCCGGGTCGACCCCGTGCTCGCTGAGCATGATCCGGAGGTATTTCTGCCCGGTTGAGCCCTCGGGAGAGGACGCGAGCGACGTGCCGGCCAACGCCTTCACGCGCTGATCGACGGGCGAGTCAGGCGTCACGCCCTTCGCCGCGAACTGCTGCGCCGTCTCGTTGTTGATGGCCAGCCCGAAGGTCACGGCCGGGTTGGCCGTTCCCAGGCTGACGAGCTCGGTCCTGCCCTCCGCGTAGGCGTTGAAGAGCGACCCCGCCCCGCCCGAGGCGACGTCCATCTCGCCGGCGATCAGGCCCTGGGTGGCGGTAGCAGCGTTGCTCGCGAGGATGAATTCGAAGTCAGCGTCCAAGCCGACCTTCGTGTAGTAGTCCTGCGCGACGATGACCAGGGTCACGAGGTCGGTGAAGGTCGGCCCCGTCGACCTGATGGTGATGGGGATGCGGTCCCCCGATCCACTGCTTTCGTTGTCTTCGCCCCCGCCTCCGCATCCGGCAAGGACGAGCGCGGTCGCGGCCAGGCCGACGAGCCATGTCCGACGCGCACGCCGTTTCGTGGTGCGCTTTGTCCGCCAGGTCAGCATTCAGACTCCCTTGTGGTGTGCGGGGCATCAGCCGGAACCGGCGGCGCCCAGTCGCGAGTCCAGTTCTCATCGCGCCGGCGCCGCCGCCGGTCGATGACCGCCCTCGGCGCCTGTCTGAACTTGAGTGCAGATAGTTCGTATTTACGATCGTGTGATCGAAGTAACGAATTCCACGAAACGTAGGACGGCATTTCGTCTGTGTCAACAGCACGGACGATCGAGGCGGAAGTTTCGCCACTCGGCGACACCTCATACCGACCGCCCACTCCGCAACAAAAACGTACGAACTGGCCACCCTGGACCTGCCTACCCAGCGTTTTCGCGATGATCAGACCGTGGACATCCGCCGACGAGGTGCCCTAGGGTCGTTGATATATAGGAAACTTAGTTCGTACTTACGAACAGCAAGGGCCGTGGGATCGCGGCCCTCCGGCGGGAGGACAGGTCTCGTGATCGAGCATCGACAGATCTACGTCAACGGAAAGTGGATCGACTCAACCGCCACCGACGTCATCCCGGTCGTCAACCCAGCGACCGAGGAGACCATCGCCACGGTCGCGCGGGGGACGGCGGAGGACGTGGACCTCGCGGCGCGCGCAGCCGCCGCGGCCTTCGATGAATGGTCACGGACTCCCGTGCAGGTTCGGACCGCCGTCCTGCGCCGGATGGCCCGGCTCCTGGAGGCCCGCTCCGACGACCTCACTGACACGATGGTCGCCGAGGTCGGCACGCCGATCACGATCGCCCGCAACTCACAGACCGCGTCGGCGATCGCGGACCTGAACAACTTCGCGGACGCCATGGCCGACGTGCGCTGGGAGGAACGGATCGACGAGAGCGTCGTCCACCGCGAGGCCGCAGGTGTCGTCGGGGCGCTGTGCGCGTGGAACGGGCCGCTGCGTTCGGTGGTGCTCAAGGCCGGCGCATCGCTCGCCGCCGGATGCACGGTCGTGCTCAAGCCGGCCGAGGTCGCCCCGCTGACCGGCTACGTCTTCGCGGAGGTCGCGACCGAGGCGGGCCTGCCCGACGGTGTGGTCAACCTCGTCTCGGGCACCGGTCCGGAGGTCGGCGAGGCGATCGTCCTGCACCCGGCGGTGGACATGGCCTCGCTCACCGGCTCCGTGCGCGCCGGCAGCCGTGTCATGGAACTCGCCTCGCGCTCGGTCAAGCGAGTCGCCCTCGAGCTCGGCGGCAAGTCGGCCAACCTCATCTGCGAGGACGCCGACCTGCCGGCTGCGGTCGCCTCGGGAATCGAGGACGCATTCCGCAACGCCGGGCAGGTCTGCGGTGGCCTGACCCGCCTGCTCGTGCCGAGGTCCCGTCTCGCCGAGGCCGAGGACGTCGCCGTGACCACCGTAGAGCGTTTCGTCATCGGTGATCCGCTCGATCCGGCCACCACCCTCGGTCCGGTGGTGTCAGGTGTGCAGCGAGAGCGCGTACGAGGCCACATCCAGCGCGCCATCGACGACGGCGTGCGCCTGCTGACGGGAGGCCCGGAGGCGCCCGAGGGTCTGGACCGCGGCTACTACGTCAGGCCGACCGTCTTCTCCGGCCCCAACTCCGCGCGCATCGCCCAGGAAGAGGTGTTCGGGCCCGTCGTCATCATCATCCCCTTCACGGACGAGGAGGACGCGATCTCGATCGCCAACGACTCGCAGTACGGCCTGGCGGGCGGCGTCTGGGCTGCCGACCGGGAGCGGGCGCGCGGCATCGCGAGGAAGATCCGTACCGGGCGCGTCCGGATCAACGGCACCGCCATCAACATGAAGGCGCCACACGGCGGTTTCAAGCTCTCCGGCATCGGCCGCGAGATGGGCAAGGCCGGAATCGAGGACTACCTCGAGTACAAGGCTGTGCACGGCTGATGCCGCCCCGCCCGGAAGGAGATCAAGTGTCCGGCAAGCCACCGTTCGTCCTCGTCCACGGCGGCAGGCACGGTGGATGGGCGTGGCGCAGGGTGACCCCCTACCTGCGCCAGGCCGGGCACGACGTCCACACCCCGACGCTGACGGGACTCGGGGAACGGGCCCATCTGCTCAGTCCCGCGATCGGTCTCGACACGCACATCGCCGACCTCGTCGGGGTCTTCGACTACGAGGACCTCGAGGACGCGGTGCTGGTCGCACACAGCTACGGCGGGGCCGTCGTCTGCGGTGCGATGGAGCAACTGGCCGACCGGGTGCGCAGTCTCGTGCTCGTGGACGCGCACATGCCGAAGTCGGGACAGTCGGTCCTGGACCTGGTCGGGCCCGAGCGGGCCGCGGCCATGCGGCAGCGTGTGAAGGAGCACGGCGACGGCTGGTTCGTCCCGGTGTCCGACGCCTCTTGGTGGGGCCTCACCGACCCCGACGACATCGCCTGGGTCAACACGAAGATCACACCACAACCGGCGAAGACGTACGAGGATGCGGTGCCCTCCACGGAGCGCGCCCGGGCCTCCTCGTACACCTTCATCGAGTGCTCCCGGTCCCGGCTGCCGGCGGAGGAACTCGCATGGCAGCGGGCCCGGTGCGAGAACTCACCCACGCTGAGGCATCGCGTGGTCGAGGGCTCGCACGACGTCATGGTCGACTCCCCCGAGGCGCTGGCCAAGCTCCTGCTGGAGGCCCAGGACCCGCCTGCCGCGGGGTAGCCTCGCACGTCCTCGATGCGCCCGGCCAGGTACTCGTCGTCGGAGCCGATGAGCCCTTCTCCCGACACGACGATGAGGAGCTACTCGCATTCATGAACAGGTGGGCGATCCCGTGACCCTGCGGGTGTGGCCGGGGCACGGTGTGCGGCCGGGTCCGGTGCTCGCGATCGTGCTGGTGAGCTATCTGATGATCGTGATCGACATCTCGATCGTCATCACCGGGTTGCCGCAGATCCGCGCCGATCTCGGGTTCTCCGCCACGGGGCTGTCCTGGGTGACGAACGCCTACACGCTCGCGTTCGGTGGACTCCTCCTGCTGGGCGCCCGGGCCGGCGACCTGTTCGGCCGGCGGCGCATGTTCATCACCGGACTGGCGCTGTTCATGGTGGCGTCCCTGGCCGTCGCGACGGCGCAATCGGTCGTCTGGCTGCTGACCGCCCGGGCGGTGCAGGGCGTGGGAGCCGCCGTCCTCGCGCCGTCGACGCTGGCGCTGCTGACCACGACGTTCCCGCCCGGGCCCGGGCGGGTCCGGGCGATCGGCTTCTATGGCGCCACCGCCGGGCTGGGAGCCAGTGTCGGCCTGGTCCTGGGCGGCGTCCTCACCGACCTGGTGTCCTGGCGCGCGGGCTTCTTCCTCAATATTCCGGTGGGTGTCGCTCTGGTGGTCGCGGGCCGGCGCCTGCTTCCCGAGACGGACCCGCGCCCGGGACGGCTGGATCTGCCGGGCGCGCTGACGTCGACGCTCGGCATGACGGCCGTGGTTTTCGGCCTGGTGAACGCGGCCGAAACCGGCTGGTCGGATCGGCAGACCGTCGGCGCGCTCGCCGGGGGCGTCCTGCTGCTCATGCTCTTCCTCGTCCAGGAACGGCGCGCCGAACAGCCGATCCTGCCGCTGCGCTTGTTCGCGAGCCGCGAGCGCACCGGAGGGTACGCCGGCCGTCTTCTGTTCCTCGGCGGGATGTTGAGCTTCTGGTTCTTCATCACCCAGTACCTGCAGGGAGTGCTCGGCCTCAGTCCACTGGCGACCGGGTTCGCCTTCCTGCCCACGACGGTGGTGAGCTTCGGCGTTGCGGTCTCGGCGCGTCGGCTGACCCAGTGGTTAGGCAGTGCCCCGGTGCTGGCCGGTTCCATGATCCTCTCGATCATCGGCATGGCATGGCTCGGCCGGCTCTCCGCGGACACCTCGTACCTGACCGGCGTCGCGCTGCCGATGCTGCTCATCGGCGCCGGGCAGGGCGGCACGATGCCTCGGCTCACGTCAGCGGGCGTGGCAGGCGTACCCGCGGAGGACGCCGGCGTCGCGGGAGGACTGGTCAATGTCGCCCACCAGCTCGGCGGTTGCCTCGGCCTCGCGGTCCTCGTCACGGTGTTCGCCGCCGCGGGTTCCGCCGACCTCGACGGCGATCGTCTGCTGGCGCACCGGATCGGGGCCGCGATCACGTCCGGCGCAGCCCTGATCACCCTGGCTTTCGTCGTCGTGACGGTCCTCATCGTCTGGCCCGCTCTACGACGCGGCCGCCTCCGGGAGCAATGACCCGACGGCTTGGTGCCCCACTCCCGTCGCTGTCACGGTGGCAGCAGGTGGTCCGCCCGCGGAGGCGGATCCGAGAAGGCGTACGCCGTAGTCTCGAGCGCCCTGTCCTCTGCGGTGAGGCGTCCGCCGTGCTGCCGCACATGCTCGTCCCACGACGGGACGGTGAAGAACTCGACGAAACGGTCGGGGCGGGCACCGTCGCGGTACAGCTCCCACCGTGACGCCCCGGTGCGCAGGCGGGACCGGCGCAGCGGCGCCATCGCCTCCAGGAATCTCGCCTCCCGCTCCGACCTGACCGTGTACTCGACCGCCACCACGACCGGACCGGCTTGTGGTTCCGGCTCGAAGGCCAGTCGCGCGTCCGGCCAGACCACCGGCTGGAGGTCGAGCTGCTCCGTCTGGGGGACAGGCCACACCAGGCCGGCCAGGACACCGGCCAGCACCGCCGCCGCGGCCATCAGCAGCGCCGATTCCAGACCCGTGCCATCGGCGACGAGCCCCCACAGCAGGGCTCCGAGAGCCTGCGAACCCGTGACGACGACGAGGTACAGCCCCAGGCCGCGGGCGCGGACCCACGCGGGCAGGAACAGCTGCAGCTCAGCGTTCAGCGTGGACATGACCGCCGTCCAGGCCAGTCCCGCGAGCAGGAGTGTGACCAGAGCCGCCAGGAAACCGGGAGCCAGGACGATCGCCGCCTGGGCAGCGGCGTAGAGAGTCCCCGCGGCGCCCAGCATCCCGTTGGTTGTCAGGTGCGTCCGTACTCGTCCCAGTACCAGGGCTCCCAGGACGGCTCCGACGCCGAGCGCGCCGAACAGCGCCCCGAAACCGTCCGCGCCGAGCCCCAGACGCCGGCTGGCGATGAGGGGCAATAACCCCCAGAGCGCCATCGCGGGCGCGATGAACAGGGCCGATCGCAGCATGACCCGTCGTACGACGGGTTCGTTCCAAACGTAGCGGCCGCCCGCCCGGAGCGCCGGCAGAAAGCGCTCCCGCGCCGGCGAACCGCCCAGGGGCCGGCGCCAGAGAAGGAGCACCAGGGCGAAGAACATCACCGACGCCGCGTTCACCGCGAAGACGAACGGAACGCTCAGGCGGGCGATCACGAGTCCCGCCAGGGCAGGTCCGACGGAGCGGGCAAGGTTGACGCTGACCATGTGCAACCTGGCCGCGGCCCTCAGCTGCGTCCTGGGAAGCAGCTCCGGGATCAGGGATTGCCATCCTGGGTGCTGAACCGCCACGCCGGCTCCGAGCGCGAACGTCAGGGCGAGCAGGAGTGACGGCGGCATCGCTCCCGCCACCGTGAGCACGACGAGCAGGCAGGCGACCGCGAGAAAGTAGATCTGCACCGTCAGGAGCAACCATCGCCGGTCGAAGGAATCGGCCAGCACCCCGCCCGGCAGCGCCAGGAGCATCACCGGCAGGGTGCTGGCCGCTTGGACCAGCGAGACCAGGACGGCGGCGTTGGGGGCGTCGACCAGCAGCCACTGAGCGCCGACCGTCTGCATCCACGTGCCGACGGTGCTGACCATCATCCCCAGCCAAAGCCAGCGGAAGGCGCGTCGCCGGAACGGCGCCCAGATCGAGGCTTCCACGGTCATCGTCGCCCGCCGGCCGGCCGCAACAGCCACAGCGCGAGAAGCCCGCAGATCAGGGCGCAGGCTCCGCCCACCACGAGCGCAAGCCGGGTCCCGAGCGTCTCCGCGAGCAGACCGCTCAGTGGAGCGCCGAGACCGACCCCGCCCAGGACGGCCACGGTGAACAGGCCCATCATGCGTCCGCGCATGCCCTTGTCCACGCGCAGCTGGAGACTGGCCGCTCCGCCGTTGACGAGCACGGTTGTGCCCAGCCCGAGGAACACCGCTGTCACCGCTGCGAAGCCGACCGTCGGGGACACCGCCAGGCAGAGCTGGGCTGCCCCGTACACGCAGGCACCGCCGCCCAGCAACTGCCCGCCCACGCCGGTCCGGCGGGCCAGCCAGAAGGCTCCCGCGATCGAGCCGACCGCCATCGCGGCCATCAGCAGTGCGAACGTCGTGCTCGTCCCGCGCAGGTCCCGGACCGCGAACAGCGGGAAGAGGACGTGCCAGTTGAAGGCGAGGGTCGACGTGCCGAGCAGCAGCAGCAGGACGACACGCAGATACCGATCCCTCCAGGCCAGGCGAAGCCCTTCGCGCAGTGTTCCCCGAGCTGATGCGGCGGGGCTGCGGAAAACCTTCCCACCTCGGCCGATGATCACCAGCGCGAGCAGGGACAGCGACGTGCACACGCCGGTGGCGACGAAGCCCCAGCCGAATCCGAAGGAGTTGATGACGAGGGCGGCGAGCGCCGGTCCGATCATGCGTGCGAGCTGCAGCAGGACGCCGTTGAGGCTCAGCGCGTTGGTCACCGCCTCCTCGGGTACCAGCTCGGCGGCGTACGTGCGCCGAGCCGGTTGGTCGAAGGCCCACGCCACGCCCGTGACGGCGGCGAACACCAGTACCCACGCCACCGAGACCACGTCGGCGAGCACCATCAGGCCCAGCAGCAGCGAGCTGACTGTCGTCACCGCCTGGGTGGCGAGGATGAGCCGCCGGGTGTCGACGCGGTCGGTCAGTGCTCCGGCGTAGGGCGCCACCAGGAACAGCGGAATGTTCTGCACTGCGGTGACGATCCCGACCATGGTTCCGCTGTCTGTCAGCTCGAGCACCAGCAGCGACTGGGTGACCACGTAGAACCAGAAGCCGGTCTGCGAGATCGACTGGCCGCCGAAGAACAGGCGGTAGGAGCCGTAGCGGAACGAGGCGAACGTCCCGGTCTTCGTGTTCATGTGGGCGCCACGAGGTCGACGCTCTCCAGGAGCAGGCTCGTCAGTGCCTCAGGCGCTGTGACCATGGCGTCGTGGACGGCGTCGAGCCGGCGATAGTGGAAGCGGTCGTCGCGCGCGCTCCGCTCGCGGGCTCGCTCCAGCAGCTTCGGCCACGTCGGCGACCGGACGCACTCGATGTACATGCCCGGCCAGGCCCACGCCCGTTCGGTGGAACCGGCGGGGTCCCGATAGGTCTTGAGCGGCTGGGCGGTCGTCCTGCTGTTCACCCAGGCGACGTCCGCCGGATCGGACACCCCGTATGACGACGCGTCGGACGGAGGCAGGAACCAGCCCTCGCCGTGCGCGTCGGCGAGCGCGACCATCTGAGCGGCACGGTCAGGACCGATCAGGTCGAACACCGATTCCCCGGTCCTCGGCATGTGCGCGTCGAGGTGGACGAGGATCCGGACGCGCCGGCCGATGTGCTCCATGGCGGCGCCGGCGACAGCACCGCCGTAACTGTGCGCCACGAGCACCGCCTGCTCGATGTCCTCGAACTCGAATACCCCGACCAGGTCCTGGACGTGAACCTGGAGGCCGATGTCCGGATGCAGCAGGTGCGACCGCTCCCCCAGCCCGGTCAGCGTCGGGGCGTACACCTCGTGGCCGGCCGCGCGGAGCAGGCGTGCCACACGGCGCCAGCACCAACCTCCGTGCCGTCCACCGTGCAGCAGGACGAAGGGCGGGCGCCTCTGGTTCTGCGCCACTCACCGTCTCCCGTTGTCAGTGAGGGGACCGAGCGGCCGGGTGAGGTCGGCGCACTCCGGCGCAGTCGTCTCGAACATCCGCATCACGGCTGCGTCGTGGCCCGGCACGAGAGTGGTGCCGGGGCGGGCGGCGAGCCTGCGCACCTGTTCGAGGCCGCGGTAAACGCCTTCCAGGTCGGTGAAGATGTGGAAAGGCCGGTCGCGCGTGAGCACGTCGTAGTAGTGGACGGCGTCGGAGGCGAGCAGCACGCGACCGCCGGCCGTGCCGGCCTCGACGACCAGCTGGCCCGGGGTGTGCCCCGGGACCACGGTCGCTTGGATCCCGGGGAAGAGCTCGGTGGTCCCGTCGCCGACGAGTTGCAGCCGGCCCTCCGCGTCGAGGCGCTGGACCTGTTCGAGCTCGCTGCGCTCGATCGCCCACCCGATGGTGGGCCTGCTGCCGAAGGGTCCCGCCCAGAACTCGAGCTCGGCGTGGGCCATGCTGAAGGTGGCGTTCGGGAACAGCCCGATGTTGCCGACGTGGTCGAAGTGCATGTGTGAGAGCACCACGTGGTCGACGTCCCCGGGCCGGACGTCCATGCGGGAGAGCAACTCGAGCGGCACGGTGGTGAAGGCACGGTTGCGCTGCGCCGCTTTCTCCTCGCTGTAGCCGCAGTCGACGAGGACCGTCCGCCGGCGGTCGCGGATCAGCCAGAAGTAATAGCCGGAGGTGATCTGCTCGTCAGGCTCCCCGTAGAGCTCGAAGCGGTAGTAGGTCCCGCTGGCGGTCGTGTCCGACCGCGTGGCGTACCGCAGCGCATGGACCTCGTAAGCGGGCGACGCGTCCACTAGATCGGCTCCCGCGGGGCGGTCTTGCGCCGGGTCCACGAGGCGACGTGCTTGAGCAGAATCTTGCGCACCTTCTCCTCCTGCGGCTCCACCTCGGCGGTCTGACCGATCAGGACGGCCGCGGCGACGCTCTCCCCCGCCTGGTTGCGCACCACGCTCGCGAGCGCGATCTGTGTGCCGTGGTGGCGGAAGTTGCGGGAGACACCGGTCCTGCGGATCTCGGCGAACTCGGCGAGGAACATCGACACGGCCTCGCCGTCCGCCGCCTGATGCCGGCGCAGGTAGGCATCCCGCTCCGCGTCGGCCTTCGCTGCCAGCAGGGCCTTGCCGCCCGCGGTGTTGATGACCTGCCGTCGGATGTTGGTGCGCGCGGCGAAGCCGGAGAGGGCATCAGTGCCCGACTCACCGACGTAGATGAGGTGATCGCCCGCCTCGACCCCGAGGAACACCGTCATCCCCGTGTCCTTGTGCAGGGCGTCGAGGTCGGCTTGGCTCACCTGACCGGCTCTGATGTGACCGCTCGCCAGCGTCAGCCCGTAGATGGCGGGCCCGAGGTAGAAGCGCCGATCGACCTCGTACAGCCAGCCCTTGGCCAGAAGCCCTCGGATGAAGCCGTGCACGGAACTCTTGGGCGCGTCGAGGGCCCTGGCCAGATCGGCGAAACCGATCCCTGGGTGGTAGACGACCTCCTCGAGGATCTGCGTCACCCGATCGATGGTGCGGTGATTCTTCGGGCCGCCCGGCTCGGCCTGCGTGGATTCCTGGATCACACGCGGCAGTGTACCGACCACCGTACGCTGATTCGCCATTACGAACCCGTGAAGTGAGGCGGCCGCTTGGCGAACGACGCCGCGACTCCCTCGGCGAAGTCGGCCGTCCCGAGCAGCGCGGCCTGCGCGTCCGCCTCCAGGTCGAGTGCGGTGCCCACGTCGGCGATCAGCGGGCGGCGCAGCGTGGCGCGGATCGAGCGCACGGACAGCGGCGCCGAGGCCGCGATCCGGCCGGCGAACTCGACGGCCGCCTCGCGCGGATCGTCCGCCACGGCGTCGCACAGGCCCATGGCCAACGCCTCCTCACCCGAGACCGATCGTCCCGTGTACAGCAGTTCCTGCGCCCGTTGCGCACCGACCGCTCGCGGCAGGGTGACGGTCAGCGCGAACCCCTGGTGGAAGCCGAGCCTGGCGAAGTTCGCGGTGAGCCGTGCCCCCGGAGACGCCACGCGGAAGTCCGCGGACATCGCCAGCCCGAGACCACCACCGATCGCCGCGCCGTGCACCGCTGCCACCACGGGCGTGCGCGCAGAGAAGATCCGGTACGCCTGCCGGTACACCCGCCGGATACCCGCCGCGCCCAGCCCGCGCAGGTCCGCACCCGCGCAGAAGTGCTTGCCCTGCGCGCAGAGCACAACCGCCGTGACGTCGTCCGTCTCGTCGATATCGAGGAGGGCGTCGGCCAGCTCGGTGAGCAGCGCCTCGTCGAAGACATTGCTGGGCGGGCGTCGCAGCTCCAGCAGGGCGACGCGGTCGGCCGCCTTCTCCCGTTCGACGTCGCTCATGCCGCTCCCCCCGGCGCGGTGGTGAGCGCGGCCGCCGCTTCGGCCGCCAGCACCCCCTTGTCGATCTTTCCGGAGTGGGTGGTCGGCAACGGCTCGCGCTGGATCCGCCAACGCGTCGGCACCGCGAAGGACGCGAGCCGGGACCTGAGACCACGCGCGAGGTCCTCGGCGATGAGGTCCGCCTCCACGACGACGGCGGCCATGATCTCCTCGCCGAGATCGGGATGCGGCACGCCGAAGACGGCTGACTCCACCACCCCGTCGATGCCAGACAGGGCCTTCTCCACCGCTGCCGGCGCGACGTTCTCACCACCCCGGATGATCATTTCCTTTGCGCGGCCGGTGATCCACAGGTAGCCGTCCTCGTCGAGACGGCCCAGGTCGCCGGTGTGCAGCCAACCCTCGGCGTCGATCGGCGAGTCCTCGGCGCCGTAGTACCCGATCATCTGGGTGACGCAGCGGATCACGATCTCGCCGTCCGGCCGACCGGACGGCTCGAGCGTCCGCAGTTCCACGAGCGGCAACGGCCGCCCGGTGCTGCCGGGGCGTTCGGTGGTGTCGCGGCCCGAGGCGGCGGTGGCTTGCCCGCCGTTCTCCGTCAGGCCGTACCCCGTCGCGACCCGGGGTTCCACGCCGGGCAGCCCCGCCCGGAGCTGGGCCAGGAACTCGGCGTGCACTGGTGCCCCGCCCACTGTGATCGACACGATCGACGTCAGGTCGCGCGTGTGGACGTCGGGGTGCTCCAGGACCCGGGAGACCATCGTGGGGACGGCGCTCCAGCGTACGATCCGCCATTGCTCGATCAACCGCAGCGCCTCCGCCGGGTCGAACCGCCCCGCGGGCATGACCAGCGTGTCCCCCACAGTGATCGCCCGGATCAGCGTCTGGATGCCGCCGATGTGGAACATCGGCCCGGTGTGCAGTCCGGCGTCCCCGGTGGCCTCGTCGACCTGCTGCGGCAACCGACGGGTGATGTGCAACAGCATGTGCAGCCCGGCCAGCAGCGAACGGTGTGAGAGGACGACCGCCTTCGGCGTGCCCGAGGTTCCTGAGGTGAATACGAACGCCGCCGGGTCGTCCTCGTCGCGCACACGAGCGGCAGCCGGCGCCACGGCGGCCGTCGGGACCGGACAGTCCCATGGCCCGGCCGGCATACCCTCGGGCAGGGCACGCGCCGCGCGGGCGTCCGCGAGGACGAGGGCCGGCTCCAGCAGGTCCAGGGCATCCGCCACCTCGCCGGCGCCCCACCATGCGTTGCCCAGCACCGGAACGGCCCCCACGGTCACCAGCGCCCAGAAGTTGATGATCCACTCCGGGCTGTTGAAGCCCGTCAGCAGCACTCGATCACCGGGCGCGAGCCCGTCCGCGGCGAGCCGCGCCGCCTTGGCCTCGGCCGCCCGGCGCAGACCAGCGAAGGTCACGACCCGCTCACCCTGGACCAGGTGCGGACGGTCGCCCCAGCGGTCCGCGAAGGCGAGCAGCGTCCCGATGTCGCGGGGACGCTCGGTGTAAACGCGGAACGGGACGCCCCGGACCCGTTCGGTGCCGATCTCCTTGCCCCATACCGCTGGCGACGTTTGCGTCGTCATCACGTTCCTCCGGTGATCGTCGTGCGTTCGGTGACCGGCTTCACCACGCGCCCACCAGCAGCTCGCGCACGTCGCGCTCGTCGGGCGGACGGGGTCCGGCGGTGATGGCCCAGTCGTCCATGGCGTGAGCGACGACCTCGACGATCGAGTCCTGTGCCACGCCGACGTCGCGGAGCCGGGACGGCACCTCGAAGCTCGCCAAGAGGCGCTCGATCTCCTCGATCACCGCGCCGGGGGCGGGCTCGGCAAGCCCCAGGTAGTCACCGAGGGCCACGATCCGGTGCGGGACGGCGCTCGCGTTGAACCGCATCGCGTGCGGCAGCAGCAGCGCCTCCACGACACCGTTGGGCGCCGCGGATCGGGGCCCGATGGCGTGCGACAGCGCCTGGGCGAGACCGCCGCCGCTGTGGTCGCTGCCTTGCCCGCTCAGGACGGCCGCGAGCATCAGCTGAAGGCGCGGCCCCGCCTGGTCCGGCTCTTCGGTCACCCTCGGCAGCCACGCCACCACCGTACGGAGTGCGTGCGCCAGCAGGGCGTCGGCGAGGGGGTCGACCTGCCGGGACTGCAGGCCCTCCACCGCCATCGAGAAGACGTTCAGGGCGGCGGACCAGCTCAGCCGGGGTGGCGCGGTGAGCGCCATCACCGGGTCGAGGATCACGCCCTGGGCGCGGGCCTTCGGGTCGTAGAGCGCGAGCCGCTCACCCGTCTCCGGATCCCGCACGGCTGCACCGGCCTTGGCGTAGGCCGACGTCGGCGTGCTCGGCACGACCCATTGCGGCAGCTTGGGCGCGGCGAGCCGCGGGCTCACCAGGCGCCCGCCCTCCCGCCGGGTGCACAGGTCCCGTACGTCCTTGCCCTCGCCCAGCAGGATCGTCGCCGCGCGCGCCGTGACGACAGACGAGCCACCGCCCACGGCGACAACCGCGTCCGCGTCGTGGGCCTCGAGGAACGCGCGGGCCCGCTCCACCGTGGGCAGGGGGCTGTGCTCCTCGACGCCGTCGAACTGGCCGGCGAGACGGTCGCCGAGCGCCGCGTGCAGCGCGCCCATCGCTTCGGTGTGCTCGGCGACCGCGGGGATGCAGACGATCACCGCGCGGCGGGCGCCGACGCGGGCCAGCTCGCGAGGAAGCGCTTCGAGCGCCCCCTCTCCGCAGAAGGTGCGGAAGGCGGGGCTCAGGTGGCGGATTCTCAGTTCGGGTGCAGTGCTCACTCTGATCACGGTCGCCGTGTCCCTTCGTCGTGGCGCGACGAGAGCGCCGTGCCGGCCATCAGATGACCCCGGCGTTGCGGAGCCCGGCGATCTCGCCGGTGGTCATGCCCAACTCCTTGGTCAGCACCTCGTCGGTGTGCTCGCCGAGATCGCCGGCCCGGGTGGGCTCGACGATGGGTGAGCCGGAGAGGAACAGCGGGCTGCCCAGCGTCATGAAAGATCCCTTGTCGTCCGTGACGGTGCGCAGGACGCCGCGGGCGAGCACGTGGGGGTCCGCCAGCAGCTCCGGGAGCGTCACCACCGGGGCACAAGGAATCTTCAGCCCGCCGAGCAGGCTGGTCAGGCCGCCCTTGGTCCGGGTGGCGGTCCAGTGGCCGATCATGACGTCCAGGTCGTCCATGTGGCGGCACCGGTCCGCCATCGTCGCGAAACGCGGGTCCTCCGCGGCCGGGTCCCCGATCTGGGCGCGCAGGCGCTCCCAGTGCGCCTGGGTCGGGCACAGCAGGGTCACCCAGCCGTCGATGGCCGGGTACGCGTTGTAGGGCGCCACTGCCAGGCTGCCGTGCCGGTTGCCGGTTCGCTCCGGGCTGTCCGTGGCCTGGCTGATCACACCCGCGATGTTGGACGTCAGGGCGGGGAGGATGGCGTCCTGGAGGGCGACCTCGACATGCTGCCCCTCACCGGTTCGGGTCCGCTGGAACAGCGCGGTGACGATGCCCGCGAGCATGTGGGCGCCGCCGACGAAGTCGACGACGGACGGGCCGGTACGCACCGGGGCGCCGTCCTCGAAGCCGGTGGTGCTCATGATCGCGGTGCGCGCCTGAATGGTGAGGTCCATGGCGGACTCGCCCGCATAGGGACCGAACGACCCGAAACCGGTGCCGGACGCCATGATCAGCCGGGGGTTGACCCGCCGGAGATCGTCGTAGCCGAGGCCGAAGCGGTCCATGGCGCCCGGGGAGAGGTTCTGCACCAGCACGTCGGCACCGCGGACGAGGTCACGGAGCACGTCCTGCCCGGCCGGGACGGACAGATCCAGGCGGATGGTCCGCTTGCCGGAGTTCAGGAACCGGAACTGGATCGGGCCGCCGTCCGCGTCAACCGTGGGCAGCCGCCGGTAGGGGTCGCCCTGCGGCGCCTCGATTTTGATCACGTCCGCACCGAGGCGGGCCATCAACATCGTGCAGTACGGCGCGAAGTAGAACTGCCCGACGCAGATCACCTTCACACCCTCTAGCGCGGTCATCCGGGCGCCTCCGTCGATGCCGGCGTCACACGGCTCGGGAAGGACGGTCGTCGTTCGGTCACGGCAGCCCCCTCCAGGTCACGACACCGTCGGCAGGGCTGAGGCCCACTCGCTACCGGGATGCCTGAACACGGACACCATCGCGTTCGCTATTACGAACCGATGTACGTATTTGAGCCTGAGGCTACGGTCGGCCCGAGGTCGTGTCAACGCGTCGGAACCGCCGCGGGAAGTTCTGAGACACAGACCTGAGATCGGGAACAGGCGAACCCGCGCCAGGACCTCGAGATGCCTATTGACCACGCTTGTGACCCAGGTTACTTTCGCTGAAAGTTCCCGATGACAAATACTAGTTCGTATATAAGAACACCGACATCGGGTCGTCTCGCCTCACCGACGAGCATCTGAGGAGTTGCCGATGACCATGCAGCTGCCCCCCGACAGCGTGGCGAGACCGGACTCCGGCTCCACCACGCCCGCGCCCACCCCGCCCGCGAAGATGCGCAGGGTGGCCTTCGCCAGCTTCATCGGCACAGTCATCGAGTTCTACGACTTCAGCATCTACGGGACGGCGGCGGCTCTCGTCTTCGCCGGCGCGTTCTTCTCCGCCCTCGGCGACCAGTCGGCGACCGTCGTGTCCTTCGCGACGCTCGGTGTGGCCTTCGTGGCCCGCCCGCTCGGCTCGATCCTATTCGGGCACTACGGCGACCGGCTCGGCCGCAAGCGCACGCTGATTGCCACCATGGCGTTGATGGGTACGGCCACCGTGCTGATCGGCCTGCTCCCCACCTCGGCCAGCATAGGCGTCGTCGCGCCGATCCTGCTCGTGCTGCTTCGCATCGCCCAGGGCCTGGCCGCCGGCGGCGAATGGGCCGGCGCCGCACTGTTCACCTCCGAGCACTCCCCGAAGGACCGCCGCGGCTTCTGGGCGATGTTCACCAACCTCGGCGGCGCCTTCGCGAACGTGCTCGCGCTGACCGTGTACCTGATCGTGGCCCTCTACATGAGCGACGACACCTTCACCTCCTGGGGCTGGCGCATCCCGTTCCTGATCAGCGTGGTCCTGGTCGCCGTCGGCCTCTACGTGCGGTTGCGGATCGAGGAGACGCCCGCGTTCGAGGCCGAGGCGCGACGCCGTCGCGACGACGGCGGGCTGCCCTTCAAGGATGCTTTCAAGCACGGCTGGAGACGGATCCTGCTGGGCTCCGGCGCGCTGGTGATGGCCTTCTCGCTCGGCTACATCGGCATCGCGTACCTCACCAACTACGGCACCGCGACCCTCGGTCTCAGCCGCCCGACCGTGCTGCTGGCGGGCATCATCGGGAACCTCGTGAACGGCCTGTTCTGCGTACTCGGGGGGACCCTCTCCGACCGGTTCGGGCGCCGGAAGGTCCTCTTGACCGCCAACATGCTCGGCATCCCCTGGGCCCTGCTCCTGTTCCCCGTCCTGGACGTCGGCACGATCGGCGCGTTCTACGCCGGCATGCTGATCACCTTCATGATCGCCGGCACCGGCTTCGGCGTCGCCGGATCCTTCCTGTCCGAGCTCTTCCCCACCCGGTACCGCTACACCGCCGCGGGCCTGTCCTACAGCCTGGCCGGCGTCCTGGGCGGAGCCATCCCGCCGCTGGTGGCCGCCAGCATCATCGGCACCTACGGCGGCCTGTTCTTCGGCGCCCTGCTGGCCGGCTACTGCTTCCTCGGCCTCTTGTGCACGCTGGCGCTGCGTGAGACGCGGGACAGTGACCTGGTGGACGCATGACGTTGTCGGTCACAGCGCTGTCCGTGGGGCGGGTCTTCGGCCTGCCGAAGCCGTCGCTCACCTACCTCCGCGGCTGGGGGCAGGCCATGGACATCCCCCTCATCATGTTCGTGATCCGGGGTGACGGGCCGCCCGTGGTCGTCGACACCGGCGCCGACCTCGCCCGGGCGATCGCGCACCACGGGATCCGGATGGAGCAGACCCCGCAGGAGGAACCCGCCGCGGCGCTGCGGTCGCTCGGGGTGGATCCGGACGAGGTACGGGTCGTCGTCAACACGCACCTCCACTGGGATCACAGCTCCAACAACCACCTGTTCCCCAACGCCCGCATCGTGATACAGCAGCGGGAGATCGCCTACGCCTCGCAGCCGGTGCCCTGGCACCGCCGTCAGTTCGAGCACCTGCCCGAGCTGACGGCGGCGTGGCGGCGCGCCGAGGACCGGATCGACCCGGTCGACGGCGACGCCGAGGTGGCGCCGGGGGTGTCGGTGGTCGCCCTGCCCGGCCACACCCCGGGGTCGCAGGGCGTCATCGTCGAGGCCGCAACGAAGCGCTACCTCCTGGCCGGCGACTGCGTCGACCTCTACGAGAACTGGGCAGGCGACGGCGAGAACCGGCACATCCCGTCCGGCTTTTTCACCGACATCATCGCGTACGAGGACAGCCTCAACCGCATCGAGAAGCTCGGTTGCGAGGTCGTCCCGAGCCACGACCCGCTCGTGGTCGAGCGCCGCGAGTTCCGGTGACATCGGTCGAGCCCTGGGGGCGCGACCTCGTGGTCGAGCGGGTGCGTGGCGTCCCGTACCGCATGTACGCGCCCCGGGTGCGCCGCCTGTCGGCGCTGCTGGACCACGCGGACCGCTGGGCGGGCCGGGCACACGTGGTGCAGGGTGACGCCCGGCTCGACTTCGGTGATCTGCGCATCGCTGTGCGCCGCCGGGCCGCATCCCTGCAGGCGCAGGGGATCGGGACCGGTGACCGCGTCGCGCTGCTCGGGTGGAACGGCCCCGACTGGATCGTGAACGCGTGGGCGGTGCTCTGGCTCGGCGCCGTCCCGGTCCTCGCCAACGCCTGGTGGGGCACCCGCGAACTGGAACACGCCGTCACGCTGCTCAAGCCGCGTCTCGTGCTCGCCGACGACCGCCTGGCCGCCAGGCTGCCCGCCGGCACCCCGGTCGGCTCGTGGCCGGCGGACACCAGCTCCCGACTGCTTCCCGAGCGGGAGGGCGGCGACGACGAGATCGAGCCGGCGCTGATCCTCTTCACGTCCGGCAGCACCGGGACCGCGAAGGCGGTGGAGCTGTCGCATCGGTCCGTCGTCTCCGGTCTGCACTCGCTGCTGGCCGTCACCCGACGGCTCCCCCAGGACCTGAACGAGGCGCCGCCCAGCGTCGCACTCCACACGGCTCCGCTGTTCCACGTCGGCGGCGTGCAGACCCTCGTCCGCGCCGTCGTAGTCGGCGAGACGCTCGTGTTCCCGGCTGGCCGGTTCGACGCCGACGAGGCGATACGCCTGATCACGACGCACCGCATCACCCGCTGGAGCGCCGTGCCGACGATGGCCGCCCGACTGCTCGACGCCCTGCAGCGGCATCCTGCCGACCTGAGCAGCCTCCGCTCGCTCACCCTCGGCGGGGCGCCCGCCCACGTCTCCCTGTATCGGCGCATCCGCGAGGAACTGCCCTCCGTCGAGGCGCGGATCGCCACCGGATACGGGCTGACCGAGAACGGCGGGCAGGCAACGGCGGCCACCGGGCGCGACACCCGGGACCGTCCCGGCGGGTGCGGGGTCCCGCTTCCCGCCGTCGAGATCGCCTTCGGCGAGCGGTCCGGTGACGGTGACGGCGAGGTGCTGATCCGGTCGGCCTCGCAAATGCTCGGCTACGCCGGCGAATCCTGCGGCCCGATCGACGACGACGGGTGGCTGCACACCGGTGACCTCGGGCACCTCGACGACGACGGTCACCTATGGGTGACCGGCCGCTCAAAGGACCTCATCCTCCGGGGCGGCGAGAACATCGCCCCGCTCTCCGTCGAGCGCGCGCTGGCCGGCGTCGAAGGGGTCCTCGACGCCGCCGTGTTCGGGCTGCCTCATCCCGAACTCGGAGAGGAGGTCGCCGCGGTCGTGGTGGTCGACGACGACACCTTCGCGCGACCGGGCCTTCAGGCGTACGTGGCCGGAGAGCTGCGGGCGGTCCTGGCGTCCTTCGCCGTGCCGACGCGCTGGCGCTTCCAGACCGGCAGGCTCCCCGTCCTCGGTGCCGAGAAGGTCGACAAGCGCGCTCTCGCCCGCCACTTCACCGCGCCGGGCCGATGACGCCCAAGGCCCTGGTGATCGGGGGTACGGGTCCGACCGGCCCGGGCGTGGTGACCGGGCTCCTCGAGCGTGGGTTCCAGGTGACCGTCCTGCACGGCGGCCAGCACGAAGCGCACCTGCCGCCCGAGGTCCGGCACGTCCACACCGACCCGCATTGGCCGGAGACCCTGGCCGCCGGCCTGGGCCGTGAGGAGTTCGAGCTGGTGGTGGCCCAGTACGGGCGGCTCGCGGTCACCACCGAGGTGATGACCGGCCGGACCAGCCGGCTGATCGCCATCGGCGGCGCCCACGGCTCGCTCGCGTCCCCCAGCGACCCGCGCTGGGGCCCGCTGGGTCGTCCGGCGCTGGTGCCCGAGGAGGACGAGCATCTGGAGCGGGATCCGGAGCAGGGCAAGCTGGCCGTCAAGATGGCCGCCGCCGAGCAGGCCCTTTTCGAGGCGCACGACGCCGGCGCGTTCCAGGCGACGTTGCTGGCTTATCCGGTGGTCTACGGCCCCCGGCAGCTGGCACCGCACGAGTGGTGCATCGTGCGGCGGATCCTGGACGGCAGGCGGCGGATCGTGATCGCCGACGGCGGCATCCGCCTGGAGAGCCGGCTCCACACGGTCAACGCGGTGCACGCCGTCATGCTCGCGGTGGACCAGCCCGCCGCCGCGTCGGGACGCAAGTACGTGGTCGCCGACGACACCGTCGTGGACATGCGGCACCGCATCGAGTTCGTCGCCGCGCGGCTCGGAGCCGAGGTCGAACTCGTGGACCTGCCGTACCTACTGGCCACCCCGTGCCATCCCTACTGGCGCCACGGGCCCGACCACCGGCTGCGGAACACCGAGCGGATCCGGGCCGAGCTGGGGTACACCGACACGGTCGCGGCCGACGCGGCCCTCGCTGCGACGGTCGACTGGCTCGTGGCGAACCCGCCGTCCCCCGGCGGCCCGGAGGAGAGCCGCCTGGGCGACCGGTTCGACTACACGCACGAGGACGATCTGATCGCACAGTGGGACGCCGTGCGTCACGGATGGTCCGACGAGGCACCGGCCTTCCGTGCCACACACGCCTACCGGCACCCGCGGCACCCCGGGGAGACATGGAGCCCAGGAACACGGTGAGGCGCGCGGTGAACGTTTTCAGCCGTTCACTCCCTCTCAGTTGCCGGCACGCGCCTGGTCGCGGATCGCCGCGACAGCGTTGTTGAATCCGTCCGCGCAGCCGCTCGCACCGGCCAGTTTGCCGACCCTGACCTCGTCGATGCTCTTCCCGATCACCTCGTCCGGCACAGCGGCCGCGAACCGCTCCTGGTAGCCCCGGGAGGTGTCGTTGTTCTCCGGCATCGGCTCGACCGTGACGTCGGTGATCGTGCCGGCACGCAGGCCGAGAGTGATGGTCATATAGGACGGCGCGCCGCCATATACTCCCCTCGCGGTGTAGGTTCCGTCCTCGTAGCCCGCGCCGCCCGATTCTGTGCTGATGCCCGGCGGCGAGCTGCCGGCCGGCGTGCTCGGTGGACTCGCCGGCGGCGAGGTGTCGGGGCCAGAGCACGCGGCCAGGGGCACTGCGACGGCGAGCGACGCGGCGGCCGCGACGGTAGTGCGGTTGACGAGGCGAGATTTCATGATCTTCTCCAGGTCAGATGTTCTTCACCGAACGGGGCGTTGCCGTCGAATGCAGGCGTAGCGGCATCAGAGAAAGAGCTCACCGTCGAAGTCGTTCGACCACTGGACCCGGCCGTCGGCCAACATCCGCACCCACGTGACCTCGAACGAACGCAGACAGTCAGGAGCGCTGACGAACAAGGCAGTCGCCAGGCCGTCGGCGGTGGCCGCGTCCGCGGCAAGGGCCCAGGTCGCGACGACATCCGACACGGGACGGCGGGTCCGGCCGTCGAGGACATGGTGCAGTCCTTCACCCCAGGTCCGCCGATTCGCCGCCGACGCGCACAGCGCCCGATCCCGCAGCTGAACGGTGCCGATGACCCGTCCAGGGGAGGTGGGGTGTTCCAGTCCCACGACGACGGGCTCGGGACCACGATGCCGCAGATCGCCGCTGCCGTCGACGAGGAACTCGCCGATGCCGGCATCCAGCAGCGCCTCGGCGATGAGATCGACCAGGTAACCCTTCCCGGCCGCCCCGACGTCGATCACCACCGGATGGTCCGTGATGATCGTGGTTCCGTCCCGGCGGATGTCGCCGAGCCAGGAATCCCGGCGCCGGCGACCTGACAGCGCAGACTCATCGGGAGTGAGGCTGTACCGGGCGTCGTAGCCGAGCAGTTCGAGATCCCTGCCGACGAGCGGGTCGACCGCTCCGCCAGTCGCCGCGACCAGCCGGTCGTAGAGCTCGAACAATGCGGCGTCGCGGGCGGGGAACCGGAAACGTCCGCCGCCCTCGGCATGTGCGATCTCGGTGACCAGCGAGTCCCCACGGAACCGGGACCAGACCTGATCGAAGTCCTCCGCGAGCGCGCAGATCTCCTGCCGGAGTTCCTCGGACAGGAGGCGGCCGGAGTCGATCTCCCAGGCCGTACCGATCGCGGTGAACCGAAATGGGTCGCCGGCACTCATCAGCCGTCCTTCAGCCGGTGACCGGATCGACAAGGACGTGTCTCGGCTCGTTCGCTGCTTCGTCACCTGTGGTGACAGGCATTTGAGCCTCCTCTCGACGGCGTGGTGACCCGGGTGACGTTCATGGGCGCCGCCGCCGTCTGCACCGGCACCCCATGAGCGGTCAGTCGACGCGACGGCCGCCGAGCCAGGTGACCATCGCGGGGTCGCGGTGGTCGAAGAACGCGGACACGCCGGTGTCCAGGGCCGCGATCCGGGTGATCTCGTCGTCGGTCAGCTCGAAGTCGAAGACGTCGAGATTCTCCGCCATGCGGTCGGGGCGCACCGACTTGGGGATGACGACGACGTCGCGCTGAATGAGCCACCGAAGCACGACCTGGGCAACGGATTTGCCGTGCGCCTCGCCGATCTCGGTCAGCGTCGGGTTGGTGAACAGGTCGTTTCTGCCTTCGGCGAACGGGCCCCAGGACTCGATCTGCACGCCGTGCTCGCGCAGCAGCGGCTGGTAGTCGGCGCGCTGGAAGAACGGATGCGTCTCGATCTGGTTGACCGCCGGCGTGATGTCGTTGTGCTGGATGAGGTCCACGAGCCGGTCCGGGTAGAAGTTGGAGACTCCGATCGCCTTGATCAGGCCCTCGGCGTACAGCTTCTGCATCGCGTGCCAGGAGCTGTAGTAGTCACCCAGCGGCTGGTGGATCAGGTACAGGTCGAGGTAGTCCAGGCCGAGGTTGCGCAGGGACTTGTCGAACTCGCGCCGAGCGGTGTCCTCACCGGTGTGCTGGATCCACAGCTTGGTCGTGATGAACAGCTGGTCGCGCGGGATGCCGCTCTTGGCGATGGCGCGGCCGACAGCTTCCTCGTTGCCGTACGAGGCGGCGGTGTCGAGGGACCGGTAACCGGCGGCGAGGGCGTCGGTGACGACCTGTTCAGTCTGCTCGCCGGGAACCTGGAAGACGCCGAACCCGAGAATCGGCATTTTCACGCCGTTGTTCAAGGTGACGTCCGGAATTGCGGCAGACATCAATGATTCCTCTCGTTCCGGGTGTGCTCTCACGGAGGAAATCTCGCGGAGAGGGAAGCAGGTGCGAACTCGTTTCAGCCTAGGCATTCGCCGCCGGATGAGGGGGTCACTGTTGGTACCCCCATCGTCTTTACGTCGATGACGAACCTGTAGCGCACATCGCCCTTGGCGACTCGGTCGAAGGCGCCGTCGATCTCGTCCGCGCCGATGATCTCGACTTCCGCGTGGATGCCCCGTTCGGCGCAGAAGTCGAGCATCTCCTGTGTCTCGGCGATGCCGCCGACCAACGTTCCGGCCAGCGACCGCCGGTTGTACAGCAGCGAGAAGACGTCAAGGGTGATCGGCTTCTTCGGCACGCCGAGCATCACCATGGTGCCGTCGAGGGCGAGCAGGCCGAGAAACGCGTCATAGTCGATCCGGGCCGGCACTGTCGAAAGGATCAGGTCGAAGGTGCCGGCGAACTCGGTGAAGATCGCTGGATCGGTGCTCAGCCGATAGTCCTCGGCTCCTCGTTGGAACGCGTCGGTCTGTTTGTCCATGGTCAGTTCGAAAACGGTGGTGTGCGCGCCCAGCGCCGCTGAGATGGCCACGCCGACGTGCCCGAGACCGCCGAAGCCGAGGATCGCGACCTTCTTGCCGGGCCCGGCCTTCCAGTGCCGCAACGGGGAATAGAGGGTGATGCCGGCGCACAGCAGCGGAGCCGCGTTCGGCAACGGAATCTCGTCGGGAATGCGCACCACGTACGCCTCGTCCACCACGATCTTCTCGCTGTAGCCGCCCAGCGTCTTCGTACCGTCCCGGCCGATCGAGTTGTAGGTGCGGACGTGGTCGCGCCGGCAGTACGGCTCCAGCCCGGCGCGGCAGAACTCGCACTCCCGGCACGAGTCGACCAGGCAGCCGACGCCGACCCGGTCACCCACGGCGAACCGGGTCACCTCCGGCCCGATCGCCGAGACGATCCCGGCGATCTCGTGGCCGGGCACGATCGGGTACATCGTCGTGCCGAACTCACCGCGGGCCCGGCTCACGTCGGTGTGACAGACGCCGGAGAACGCGATGTCGATGAGCACGTCGGCCGGACCGAGGTCACGGCGCTGGATGCGAATGGCGCGGAACGGTTCCGCCGGGCCGGATGTGGCCCGGGCGTTGACGGTGATCACCGGACTCAGCCGATCGACTTGTACTCGAGGAACTCCTCGATGCCGTAGCGCCCGAACTCCCGGCCGATTCCGGAGAGCTTGAAGCCGCCGTGCGGCGCGCGCGGGTTGACCGGCGAGCCGTTGATCCGGATGCGCCCGGCCCGCAGCCTCTTCGCCAGCGCCCGCGCGCGGGCCTCGTCGCCGGCCCAGATCGCTCCGGCCAGGCCGTACTCGGTGTCGTTGGCGATCCGGAAGGCGTCGTCCTCGTCGTCGAAGGGGATGATGACGACCACCGGGCCGAAGATCTCCTCGCGCGCGATGCGGGAGTTGTTGTCGCCGGAGAACACCGTCGGGCGCACGAAGAAGCCGCGATCGAGCCCGTCCGGCGCCTCGGCGCCGCCGGTCAGCAACCGGGCCCCGTCCTCGAGGCCGGCGTGAATGTAGTCGCGGATCCGCTGGCGCTGCGTCGCGTTGGCAACCGGGCCGAGCGTCGTCGCCGGGTTGAAGGGGTCGCCGAGAACGTAACTTTCCGCTTTGCGGACGGCGATCTCCTCCGCCTCGGCCAGCCGGGACCGGGGGACCAGCACCCGGGACAGGCCGCCACAGACCTGACCGGAGTTACGGAAGGCGTCCTCGATACCCACTTCGACGGCCCGCTTCAGGTCGGCGTCAGGAAGGATCACATTGGCGGACTTGCCGCCGAGTTCCAAGGCCACCTTCTTGACCCGCTGAGAGGCCAGTTCCATCACCCGGCGCCCGGCGCGGACCGAGCCGGTCAGCGAGACCATGTCGACCAGGGGATGGGTCACGATCGCCTCACCGACGACCGGACCGTTGCCGGAGACGAGGTTGAACACGCCCTCCGGCAGGCCTGCGGCCGCGACCATCTCAGCGAAGATGAAGGAACTCAGCGGTGCGACTTCGGTGCCCTTGAGCACGACGGTGCATCCGGCGGCGAGCGCCGCACCGGCTTTCATGCAGACCATCCGCATCGGCCCGTTCCACGGTGTGATGGCACCAACCACGCCGGCGGCTTCGCGGGCGACCACCGTGTGCCCGGTCCGTTCCTCCCACACCACCGACGGCAGGCTGTCCGCGAGGCTTCGCAGGTCCTCCACGGCAGCCGCCGCTTGGGACTCCTGGGCGATGCGGTAGGGCTGGCCGATCTCGCTGACGATCGCACGGGTGATCTCGTCGGCTCGCTCCGCGGTGAGCTTGGCGAGATTGTCGAGCATCGCCAGGCGCTCTTCGATCGTGGTCTGAGACCATGCCGGGAACGCCGCCGCGGCGGCTCGGGCGGCTCTGTCTGCGTCCTCGGCCGAGCCGGCCGGGATGGTGGCGACCGGTTCCTCGGTCACCGGGTTGATCACGGTCAGACGCTCGGCCGTGGTGGACGCGACCCACGTCCCGTTGATGAAGATCTCATCCCGCTCGATCATCAGGCACCTCCAGGTCTAGTTCTCATATACGAACAACCTGTCGCATTAGCGATTCGTGCCCACGCTAAAGCGCCCGCGTGACCGAAGTCAACGGGAGGTTTCGCTGCCTGATGAGAGTGTGGGGAGAACCGGTCAGAGCGCTTCGCGCGGCGCCACTTCGCGCTGCGACCATGCCGCGACGTGCTTGACCAGGAGTCGGCGCAGCCTCGCCTCGCGCGGTTCGGCGTCGGCCGTAGGCCCGACGAGAACCGCCACGGCCACGGCCTTGCCCGCGCGGTCGCGCACCACGCTGGCCAGCGCCAGCTGGGCGCCGTGATGGCGGAAGTTCTTGGCCACGCCGGTCTTGACGATGCCGGGGAACTGCGAGAGGAACGCGGAGACCAGCTCGCCGTCCTGCCGTCGAAGGTAGGCCTCCCGCGTGCCGTCGGCCTGGGCCGCGAGCAGGGCCTTGCCGCCGGCGGTGTCGATGAGCGTCCGGCGGATGTTGCTGCGCGCGGCGAACCCGGTCATCGCATCGCTGCCGGACTCGCCGATGTAGATGAGGTGGTCGCCGGCCTGGACGCCGAGGAACACCGTCATCCTGGTGTCGTTGTGCAGGGCGTCGAGATCGGCCTGGGTGACCTGCCCGGCCCGGATGTTGCCGCTGGCCAGCGTCAGCGCGTAGACGGCCGGGCCGAGATAGAAACGCTTGTCGGCCTCGTACAGCCAGCCCTTGGCAAGCAGACCACGGATGAAGCCGTGCACAGAGCTTCGCGGCGCGTCAAGGGCCCGGGCGAGCTCGGCGAAGCCCATGCCGGGGTTGTAGACGACCTCCTCGAGGATCTGCGTGACACGGTCGATGGTGCGGTGGCCCTTCGCGGCCTCGGCGTCGGCTTGCTCGCTCACGGCCATGACCATACCGGCACCCCACCGGGAGTTCGTAGCTACGAACCGACGAACTTCGGCGGACGTCGTTCCCCCGCGGCTGACACCCCCTCGGCGAAATCTGCGGTGCCCAGCAGAGCGGTCTGCGCGGCCGCCTCGACGTCCAGCGCCGTCGACACTTCCCCGACCAGGCGGCGGCGCAGGGTCGCCCGGATGGCGACCAGCGACAGCGGCGCCGACGACGCGATCCGCTCGGCCATGGCCAGAGCGCCGGCGCGGGGATCGTCCGAGACCTGGTCGCAAAGCCCGATCGTCGCCGCCTCCTCGCCGCTGACCGACCGGCTGGTGTACAGCAACTCCGCGGCGCGCTGCTCTCCGACCAGCCGGGGCAGCGTGACCGTCAACGCGAAGCCCTGGTGGAATCCGAGACGCGCGAAGTTCGCCGTGAGTCGCGCCGTCGGCGCGACCACGCGGAAGTCGGCCGCCAACGCCAGGCCGAGGCCGCCACCGACAGCGGCGCCCTGCACCGCGGCGATGATCGGCTTGCGGCCGGAGAACACCCGGAACGCCTGACGGTAGATCCGGCGGATCCAGGCCTCCCCCATGCCGCGCAGGTCAGCACCGGCACAGAAGTGCCGGCCCTGGGAGCAGAGCACGACGCACGACACGGCGGCGTCGTGGTCGAGATCCTGCAGCGTGTCGGCCAGCTCGGTCAGCAGCGCCTCGTCGAAGTAGTTGTTCGGCGGGCGTTGCATCTCCAGCACCGCCACCCGCCCGACGCCCGAGATCCCGACGAGGCGGCTCATCGGCGGCCGGCCGCACGACGGCGCGCGGCAGGATCTGGGTACTGCTTGGTCACCGCTGCGCCTCCTTGCGCGGCAGGACGACGGTGGCCGTACCCGGCATGCAGTTCTGTTCCCTCTGGTTGGTCGCCCAGGTCCGCAGATGCACCACCGCGTCGCCGTCGGCGTCAATCTCTTTGCGGACGACGGCGCCGCCCAGCCGGACCACGTCGGAGAGGTAGACATGCGCGCGGTACTGCCCGTGGATCGCTTTGACCCGGCCGGCGTCGCCGATCCAGTGGGTGAGCGAGTGGATCTGCCAGCAGGTGCGCTGAATGCCGACGTCGTAGGCGATCTGCGCACCCTGCAACTGGGCGGCGTAGTCGTTGTAGTGCACCGAGTACACCGGCTCGAGGGCGTGCGTGTTCGGATCACGGAACGCCCACTTCGGGTGCTTGCGGTAGCGCCGCAGAGCCACCCCGTGCGCGGACAGACGCGGAATCGGGGCAGCCCCGGAGGCGACGTACGCGATCTCGTCGGTGAGCCCGATCGGACCCTTGGTGATGGTGTCGATCTCGTCGCCGACCTGTACGTCCTCCCAGTACCGGGGCTCTGCCCCGCGCGGGGTCTCGGCGAGGATGTCCTCCTCGACCGCGGCGAGTTGTTCGTCGGTCCATGGATGCGGGAGTTCGATCTTCCGGGAGCTGCGCCGCTTCTGCATCTCACCGCGCTCGAAGCGCATCCGGGAGCAGATGAACCGCGCGACGAGTTGGTCGTCCTGGTTCCAGTACTCCTGGCGCAGGTAGTCCTTGATCCGGCGGCCGCCGAAGGAGCTGTCGACCGGATCGTCGAACCCGTCGAACCAGACCCGCGCCGTTATCTTGTCACCGACCCGGATCGGCGCGTGGAAGCTCACGTCGGTCTCGGCGTGGAATCCGCCGAGCCCACGCCAACCCACCTGGACCGAGCCGAGGCAGGCGAAGATGAAGCTGGGCGGGGCGACGATGGCGCCGTACGGGCCGGCGGCCGCGTACGCCTCATCCGTCCACAGCGGGTTGTCGTCGCCGATGCCCTCGGCGAAACGCAGGATGGCCAGCCGGGTCGCGTACTCGTTGTTGACGCACGCGTCCGTCCGCAGCTCGGTGCCGATCAGGTTGCGCATGTCGGTCAGCATCTCGTCGGTGAACTTGCCGGTGGCCAGTTCCCTGCCGAACTTCGCGTCGGAGGGGGTATCGGTGCTTGTCATCGGAGTCCTCCGCAGAAAGGGGTCACGTGCCGCAGGTTCAGGTCGGTCGCCACGCCGGTCAGAGCTCCACCACCGCGCGGCCACCGACCCGGCCGGCGTGCAGGTCGTCGACGGCGGTGTTCAGCTGGTCGAGGGGGTAGCGGTCGGTGACCAGCGCGCTGGGATCGAACCGGCCGTCGGCGGTCCATGCCGTGAACGTCGGGAAATCCCGAACCGGGTCGCAGCTGCCGCCCACACAGCCGACCAGGCTCTTCTCGCCGTTGAGCAGGTCGAAGCTGTCCAGCTGGAACGGGGTGCGGGGAATCCCGACGAGGATGTCGGCGCCGCCGCGGATCCCGGCACCGCGGATCCCCGGGCGGACCGCCGCGAGACTGATCGGGATGTTCGCGCCACGTCCGGTGCAGTCCAGCGCGACGTCGACACCGCGGGTACCGTCCAGGTTCGTGGTGAGTGCGCGGATCGCCTCCACCGGGTCGCCGGTCGCCGCGTTGACGACGTCGGTGGCGCCGAATCGCCGGGCCAGTTTCAGCTTGTCGTCGTCGATGTCGACCGCGATGACCGGATGCGCGCCGAGGATCGAAGCGGCGGCCACCGCGCACAGGCCGACGCCGCCGGTTCCCCAGACCGCGACACTCTGCCCGGCGGTGACGCCGGCCGTGTTCATCACCGCCCCGGCGCCGGTCATCAGGGCACAGCCGATGATTGCGCCGAGGTCCGCTGAAAGGCCCGGCAACGCCTTCACCACGTATTGCTCATCCACCAACGCGTGGGTACCCCACGTGAAGGTGTTGTGCGTCGTCGCCCTCGAACCGTCGGCCAGGATCACCGAAGTGGCCGCCGGCGGACGGCCCTCAAGCGGTGTCCTGGGGATCCAGGTGACCAGCACGTGGTCGCCCGGGCGGACGTAGGTCACCCGGTCCCCCACTGCGGCGACGGTGCCGATCGACTCGTGGCCGAGGACCAGCGGCGTGCCGCGGCCGGGATCGAAGATCCGGTCGAGCTGACTGTGGCACACGCCGAAAGCCTTCTGCCGCACAACGACCTCGTAGGGCCCGGCCTGAAGATCCACCTCGTGCAGGTCGAGGGTCTGCCGGCCCGGCGGAAGAACGGCGATGCGGGCGTGCACGGCCATGGCTCTGCTCCCTTGCTCTCAGACGATGCCGGTCTCGTGCAGTTTGGCGATCTCGTCCACGGTCAGACCGAGTTCGTCGCGCAGTACCTCATCGGTGTGCTCGCCGAGCCGGCCGGCCCGTGACGGTTCGACCATCGGCGAGTCGGAGAGGAACAGCGGACTGCCGAGCGTGGTGAACGGTCCTCGCTCGTCGGTGGCTTCGTGCAGCACGCCGCGGGCCCGCACGTGCGGGTCGTCCAGCAGCTCGGGCAGTGTCACGACCGGGGCGAAGGGAATCTTGGAGGCCTTCAGCGCGGTTGCCAGCTCGGCCTTGGTCCGGCCCCGGGTCCAACCGCTGACCAGCGCGTCGACGGTGTCCATGTGATCGCAGCGCCCGGTCATGCTCGCGAACCGCGGGTCCGCGGTGGCCGGATCGTCCATCAGCGCGCAGAGCCGCTGCCAGTGTGTGTCGGTGGGACAGAGAATCGTCATCCAGCCGTCGGCCGCCGGGTAGGCGTTGTAGGGCGCCACCGACATTCCACCGTGCCGGTTCCCGGTCCGTTCGCGGCTGACCGCGCCCGGGCTGAGCAGCCCGGCGATGTTGGAGGTGAGCGACGGCAGGATCGCATCCTGCAGGGAGACCTCGACGTGCTGGCCGCGGCCGGTGCGGGTGCGCTGAAACAGCGCCGCCAGCACACCGGCGATCAGGTGGGTGCCGGCCATGAAGTCGACCACGGAGGGGCCGGTACGCACCGGAGGCCCGTCCTCGAAGCCGGTGGTGCTCATGATCGCAGTCCGGGCCTGGATCGTGAGGTCCATCGCGGGTTCCCCGGCGTAGGGACCGAAGGAGCCGAATCCGGTGCCCGATGCCATGACCAGCTGGGGGTTGATTTTACTGAGCTGCTCGTACCCCAGTCCGAATCGATCCATCGCGCCAGGCGAGAGGTTCTGCACCAGCACGTCCGCAGTACGGACCAGTTTGCGGAGCACATCCTGGCCCTCGGGAGCCTTCAGGTCCAGGCGCATGACGCGCTTGCCGGAGTTCAGAAAACGAAACTGGAGCGGCTCGCCGTTCTCGTCGAGCGTGGGCAACCGCCGATACGGATCGCCGGCCGGCGACTCGATCTTGATCACGTCGGCGCCCAGGCGAGCCATCAGCATGCTGCAGTACGGCGCGAAGTAGAACTGGCCGAGGCAGATCACCTTCACACCCTCGAGGGCGGTCATATCAGCCTCCGTCATCGTGCCGGCGGGATCACCCGGCGCCCTTACTCGAAAAGTTCTTATTTACGAACTGCAGTACGCATTTACAGTCTCGACCCTAGGTTGACATCGCCATGGCTGTCAACGCCGGACGCGCCGCGCAGCGATCCCTCGCGGCCGTTGACACCTCGTGCCGGCGCGCCTAGGTTTCGTTGCGTGAGTGTTTCGCATATAGAGCCAGTAGTTCGCATATAAGAATCTGCGACTCGCACCATCGAAGGGAACCGCACATGAAGGTGGGATTCATCGGCCTCGGCGCCATGGGCGCAGGCATGGCGCTGAATCTGCGAAAGGCCGGCCACGACCTGGTCGTGCACGACCTCGATCGCGAGCGCGCCGCGCCGCACCTCCAAGCCGGGGCCGTCTGGGCCGGCAGCATCGCCGAGGTGGGCGCCGCGGCCGACGTCGTCTTCACCTCTCTTCCCGGCCCGACGGAGATGCGCGCGGCCGGTCTCGGCGACGGCGGCCTGCTCCGCGCCATGCGCCGGGGCACCGCCTGGTTCGACCTGACCACCAACTCGCCCACCGTGGTGCGCGAGGTCCACGCCGTCTGCCGGAGCGCCGGCGTCGAGCTGTTCGACGCCCCGGTCAGCGGCGGCCCGAAGGGGGCGACCTCCGGCAAGCTGGCCATCTACGTCGGCGGCGACCAGGCTGCCTTCGAGCAGTACCGGACGCTGCTCGACGCCATCGGCGACAAGGTCCTGCGTGTCGGCGACATCGGCGCGGGAAACACCGCCAAGCTGGTGCACAACTGCGCGAGCATCACCATCCGCGCGGCCATCGCCGAGGTGTTCACGCTAGGCGTCAAAGCCGGCGTCGAACCCGCCGCGCTCTGGCACGCGATGCGGCAGGGCGCGATCGGCCGCGCCCGCACCTTCGACCGCATCGGTGACCGCTACCTGCAGGCCGCTTTTGAGCCGCCGTCGTTCGCGCTCAACCTGGCGAACAAGGACCTGCGGCTGGCGCTGGAGCTCGCCGGACAGCTCGAGGTCCCAATGCACTGCGCCGAGGTCGTCGCCGAGGACTTCCAGGAGGCGCTGGAGCGCGGCTGGGGCGGCCGCGACTCGCAATCACCGATGGCACTGCAGAACGAGCGGGCGGGCGTGACGATCAAGCTCTCCGCCGAGGAAGTTCAGGACGTTCTCGACCGGGGCTGACCCGGCGACCAGCAAGGAGATCACGTGACCGGCAACAACGCAGCCACCAGCAAGGAAACCGGCCGCCGGATCCTCGGCGAACTGATGGGCGAGGACTACCTGGTCAAGAAGGACAAGGCCCGCAACAACTTCAACGCCGCTCTTCAGGACTACTCCGAAGAGGTCTGCTTCGGCCGGATCTGGGCCCGCGAGGGCCTGGACCGCAAACAACGCAGCATGATCAACATCGCCATGCTCACCGCACTCAACCGGCCCGCCCAGCTGGCACACCACGTCGAAGGCGCGATGACCAACGGCTGCACGGTCGCCGAGATCCAGGAGATTCTGCTGCAGGCCGCCGTGTACTGCGGCCTGCCCGCCGCCGGCGAGGCCTTCCGCGTCGCTGAGGACGTCCTGCGCTCGCACGGCCACCTCGACTGACACCGGCCGCTGCACGCCGGCATCGCCTCGGACGGCGGTGCCGGCTTTTCGCGGCTCCTCACCTCATGCCGTGGCGACCCGCCGACCACCAGCCACAAGGACGACGGAAGCCATCACGCGTCCCACCGCACGGGCCGCCCGGGCCACTGCACCAGCCGGCCGTCGTTCGTCAGCCGAACCAGGTGGGCGTACGTCTCCGCCAGCGCCGAGCGCAGTGACCGCGGGGTGAAGTCGCGGAAGGGCCGGGCCCAGGTCACCGCCTGGGCCACCTCCCAGACTGTGCAGCCCCCCTGGTGGACGGCCTGTTCGATCTCTGCGAGTCGGGAGTGATGGTGGGCGCCGATCGCGTCCAGCCGATCGGTGAGCCGGTCGAACGGCCATTCGTGGCCGGGCAGCGCCGTCAGCGAGTCAGGCAGTTCGCGCAACCGGCCCAGCGAGAACATGAAGTCGTGCAGTGGGTCGGGGTCGGAGCCCGGCCGCCGCGCCACGTTGGGGGTGACTTTCGGCAGGACGTGGTCGCCGGTGAAGATCAGGTCACGTTCGGTCTCGTGGAAGCAGACCGAGCCCGGGGTGTGCCCCGGGGTGTGCAGCGCCACCAGGCGGCCCTGCGTGCCGGGTACCTTGGCGCCGTCGGCGAGCAGGATGTCGGGCGCAGCGGAGGGCAGGACGGCGTCAAGCCGGGTGAGCTCGTCGCGCAGATCGGCCCGGACGGCGGCTGGCACCCCGCATTCCTGCAGCCAGTGACCGATCGCGGTGACCCGTTCCCGGCGTTCGGATTCGTCGACCCGGATCTGGGCGCGTTCGGCCGGGTGGGTGCCTATCCAGGCGCCGGCGTTTTCCCGGATGCGCGGGGCCAGCCCGTAGTGGTCCGGGTGGGCGTGCGTGGCGACCACTCCGATCACCTCGTCCAGGCTGCCGCCCGCACGCGTGAGGCCCTGGCAGAACGCTTCCCAGGCGTCGTCGGAATTCCATCCGAGGTCGACGACGACCAGCCCGGCCGGGTATCGCAGCGTGTAAGAGAAGGAGTAGGCGAGCGGGCTGGGGAAGGGGATCGCCGACGCCCAGACGCCGCTGCGTACGGCGAAGCCGTCGAGCCGGCGTGCCGGTTTCTCGGCGGCGTGCACCGGCGACGGTTCCCGCATCAAACAGCCGTCCTCATATACGAACTCGTTATCGCATTCAAGATGCGGCGGACCCTACGCGCGCTGCCGAGGCCGAGTCAACGCGTCCGGGCGCCGGGACGGGTCACCGTTGCGTTGCCGCCCGACCACGTGTGTTCGTCGCGTTGCCGGCCGAGCCGACGTCGTTGACACGCCGAAATCCGGATGGAAGCATATCGGAATAACGATCAGCAGTTCGTATTTGAGAACACGATGGAAGGTGTGGTCGACGCGATGTCCTCGAGCACGAGAGCCCTGCCCCCGCTGCTGCGCCGAGGCGACTCCCCCGTCGGCATGCTCATCGACGGCGAATGGACGACGCCGACGAGCGCCACGACCCCGGTGTTCGATCCCGCTACGGGCGCGGTCATCGCCTCCGTCGCCCGCGGTGACGCGAAGTCCGTAGACGCGGCGGTCACTGTCGCCCGGCAGTCCTTCGACGAGGGCCGATGGCGCGGCCTTTCCAGTACCGACCGCGGTGCTGTCCTCTGGCGCGCCGGCGACCTCATGCGCGAACAGGCCGACGACCTGGCAAGACTGGAGAGCCTCAACCTTGGCCTGCCCGTCGCCCAGGCCAAGGCCATGGTTCTCGAAGCCGCTGCCCAGTTCCGGTACTACGCGGGCTGGGCCGACAAGATCCACGGCCGCACCGTCGACCTCGGACCCGCCGACCGCCGGGTCCAGGGATACACGCTGCGCGAACCGATCGGCGTCGCCGGACTCATCACCCCCTGGAACGCGCCGCTGAGCATGGCCGCCAAGAAGCTGGCGCCCGCCCTGGCCGCCGGATGCTCGTGTGTGCTCAAGCCCGCCGAGGAGACACCCCTGACCTCGTTGTGGCTGGGGCAGATCCTGCTCGACGCGGGTGTCCCGGCCGGCGTGGTCAACGTCGTCACGGGCATCGGCGAACACGCCGGCGCCGCCCTCGCGGAGCACGCGGATGTGGACGTGCTCTCGTTCACCGGGTCGACCGAGGTGGGCCGCCTCATCGTGCACGCGGCCACCGGCAACATGAAGAAACTGACGCTCGAACTCGGCGGCAAGTCCCCCGTCATCGTGTTCGGCGACGCCAACCTGGAGGCCGCCATCCCCGGCGCCGCCTCCGCCGTCTTCTGGAACTCCGGCCAGGTCTGCGCCGCGGGCACCCGGTTGTTCGTCCACGAGTCCGTGTACGAACAGGTCGTCGCCGGTGTAGCCGAAGCCGGCCGTGCGATGCGTCTGGGCCCCGGCTCGGACCCTGATGCCGACCTCGGCCCGCTGATCTCGCAGAAGCAGCTCGACCGGGTGTCGGGCTACGTCAGCCAGGGCGTCCGCGACGGCGCCCGGGTGGTCAGCGGCGGCTCCCGGGTCGGCGAGCGGGGCTACTTCTTCGAACCCACCGTCCTGGTGGACGTCGACCAATCCATGACGGTGATGCGGGAGGAGGTCTTCGGGCCGGTGCTGGGCGTGATGCCTTTCTCCGACACCGATCAGGCCGTCGCGCTGGCCAACGACAGCTCGTACGGTCTCGCCTCCAGCATCTGGACCCGCGACGGCGCCCTGGCGCACTCGGTGGCTCGGCGGCTGCGCGCCGGACGAGTCGGCATCAACGTGCACCGCGCCGGCGGGGCGTACATGCCCGCCGGCGGCTACCGGCAGTCGGGCTGGGGCCGCGAGAGCGGCCCGGAGGCCCTGGAGAACTACCTCGAGACGAAGTCTGTCGTCTCCCAGCTGGCTTGAACCGGCACGCCCAGGATGCCGGGACAGACCGAGAGGATTCCGGCCCCGGGTCTGTCCCGGCGCGTCCGCGTCCACGACCAGGTCGCCCGGCCCGTCAGGCCGAGAGATCGGTGCTGGTGGTCAGGTGACGCCAGGACTCGATCTCGGCGCGCTCGTCGTCCAGGACGCCGCTGACGGCGGCGAGCGCGTCGGTGCCCAGCAGCAGCAACGCCGGCGGCCTGCCGGAGCCGACGGCGGTGATCAACGCCGCGGCGGCCTTCGCCGGGTCGCCGGGCTGGTGGCCGTGGCTGGTGTCGTGAACCTTGCGGCGCCTGCCGGCGGTGTCGGCGTAGTCGTCGATCACCGTGGCCGACTCGGTTAGCGATCGGCCGGCGAAGTCGGTCCGGAAGGCGCCCGGCTCGACGGCGGTCACCGTGATTCCCAGCGGCCCCAGCTCCTTGCGCAATGAGCCCGACATGCCCTCCAGCGCTGCTTTGGCGGCGGAGTAGTAGCCGGATCCGGGCGCGCAGATCCGCGCGCCGATCGAGGAGATGTTCACGATCGCGCCGCTGCGCCGGGCTCGCATGCCCGGCAACACCGCCTTGATCATGCTGACCGCGCCGAAGAAGTTCGTCGCGAACAGCCGCTGCACATCCGCGTCGCCGCCCTCCTCCACCGCCGCGCGGTAGCCGTAGCCGGCGTTGTTGACCAGCACATCCACCCCGCCGAATCGGGCGTCGGCCTGCCGGACCGCGTCGCAGACCTGTTCCGGATCCGTCACGTCCAACGACAACGCGAGCGCCGTGCGCGGGTGGCTCTCGGCGAAGTCCTCGACCTTGGTCACGTCGCGGGCGGTGACGACCGCGTTGTCGCCGCGGTCGAGAACAGCTCGGGCGAGGGCCCGGCCCAGGCCAGTGGAGCATCCGGTGATCAGCCAGGTGTTCATGAGTAAACCCTTCAGTCGGCGGTTCCCAGCAGACCTCCGGCGCCGGCGGCCAGGGAGCCCCTGCCGTGAGGGGTAACAGCAAGGGCTTCCATCGCGGGTTCCGGCGTGTCAGTAGCCGTAGGGCGGACGGCCGCCGAGGAACCGGCCTTGAAGAGTCCGTCGAACTCCGGCGGTCAGGCGAGTTATTGGAATCTGGTGCCGCCGGTACGCCTGGCTGCCGTCCGTCACGAGCGGGGCACCGGATCGTGGCTGGTAGGTCAGGTGTGAGGGGACGTTACTCGTACGCCTGTGGGGCGAGGTCGCGGGCGCGGCGGATGGCCCGCTTGTTCTCGTACATCGCCTCGTCCGCACGAGCCACCAAGGCGTCGGTGCCGACGTCGCCCGGGCCCATAATCCCGAGCCCGATCGCGGCACGGATCTGCACGACCACGTCGCCGATCATGACTGGCTGTTCCATTTCCCGGCGTAGCCTGCGTACGACCGCCTCCGCGTTCTCCAGCGATCCGATACCCGTGAGCACCACCGCGAACTCGTCACCGCCGAGCCTGCCTGCGACGTCGGAGCCGAGCACCGCGCGGCGCAGCATCCGGGCGAACTCGATCAGTAGCCGATCGCCGGCGGCGTGACCGAGCGTGTCGTTAACCTGTTTGAACTCATTCAGATCGGCCAGCAGCAGGCCCGCCGGCGGGCCGCCACGGACGGTCCTGGCCATCGCCCACTCCAGCGCCTCGTAGGTGTGCGTCCGGTTCGCCAGTCCGGTGAGGCCGTCGGTCACCGCCTTCTTGTGGACCTCCCACAGGGTCATCACCTGCCGCGTCACGACGATGCAGGTCAGCACGACCGAACCGAACACCATGCCGAGCAGCCGGTACGGCTCGTCCCCGCGCACCGCCGAGATGACCAGCAATGCCAGCCCCAGTGCGACAGCGAAGTACGGGGCGACGCTGAAAGCTCTGCGCCGGGGCAGGCCGCGGGTGTTCCGGCTGGATGACCGACTCTGCTCGAACGCGGCCGCCGCGATGAGGAAGTGGCCGGTCAACCAGAGCATGAATTGCCATGCGTAGACATCACGGAAGCCGGAATCCAGACGGAGGCCACCGAGATGCATATCGCCCACCATCTCGAGAGTCATCGCGGCCGCCAGGAGGATCATGGGCCGGCGCACCGACTCGTCGACTCCTCGCATCAGCACCAGGACGATGCCGAAGAGCAAAGTCAGATCTCCCAGAGGCAGCGCTATCGCGGCGAGAACAGCGCCGGTACCGAGCCTGTGCTCGGTGAGTGCCGGACCCACAGCGACATACCACATCACCATGACTCCGGCAACGACGATCACCCCGGCGTCCAGGCCCAATTTGAGCCCGGACAGCCGGCTGTCCAAGCGGCGAGGCACCAGCAGCAGCCCGACGAGCATCATCGGCGTGAAGGCGAGCCGCAGAAGGTCGCCGGGGGCCGGAAACTGCCGCCAGGAGGTGAATACCGCGAAGCAGATGGCGGAGGCGATCAGTAGACCGATGGCGGCCGCGAACCATCCCCAGGCACGGCGGGTCGACGAGTTCAACGCCGACCGGGTACTCGCGCCCACTGCGAAGATGAAGGCGACGATGTTGATGAGCAGCATGGGCGGTCCGGCGACCCCCACCATGGCGTTGCCGCGCATGCTGGTCACCGCTATCGCGGCGAGTCCCACGGCTAGTACGGCGCCGGTGAGCCCGTAGAACGGGACGGTGCCCCGGCGCGGCGCCCGTCGTCCGCTTCCAGGAGCCAACCGCCGATACCGGCCGCCGATGTGCATGACGTCTCCGAGTTTCTTTCGCCTGCGCTTTCTGATCGGCCGGACTGCGGCAATGCTGAACGTTTGAGCCCTGACCTGGGCGCACGAGGCCGGTGTCGTAGGCGACGATGACGGCCTGGATGCGGTCGCGGGCGCCGGCCTCGCCCAGGATTTGGCTCGCTACGGAGAGATCGGGCCCGGTCGTGGTACCACGGGGGGCACACGGCTTGCCGTATCGGTACCGCGGTAACACTGCGGGTGCACCGGAACGTGAAGCCGGCGCCCGGCCTCGCCGAGGAGCTTCCGGCCGAGCTTCCCAGTCGAGGTTCCCGTGTCAGGGCACCCAGATGCTCCCGAGTGTGGAGCCGTTGAGGATCGGCGTACCGCCCGGTGGCAGTTGGTCGGGGCCGCCAAGGCAGTCATCGTTCAAGAACAGCGCAGCGCTTGCGGGGTTGGTGTTGTAGGCCGAGCGGGCGCGGCCGCTCCAGCCGTGTTCCGCCAGGCTGATACAGACCCCGGATCCCGGCGGCCACGAGCTCAGGGTGAGTCGGACGCCCGCGTAGTGCTCGCCCTCGTACAGGCAGACCGTGTTGATGAAAGGGCAATCCGCACGGGCCGCCGGGACGGGGTGCGCCACGGCTGGCGCCGTCGCGCCGAGCAGGACCATCGCTGAGAGTGTGGCGCTGAGTAGGTGGGGCCGGTATCGGCGCAGGACCGTCTTGGCATGCATTCCACATCTCCCGTTCAGGACTGGAGTCGATTCCAGTGCGCGTGGTGCCGGGACTTGGTTCAGCGGTCAGCTTGGCCGGAAGAGGGCACCGGTGGCAGGCCGTGCCGCTCCAGGGAATGTCAGGCCCCCTATTCGCAGGCGTCGATCAGCCACGAGGGGGTGAACGTTGCCACTCACTGCGCGTGCTGCGACCGGCCAAGCCGCGCATGTGGTGGCCGGGTTCGGCCCACGCGCCGTTCTGCTCGTCGGAGACCTCCGCCATCCATGTGACGGTCCGACCGCCGGCCGGAGCCGGTCATGACCAGGTGCGTCATGGTGGAGGCGGTGCGGCCCCGTCCCAGTGTTCGACGCCGGGCGAGCACCAGGCGATGTCGCCGACCCGGATCTGCTCGATCGGGCCGCCACACTGCTGTGTCAGGCTGGTGCTCAGTGACGACGGGCTTCTCATGGACGCACCCACGGCGAGAAGTGCCCTATGGAATGCCACCGCCCTGCCAGCTGATCCCGAGGTCCACCCCAGCCGCACTCGAGGCGGACCTACGTCGGAGCGCCCTCGTCCTCGGCAATGTGCAAAGCATGCGGTCCGGCAACTCCCCGGGGTTGGATGTCCAATCCGGTGACGACGTGGCGGTCGATACCAAGTCTCGGGAACGCAGTCAGGGTGGTCAGGGGGAAGTCGCCGAGCACGGTCAGCGACTCGGGGTCACTGAGGATGCCGGTGGGGTTGCCGTCGGCGTCGGCCCCGACGGCTGCGCGCAGCGCGGCGGCCCCCTCGGGGTCGGCCAGCCACTCGCGCAGGGTCGACTCGGCGGTCAGCGGCACCGGGAAAGCTTCGGCGGGTACGTCGACGGTGACGCTCAGCCGCAGGTCGCGTGATGACGAGCCTACGCTGACGTGGAACGTGCCGCCGTGCAACAGCCACCGCTGGTGGCGGGTGGACCAGTAGGAGAGGTCGCGTGGGTCGAGGTGGAACGTCACTGTCTCACTGCCACCGGGCAGCAGGTCGATCTTCGTGAAGGCTTTCAGCTCCCGTACGGGGCGGGCCACGGGTGACGGTGGGGCGCCGATGTAAAGCTGCACGACCTCCTTGCCGGGCCGATCGCCGGTGTTGACGACGGCGCAGGTGACCAGCACCGAGGAATCGGCGGTCACCGTGACGGTGAGATCGTGGTAGGTGAACGACGTGTAGGAAAGACCGTGACCGAACGGGTAGGCGACGTCGCGGCCGGTGGCGTCGTAACCGCGGTAGCCGACGAAGACACCCTCGCCGTACCGCACGTGCCCTTGCTCTCCGGGGAAGTTCAGGAAGGACGGGTTGTCCGCAAGGTGCACCGGCAGGGTCTCGGCGAGACGCCCGGACGGGTTGACGGCGCCGAACAGCAGGTCGGCGACCGCGCCGCCGGCCGCCTGCCCGGACAGCCAGGTTTCCAGGATCGCGCCTGCGTGCCGGTCCCACGAGGACACCTCCACCGCGGAGCCGTTGGCCAGCACCACCACCACTCTGCGGTTCACCGCTGCCACCTGTTCCAGCAGCGCGATCTGAGCTTCGGGTAGATGCATGTGCCACCGGTCAGCGCCTTCTGACTCGTCGCCGGCGGGCAGGCCGAGGAACAGCACCACGGTGTCCGCGCGGCGGGCGAGCGCCACAGCTTGCTCGCCACCGTCGGCATATTCCACGGTGACGCCGGCCGGTGCAGCCGTTCGCAGCTCGTCCAACGGCACGTCGATGCGGGTGGGGTTGACCTGGGAACTGCCGGCGCCCTGAAAGCGAGGGGCGCGGGCGAACTCGCCGATCACGGCGATCGTGTCGCCGGCCACCGGCTGCAGCGGCAGCAACTGACGGTCGTTCTTGAGCAGCACCGCGCAGTCAGCTGCCGCGGCGCGGGCCAAGGTGTGATGAGTGCCTACGTCGAAGCCAGTCGGCGCCGGGTCGGCACAACGGTCTACCAGCTGCAGGATCCGCTGCGCCGTCTGGTCGAGCACCTTCTCGTCGAGGGTGCCGTCGTGGACGGCGGCGACGATCGCGGTGTCGCTGACGCCCCGGTTGGGCGGCATCTCCAGGTCGAGGCCGGCGGTAAGCGCCGCCACCCGGTCACGGACCGCTCCCCAGTCGGAGACCACGACGCCGTCGAAGCCCCATTCGTCGCGCAGCACCTCGGTGAGCAGCCACCGGTGTTCGGAGGCGGGCACCCCGTTGATGCGGTTGTAGGCGCACATGACCATCCAGGGCCGGGCCCGGATGACGATGCGTTCGAAGTGCGGCAGGTAGATTTCGCGCAGCGTTCGCTCGTCGACGTCGGCGCTGACCCGCAGCCGGTCGGTCTCCTGATTGTTGGCGGCGAAGTGCTTCACGCACGCGCCGACGCCCTGACTCTGCACCCCGACGACGTGGGCCTCGCCCAGGACGCCGGCCAGCAACGGGTCCTCGGAGAAGTACTCGAAGTTGCGCCCGCACAGCGGGGACCGTTTGATGTTGACGCCGGGGCCGAGCACCACCGCCACCCCCTGCGCGCAAGCTTCCGCGCCGATCGCCGCGCCGATGCGCCGCACCAGGTCGGGATCCCACGACGAGCCGAGTGCGGAGGCGGTCGGGAAGCAGGTGGCGGGCAGGCTGCCGGAGATACCGGCCTGATTGCCGTCGGGCTGGCGACGCAGCCCGTGCGGGCCGTCAGACAGCATGATCGCCGGGATACCGAGGCGCGGCACCGGTGCCGTGTGCCAGACGGTGGAGCCGAGGCACATCGCCGCCTTCTCCTGCAGGGTCAATTCAGTCAGCAGGTCCGCAGCGGACGTCATCGGACGCGTGTCTCCGTTCGTGTGGATGTCGAGCGGCCCGGTGCGGGCGAAGCCTGAGCGCTGGATTTGGGAAGCGGGTGGAAGCGTCATCGACGGCGATTGTCTCCGCGTGGGCTTGCGCCAGGTCGACCCGCTGTTTGCGGTAGTCCTGCAACGCAAGGCCACCAAGGCAACGGCCGTCGTGGCTGGGCCCCAGCCGACAGCGATGCGCACGCCGGGCTGACCGGCCCGCCACCGCGCGACTGCCTTGCCGCGCGGTGGCCTGGCCGGCTCAGCGCGGTCGGGGCAGTCCGCCCGCGGCCTCGGACACGTCCAGCCGTTCCTTGCGAGGATCGGGTCCCGCGACAATCGTCCCGTCCGGGCTGAAGTCGGTGATCGAGTCGCGGCCGACGGCGTGCCGGGGCCATTGCGGCACCGTGCGGCCGTTCGGATTGCCGTTGCGCGCGAAGTTGGCCCAGTAGGTGTTGGCAAGCCGCGCCACCGCACTGTCCTGCGCCGTCGGCTGCGTGCCGCCGGCGGCGAGGGTGTCGAAGACGAAGGGGATCTCCGCCGCGTGGGGAACCCCGTTCACCCACTGGTCGCGACGCGCGGTCGGGACATAGGAGAAGCGATAGAGATAAGTGGGTGCCCCCACGCGCGCGAACGCATTGGCGGTGAACCGCGCGGGCTCGGCCTGGGCGCGGTCGATGCCGACCATCATCAGCACCTGCTGCAGGGTGGCGGTGCCGTCGGGATCGTAGACCGCCCGCGCCCAGGCCGCGTGCTCCCGGAACTGGGCGAACAACTCATCCTTGCTGTCGGCGGCGACGAAGCCGATGAAGTCGGCGCTGTTCGTTCCGATCATCAGCGGCGCGCGCTTCTGCCGGCCGGCCCGGTAGGCGCTCTCCGCGGTTTCGACAGCGAGCCGGCCATCGAGGATCGGCCCCGGATAGGTCGGTGGACCGCCCGGCCCAGCGGTCTCCTGCCCGCCGTCGACGACCTGCGCGGTGTCGAGCGCGCGCAGCTGGGCGAGCGCGGCGGCGCCGGTGCCCTCGATCTCGTACCGTTGTGCGAAGTTGACGCCGATCGTCTCGGCCGAGACCGGGTAGAGCGGATCGGCCCCGTCGGCGCGCAGCGGCCGGCCGGTCAGCACGCCGTCGCGCCCGCCGCCGGACTGGATTATGGCCTTGTCGAAGACTCCGCGCGACAACGGCGAGGTCAGGTGCGTGTGCACCGAGACGCCACCCGCCGATTCACCGAAGATGGTGACGTTGCGGGGATCGCCACCGAACGCGGCGATGTTGCGCCGCACCCAGTTCAGCGCGGCGATCTGGTCGAGATAGCCGTAGTTGCCCTTGACCTCGCCGCGGTGCTCGGCGGTAAGCCCCGGAAAGGCGAAGAAGCCGAACCGGCCCAGCCGATAGTTGATGGTGACCAGCGCTACGCCCTGGCGCGCGAACGCCTCACCCGAGTAATTCGGCTGCGCGCCACTGCCGGCGACGAAGCCGCCGCCGTGGATCCACACCATCACCGGCAACTTGGCACCCACCTTGGCCCCCGACGGGCGCCACACGTTGACGAACAGACAGTCCTCTGAGTAGCCCTGGGGCGGGGGTGTGCCGCGGCCCGCCTGCGCGCAGTCGGCGCCGAACTGGCTGCCGTCACGGACGCCCGGCCACGGCTTCGCCTTCTGGGTCGGGCGCCAACGGTAGGCGCCGACCGGCGGCGCGGCATAGGGGATGCCTTTGAAACTCTGCACCCCGGCCTCCGTCACCCCGCGTACGGAGCCGGACACGGTACGCACGACCGGTGGGTCGGAGGAAAGGGCGGTCTCGATGGGCGGTGCGCCTCGACCTGCCGGGGAACTCATGCTCCCCACGACCGAACCGCAGCCCGCCAGCAAACCTATGGCGGCGCTTGCGCACAGCAATATGCGTCCAGGTGCTTTCAACGTCTTCCCTCCTACTTACCGAACCCAGCGGTCAAGCCGCTGAGCAGCTGTCGACGGCCGACCGCGTACAGCAGGACGATGGGGATGGTGGTGAGCGTGACCGACGCCGCGATGGCCGGCACGTTGATGCCGAACTGCCCCTGGAAGGTCCACAGCGCGAGCGGCATGGTGCGCTGCTCGGGGCTCTGGGTGAGTACCAGTGGCAGCAGGAAGCCGTTCCAGATGGCCAGCGCGTTGTAGATGGTCACGGTGACCAGTGCGGGGCGGGTGAGCGGGAAGGCGAGCCGCCACAGCGTGCCCCACTCGGTGGCGCCGTCCATCCGCATCGACTCGAACAGCTCGCGCGGCACGTCGCGGATGAAGTTGGCCAGCACCAGAACCGACAGCGGGATGGCGAACGCGATGGACGGCAGGATAATCGCCAGCAGCGTGTCGTACATCTCGAGCCGGATGATGATCAGGTAGACCGGGATGATCACTGCTTGCAATGGGATGGCCAGGCCCGTCAGGAACAGTGAGTTGATCGACCTGACCCGGCGATCACGGGCGGCGCGGACGATGCCGTAGGCCGCCATGAACGAGATCACGACGGCCGGGACCACCGCACCTACCGTGACCACCATGCTGTTGAGGAAGTACCGGACGAAGTCGTTTTCGATGACCGACCGGTAGTTGTCCAAGGTCGGGGTGGACGGCGGGGCGAACGTGTTCGTGACGAAGTAGTTCGCCTGAGTCTTGAAGCTCGTGATGACGATCCAGTAGATCGGCAGCATCACGATGAGCAGCCAGACCCAGCCGAAGGTGCCGCCCAGCCAATTGGACCGCGCCTTCCGGCGGGCCGGTGTGATCCGCCGGTGGGCGCCGGTGTCGATGGTCGCCACGTCACATCCCTTCCATCTGGCTCTCGTCGCCGCGGCCACCGAGCCGCCGCAGCAGCTGAGCCAGGGCCACCCCGACCAGGACCAGGATCACCGCGATACAGCTCGCCGGACCCATCAGGTTGGCCATGAACCCCTTCTGGTACATCTCCAGGGCCAGAGCCCGGGTGGCGTCGCCCGGGCCGCCGGCGGTGAGCACGTAGATCAGGTCGAAGAAGGTCAGCGAGCCCACGACCATCAGCGTCGAGGACGTGATGATCGTGTACTTGATCTGCGGCAGCGTGATCAGGAAGAACTGGCGTAACCGCCCGGCGCCGTCGATCTGCGCCGCTTCGTAGAGCGCGATGGGGATCTGCCGGACCGCGCCCTGGTAGATCAGTGAGTGGAACGGGATGAACTGCCAGGACACCACGAAGATCAGGACGCCCATCGCGAGCGTGGGGTCACCCAGCCAGTCCTGGTTGAGCGCGCTGATCCCGAGCCCGGATCCGATGCCGAAGTTGGGGTCGAGCATCGCCTTGTAGGTGATCGAGATGGCCGCTGAACTGAGCAGCAGCGGGATGAAGTAGAGCACGGCGAGTAAGCCGCGATAGCGGTGTCGCGCGGCGATGAAGACGCCGATCAGGATGGATAGCGGGGTCTGCACCAGCCAGGAAAGAAACATGATCTGGAACGTGATGCCGAGTGCGTGTGGCAGCCCGGGGTCGCTCAGTGCCGCCTTCCAGCTGGTCAGGCCGGTCGGGCGGATGTCACCGATGCCGTCCCAGGTGGTGAAGCTGAGCCCGAGCGCACCGAGCAGCGGGATGAGCCCGAACGCCAGGAACATCAGCAGCGCGGGCATGGTCATCCAGAGGACGGAGCCGCCCCGCTCGCGGCTCGCGGTGGGCACCTGGTCGACGCGGACCGCGGGCGGAGCGAGGGTCGTCATTTGCCGATGACCCCGTTCATGCTGTCGACCCACTGCTGCGGGCTGATCTGCAACTGGAACAGCTTGGCGATGTTGTCCAGCAGGGTCTCGGCCGCGGTCGGGCTCAGCGCCTGGTCCCACGACTGTTGGAAGGTTTTGGCGTTCACCGCTGTCTCGTGGACGAAGTTAAGGAAGTCCGCGTTCGGCGATGAAGCGAGTTGCGCGGCGCTGTCCTTGAGCGTCGGCACATAGCCCGCACCGACCCAGCCCTTGACCTCCTCGTCGTCTACCAGGGTGGTGGAGAAGTACTTCTTGGCGATGTCCTTCTGCGCCTGGGGGGCCTTCGACGAGATGGACAGGTACTGGCCGGGGTTGCCCACCGCGTTACCCGGGTCGCCCTTGCCGCCGTCGATCGGGGGAAAGTTCATGAAGCCGAGGCCGCCGCTGGAGACGAAGTCGCCGCCGTTGGCCTTCTGGATGCCGTACGACCAGGTGCCGTGCACCATCATCGCGGCCTTGCCGGTGTAGAGCAGGGCCTGGTCGGCGTTCGAGTCGGCGGTGGTCGAGGAGAAGCCCTTCTGGAAACCGTCCGCCTTCACCAGGTCCTGAACCATCGTAAGCATGGTCAGCACCGCCGGGTCGGACCATGCGTTCTTCTCGCCGGCGAAGACGCGGTTGAACACGTCGGAGCCGGCCGTGCGGTCGAGCAGGAACTCGAGCCACATCATGTTGGGCCAGCGGGACTGGCCACCCATGGAGAACGGCGCGATGCCCTGAGCATTGAACTTCGGGACCAGATCGAGAATGTCGCCGTACGTCTGCGGGGGCTGCACGCCGACCTGCTCGAAGACCTTCTTGTTGTAGAACAGGACGATCGGCGTCACGCTCTCGACCGGCATCGCGTAGATCTTGCCGTCCACGGTGGCCGCACCGAACGACGCCGGGATGATCTTGTCCTTGACCGCGGCGTTTTCGCCGAACCAACCGGTGAGGTCGTCGACCTGGCCGGCCTCGACATAGCTCTTGAGGCCCCCACCACCCCAGTTGAAGATCATCGACGGGCCCTCGCCAGCCCCGATGGCGGTCTTGATCTTCTGCTTGTACGCATCGTTCTGGAAGTACGAGCCCGTGATCGGTGTGTCCGGGTTGGCCTTGTTGAAGCGGTCCACAGCCGCGCGACGGATCGGCTCGCTGGGCATGCCGCTCAGCGCCCAATACGTTGCCGCACCCTCAGCGCCGCTGCTGTCGCTCCCGCCGGACGGGCCCGAACTGCCACATGCCGCGAGAGTTGCCGCCGCACCTACACCAACGTTGAGTCTCAGGAAATCACGACGATTCATTATTGTCTCCGTTTCGACACCGGCTTCAGGAAAGCTGCGTGTGGAGGCCGGCTGCTGGTTCATCCGATAGTTCGGCGGCACGCCTGACGGCGCGCCGCTCGGGCGATCGAGGTCGGTGCCCGGCCAACAGGGATTTCGGGCCGGGCCTCGGTTCGAGTGGGGGGACACGCAAGTGTGGGACCTGCGTTACCGGGTTAAGGCACGACGCTAGGGGAAGGCCCGATCACCGGGGAGGCCCGCACTTACCCGGGAATCCAATTCGGGGTAACTTCAGGTCCCCCATCTGGAAAACCGCAGCGTGGGGCCGACGAATCCGCTCGCGGGAAGGGTGTATTGCCAATACCCCTTTTGAAGCCGCCTCGTGAACGTTACTGGCCGCGATTCCCACGGCTATCTCACTGGACGTGCGACTTCCACGCAAGAGCGTGCCGGCCATCGTCCGGCACGGCTCCAGGCGTTATCGGTCCAGCAGAACCAGTGCGTCGTGATCGGGTGTGCCGGGTTCGGCGAGGTAGGTCACCAGCCGATGGCCGGCGGTGCCCTCGATCTGCATGGCTTGGACCGTGAGGGTCATGGTGCCGACCTGCGGATGGTGGAGGGTTTTGGACGTCCCGGTGAACGGGCGCACCTCGTACCTGTCCCATAGCCAGGCGAAGTCTGTGCTCGCAGTCGCCAGCTCGGCGACCAGCTCGGTGACGTCCGGGGCGTCCGGCTCGCGACCAGCCACGGCGCGCAGACGGGCGACGCAGCCACTTGTCATGAGTTTCCAGTCCGGAAACAGTGCACGGGCCGCCGGGTGCAGGAACACGTAACGGATGACGTTGCGCCGCTGCACCGGCCAATCCTCGATGCCGGGCAACGTCCGCAGTCCACCGGGATTGCAGGCGAGCAGGTCCAGGGTGCGGCTGAGCACCCGCGCCGGATATGGGCGCAGGCGCTCCAGCAGCAGATCGGTGCCTGGCGCCGGCCGGCACTCGTCAGGCACCACGGACGGTTTCGGCAGCATGCTGGTTGCCCGGGTGGCGATGGCGAACAGGTGCCCACGCTCGTTCGCATCCAGGCGGAGCGCGGCGGCTAACGCGTCGATGACGGCATGGCTGGGCCGATGCTCCTTGCCGCGCTCTAGCCGGATGTAGTAGTCCACGCTGACCCCGGCCAGCGCGGCGAGCTCTTCCCGGCGCAGCCCGGGGGTGCGCCGCCATCCGGGGCCAACCCCGATGCCCGCGTGCTCAGGGGTTACTTGCGCACGACGGGCACGCAGGAAACGACCCAGCTCAGTGCCACCGTTTGCACCTTGCGGTTCTTGCGCCATGGGCATCAGCCTTCCAGCGCTGACCTTCGAACTTGCTGATAGAAATTCACATATCAAGGCGATGTTCGGCTTGCCAGCGCCGTCTTACCGGGGTCTGTTGCTCAGCACCTCTTCGAGAATGCGGCGTGCGGTGGCGGCCTGTGCTTGACCCGCCTCGGCGTGCAGGACGGACACCAGACCTCGCAGATTCTCCTCGGTCAGCCCGTTGTGGAGGCCGACGGCGAAGTGTGACCGCAGCTGTGCGTCGGCGCCGCCGAGGTTGGCCAGAGCCGCGATCGTGGCGAGTTCCCGGCTCTGCCAGCTGAGGTTGTCGCGGCCGAAGATGTCGCCGAACAGATGCGCTTTGAGGAACTGGTCGATCGCCGGCGCAAAGGTGATGTAGGGAGCGCTCGCTGGCGCGCCGACCAATCGGGTCTGGTTTTCCGTGCCGAGCTCGAGGCTGCTCTTGTCGCTGGGTAGCGGATTCGGCTCCGGGCCGGGCTCGTCGATGATGCCGGCGGCCTTGCGTTCATCCAGCACGGTCATGAATGTTGTGATGCTGTTGAGGCTGCGGGGGAAGCCGGCGTAGGCGTACAGCTGAACCAGGATCTCTTTGATCTCGTTGACGGTCAGCCCGGCGTCCAGGCCCTCGTTCAACGCCTTACGCAGTTCGGGCAGCCGTCCCGCCGCGGTGAACGCCGCGATGGTCACCATCGTCTGCTGCTGTCGAGTCAGGCCGCGAATGTTGTGTTCCGGCTCGGCGTAGCTGCCGTACTGCTCGTCGGAGACCTTCTCCATCCACGTGACGGTGCGGCCGTCGAGCACACTGCTCATGGCGAGGTGCGTCATGGCCGAATGCGGCGCGGCCCCGTGCCAGTGTTTGACACCGGGCGGGCACCAGACGACGTCTCCGGCCTGGATCTGCTCGACCGGGCCACCCCACTGCTGGGTCAGACCGGTTCCCTCGGTGACGACCAGCCGCTGCCCCGCGGGATGGACGTGCCACGCGGACCGTGCGCCGGGCTGGAAGGTGACGTACGCGCCGCCATACGCGGCCGTGTCCTCCGCGGCGAACAATGCCTGCACATGCACGTCGCCGGTGAAGTTCTCGGCCGGGCCGATGCTGGACGGCTGCGTGCCGCTGCGGGTGATCACCTGTCGTCTCTCCTTGTCTGTCTCCGGCTGCGGACGGGCGGCGCCGGACGACGCGGCCAACGCGACCACGGACATGGTCAGTGCTGTCAGTACCTTCCTCATCGCGTGCCTCCAACTTCAGTGAGGCCGGCACCGCGACGGGCCGTGGCCGGCGAGCCGGACGTCCGGCACCGTGGAGCGGTTCAGCGCTCAATCATCTGCATCTGCTCGTCGGTGTGGTGGCCGCCCTCGGCCGGGGTCAGCGCGTCAAGCTTGGCGACCTGCTCGGGGGTGAGTTCGACGGCGTCGGCGGCGGTGTTCTCCTCCACCCGGCTGACCCGCTTGGTGCCGGGAATCGGGACGATGTCGCCACCGCGGGTCAGCAGCCAGGCCAGGGCGACCTGGGCCGGGGTGGCGTCCACCTCGTCGGCGACATGCTGCACCTCGTCGGCGATGCGCAGGTTGCGCTGGAAGTTCTCGCCGGTGAACCGCGGATTGCTCTTGCGGAAGTCGTCGTCGTCGAGGCGCTCGATGTCGGCCGGAGTGCGCAGGGCGCCGGTGAGGAAGCCATGCCCGAGCGGGGAGTACGGCACCAGGCCGATGCCGAGCTCACGCAGCACGGGAAGGACCTGTTCCTGGTCGCGCGTCCAGAGGGAGTACTCCGACTGCAGGGCGGTGACCGGGTGCACGGCGTGGGCGCGGCGGATGGTGTCGATCCAGGCCTCGGACAGGCCGATGTAGCGGATCTTGCCGTCCTTCACGAGCTCCGCGAGGGCGCCCATGGTCTCCTCGATCGGGGTGTTCGGGTCGACCCGGTGCTGGTAGTAGAGGTCGATGTGGTCGGTGCCGAGCCGCTTCAGCGAGCCTTCGACGGCGGTGCGGATGTTGTCGGGGCTGCTGTCCAGCGTCCACGGGCCGCGGCCGTCGTGCGCGACGAGGCCGAACTTGGTGGCCAGCACGACCTGATCGCGGCGGCCCTTCAGCGCCCGGCCGACGAGTTCCTCGTTGACGTACGGGCCGTAGATCTCCGCGGTGTCGATCAGCGTGACCCCGAGCTCGACGGCACGGTGGATGGTGCGGATCGACTCGGCGTCGTCGCTGCCGGCGCCGGTGTAGCCATGTGACATGCCCATGGCGCCCAGGCCGATCCGGGCAACCTCGAGTTCACCGAGCTTGGCGGTGCGCATTTGGTTTTCCTCCGTGTCGTCGGTCGGGGGGTGAAGCCGCCGTTGCCCGGCGGCTGATGGGCGACGGCGAGTCGGATCAGGCTTCGGGGATGTCGCGGTGGAAGTTCTCCAGGGTGATGACGGCGGGCTCAGGGCCGCCGCGCTTGCCGGTGTCCAGGCCGTCGATGGCGGCGAGCTCGTCGGCGGTCAACTCGAAGTCGACGACGTCCAAGTTCTCCGCCATGCGGGCCGGCTTCGTCGACTTCGGGATCGCCGAGCGGCCCTGCTGCAGGTGCCAGCGCAGCATCACCTGCGCCGGCGTCTTGCCGTGCGCCTGGGCGATCCCGGCGATCACCGGGTCCTGCAGGGTGCTGGTGTGCTCGCCCTCGCGGTAGAACGTGATGCCACCGATCGGTGACCACGCCTGGGACAGGATGCCGTGCTGGGCGCCGAACGCCTGCACCTCACGCTGAGCGAAGTACGGGTGCACCTCGATCTGGTTCACCGCGGGCACCACCGTGGCCCTGTCCAGCAACGCGGTCAGGTGGTCGACCATGAAGTTGCTGACGCCGATGGCGCGGACCTTGCCGTCTGCCAGCAGCGTCTCCAGGGCACGGTAGGCGCCGAGAGTCTTGTCAAAATCCGACGGCAGGGCCTGGTGCAGGATCAGCAGATCGATCTGGTCGACGCCGAGTTTGCCGGCACTCTTGTCGAAGCCGTGCAGCGTCTCGTCGTACCCGTAATCGCTGATCCAGATCTTGGTCTCGAGGAAGACCGCCGAGCGGTCTAGGCCGGACTTCGCGACGGCCTCGCCGACCTGCCGCTCGTTGCCGTAGGCGGCTGCGGTGTCGATGTGCCGGTAGCCGGCCGACAGCGCCGCCTCGACCGCCGAGCGGGTCTCGTCCGGCGGAGTCTGGAAGACACCGAATCCGAGGGCGGGCATCTCGACGCCGTTGTTCAACGTCAGCTGCGGGATCGTGGACATGCTGGCCATTCCTCTCAGGGTCGGGGAAGCAGGCGGACGGTGACCGGGTGCGCCTTCTCCCCCACGACGGATCCCACGATGGCGGGCCCGTAGCGGTCGTACTTGGCGTGGTAGGCGGCGTCGATGTCGGCATGGTCGGCGCCTGCGGGTTCGGTGAATGTCACGTCGCGTTCCAGGCCGCCGGCCCGGATGCGGCCGGCGCCGCTGCGCACGGCCCGGGCGAACCATTGGCTGGTCACACCGCGGGCCGAGCGGACATACAGATCGCCATCGACGCGCACGACCCAGATCGTCACGTACGGGCGCAGGGTGCCGTCGTCGCGTAGCGACGCGATCAGCAGTTCCTCGGCGCAGCCGATCGCCGTCAGCTCGTCACTCGTCCAGGACGTCATCGTCGATTCGTTCGCCACCGTGTCTCCTTCTCGGTGCGGCCACGACCGCGCGGCCGCCCGAACCAGCTAACAGCGCCGGGACCGCCGCAGGGAGTCTCTGTGGAAACGGGTACTGGCAGGGTCCCCCAGAGCACGTTTAGGCGCCGATCCGCACGAGTGACTTGGTCGCGCGGCGCTCGAGCATCGCGGTGTAGGCGTCGCCGATCCCGTCGAGGTCGGTTTCGTAGTCGAAGACGAGGCCGGGATTGATGCGCTCGGCCAGGACGTCGTCGAGCAACTCCGGGATGTAGCGGCGGGCCGGTGCCACACCGCCGCGTAGCCCGATGTTACGGAAGATGACCGTCTGAATCGGCACGACAGAGTCGTGCGGCACACCGACGGCGCCGACGATCGACCCGACCCGGGCGATCCCGAATGCGGTGGCCATCGACTGGCCGGTGCCGACGCATTCCAGGGCAGCATCGACGCCGATACCACTGGTCATCTCCATGATCAGCTTGGTGGCGTCGTCGCCGCGCTCGGTCACGATGTCGGTCGCGCCGAACTCGCGGGCGAGAGCCTGACGTACGGGATTGCGGCTCAGTGAGATGATCCGTTCGGCGCCGAGGCGTTTGGCGGCAATGACCGCGCACAGACCGACCGCCCCGTCGCCAACGACCGCCACGGTGTCGCCGGCCTTCACGCCGGCGCTGACCGCGGCGTGGTGCCCGGTGCACATCACGTCCGACAGCGCCACCAGCGACTTGAGGACAGCGTCCGAGTGCCCGTGGCCCGGCACCTTGACCAGTGTGGCGTCAGCGAACGGAACGCGGACGTACTCGCCCTGCCCGCCGTCGACGCCGTGGTTGCCGAACGAGCCGCCGTGCAGGCAGTTCCCTTGCCAGCCGGCGAGGCAGTTGGCGCAGGTGCCGTCACAGAAAGTGAACGGTGCCACGACAAGGTCCCCGGGCCGCAGCGTGCTGACGTCAGCGCCGACCTGCTCGACGACGCCGATGAACTCGTGGCCGATCGGGCCGAGCGCGTGCGGGTTGACCCCTCGGTAATACCAGAGATCGGAGCCGCAGACGCAGCCCAGCGTCACCCGTACGACCGCGTCGGCGGGAGTCTCCAGACGCGGGTCGGGGCGCTCGCCGACGGTGATGTCACCGGGACCGCCGTAGAGAGTGGCTCGCATGGTGGGTCCTTTCCTGGCTTATGCCGTAGCAGGTTTTGCCCCATCAGGGCTGGTTCATGTGCGCGCGGGACGCAACGCCAGACTTGCGGCAGCGGTGAACAGAATGAGGATCGCGGTGGCGGTGAGGCTGATCCGCAGGCCGGCGAGGAAGGTGGGCCGGCTCGCGACGACGGCACCGTAGGCGGCAACGCCGAGCGACCCGCCCATCTGGCGAAAGGTGTTGAAGACACCACCGGCCGTGCCGGCGCGCTCACGCGGAACGCTGTCGAGGATCAGTGCGGTGATCGGCGGGACGGTGAACGAGCCCCCGACACCGACCGGCACCATGACGGCGGCCACCAGCAGCGTCGGCGCGTCGGCGGGTAACAGTACGAGGCCGGCAAGGCCGGCGGCCATCACCAGCTGGCCGCCGACGATCGGCACGACGGGGCCGAATCGGGCGGCGGTGCGGGCGGCGAGCGGGTTGAGGACCGCGACCAGGGCGGTCATCGGCAGAAACAGCAGGCCGGTGACAAACGGCGACGCGCCGCGCAGCTGCTGGAAGTACAGCGACTGGAGGAAGACGACGCCGTAGAAACCGACCATGCCGAGGAAGCCGACCGCAAGGGCGACGCCGAGGGTGCGGGAGCGGAACAGGCCCAGAGGCACCATGGGGTGACGGCTTCGGACCTGGGCGGCGAGGAACACGACGATGGCGGCGACGGCGAGCGCGAACGCGGCGAGGATCAGCGGGCTGGCGAAGCCGAGGGCTCCGCCTTCGATGACCGCGAAGGTGAGTGCGGCGAGAGCAAGCACCGCGGCGATCTGGCCGGTCCAGTCGAACGGCACGATGGTGCGGGGTGATTCGGCGGCGCGGCGCAGCACCAGCACAGCGATGAGGCCGACCGGCAGATTGAGGAAGAAAATGAGCCGCCAATCCAGTTGGGTCAGCGCGCCGCCGAGGACCGGTCCGGCCGCGGCGGCGATCGCTCCGCCCATCGCCCAGTAGGCGATGGCCTTGGCCCGGGCGGCGCCGTCGGGGTAGGCGGCCCGGATCAACGCCAGCGAGGTCGGGGTGATCAGGGCGGCGCCGACGCCCTGCAGTATTCGTGCCGCGACCAGCCAGCCGAGCCCCGGTGCCAGGCCGCAGGCCGCGGATGCCACCACGAAAATCATCATGCCTATTCCGTACGCGCGACGCGCGCCGACGCGGTCGGAGAACGTGCCGGCGAACAGCAGCAGGGCGGAGAACATCAACGTGTAGCCGGTGACCACCCACTGCAGACCGGACAGACTGCCGCCGTAGCCGGCGCTGATGTCGGGCAGTGCGACATTGACGACCTGGGTGTCGAGGGTGACGACGGCGAAGCCGAGCATCGCCACCGTCAACGACGCGCCGGGCCGTGTTGCCGGCTGCGCTGTGGCGGCATCAGGCCTCGTGGGCGCCGCGGGCGAGGAAGTGGACATGCTCTCAGCAAATCGCCAGCGGGCTCTGGTAGGGAGGCACGGACCAAAGGGGTAACGACAGGGACCCCCTCAATTCCGGTGGCCTCCCTAACGTGGGGGTATGGGTATCGACAACCGCGACGAGGTCCGCGCGTTCCTCACCTCACGCCGGGCGAAGGTCAGCCCGGAGCAGGCGGGTATCCCGGCGTACGGCAGCCGTCGCGTGACCGGACTGCGCCGAGGGGAAGTCGCCGCGCTCGCCGGGGTCAGCGTCGAGTACTACACCCGGATGGAGCGCGGCAACCTGGCCGGCGCCTCCGACAGCGTCTTGGACGCCATCGCCCGCGCGTTGCACCTCGACGACACCGAGACCACACACCTGCACCACCTGGCACGCGCCGCCGGCCCGGCACCGGCACGCACCCGTGCACGCCGTGACAGCACGCCGGAGATCCGGCCTACGATCCGCCGCCTGCTCGACTCGATGACCGGGGTTCCCGCGTTCCTGCGCAACTACCGCTTCGACATCCTGGCGGCAAACCCGCTGGGCATGGCGCTGTACGCGCCGTTATTCGTCAGCGGCCCGGCGCTGCCGGTCAATTCGCTGCGATTCACATTCCTGAATCCGCACGCCCAGATGTTCTACCCCGAGTGGGCGAAGACCGCCCGCTCCGCGGTCGGCGCGCTGCGCATCGCCGCCGCTCAGAACCCCCACGACCAGCAGCTGATGAACCTCATCGGGGAGCTGTCCATGCGCAGCGACGATTTCCGCACGTGGTGGGCCGCCCAGGACGTCTACGTGCACCGCCACGGCACGAAGCGGTTCCACCACCCGGCCATCGGCGAACTGGAACTGGCCTACGAAGCGCTCGAGCTGCCCGGTGACGAGGCTCTGAGCATTGTCACCTACTCCGCCGAGCCGGGCACTGCCTCCGGCGACGGCCTCGAACTGCTCGCCACCTGGGCCGCGACGAAGCAGAGCGCCACAGCCGGAGCCGAATGACGTCAGCCCGGGCTCAAGCCAGAGCTGGCGGCCGTGGGCGGGCCGGCCAGCTGCAGATCCGCGACCTTCCGTAGATCAGCGGGTGAGCAGGCCGATCCGGCGTAGCCACGCGTCGACCGCGGGCTCGGCGTCGGCGACTTCCTCACCGCGCACAGCAAGGCCCTCCCCCAGTCGCGCGCCGGGGCAGGACGCGGCGTAGTCACGTTCTGTCGTGCCGAGACCGCTCATCGCGTGCGTAGTGAGCGGGTGGATCGTCTTGCCGGTGAAATCGAGGCCTTCGACCAACGTGGTCATGATCATGGGCGCTCGGACGTTCCAGATCGGGCTGCCCAACAGGATCGTGTCGTACCCGTCGATCGAGGTCAGCGGGTTGGCGATGCCCGGCCGGGCATCGCCTCGCTGCTCCTGCAAGTTACGCTCGACCGTCGGCTGATACTCGTCGGGATACGGGTCGACAGCCTCGATCTTGTGGACTTCGCAGCCGATGAGCCTGCTGATGTAACCCGCGACAACCTCGGTGTTGCCGACCGTCAGACGCCGGCGGCCGCCGTTGAAGTAGTTCTCCCCGGCACGGGAGAAATAGGCCAACAGCACCGTGCGGCCGCCTGAGGACGACGTGGCCGCCGCGCTGCGCGACGCGCTGCCGCCTGCCGGAGACGTCACCGGTGAACTACCACAAGCGTTCACCATTGCGCTCGCCGCTGTCCCGGCAACACCGGCCAGCGCGCTCTTGAGTACCGCGCGGCGTGGGTGCCTGTTCATCGTCATCCTTCCCAGCTGCCATCACCCGTTCGGTAGCGGCGCATCGTCAGGCCGGGCGAGTTGCCCGCCGCCGGTGGCGGCCCAGCCGGCGAGCAGCCGAAGGCCGTCCGCCGAGGCGCTACCGGGCTCGGCGCAGTACACGACCAGGGCCTGGTCGTCGTCGGCAGCCGGCATGAGCACCTCGAAGGTCAACTCGAGCGGGCCGACCACCGGGTGCTGCAGGCGTTTGACACCGGTCGTATGGGCGCGCACGTCGTGACGCGCCCAGCGGGTGCGGAACTGATCGCTGCGAGTGCTCAGCTCACCGATGAGCTCGGTCAGTCCTTTGTCGTACGGGTAGCGGGCGGCCTGCACATGCAGCAGTGCGACTACGTCGTCGGCGACCTTCGCCCAGTCGGTCCAGAATTGCGCGGCCCGGGCGTCGAGGAACACGAACCGGGCGTGGTTGGGCGCGCCGGCGCGCTCGTAGAGCGGCGCGAGCAGGGCCCGGCCCAACGGGTTTGCGGCAACCAGATCAGCGCGGCGGTCGAGGACGAACCCCGGCGCGCCAGTCAGCGCGTCCAGCAGGCGTTGCAGGTTGGGGCGTACCTTGCGGCTCGGGTCCGGGCGCCGGCGGCGCGCCGCCGGTCCACAGTTGCGGGCGAGGTCCGCCAGATGCGTCCGTTCCGCGTCGTCCAGTCGCAGTGCACGGGCGACCGCGTCCAGGACGCTGTCGGAGACTCCGGCGAGGTTGCCGCGCTCCAGCCGGGTGTAGTACTCGATACTCACTCCGGCGAGCCGTGCGACCTCGGAGCGCCGCAAGCCAGGGACTCGGCGGGGGCCGTGTACCGGCAGGTCCACCTGTTGCGGGCTGACTTTGGCTCGGCGGGACATCATGAAGTCGCGGATCTCGCTGCGGTTGTCCACGCAGCCCAGGCTAGGGAGCCGGCGCGGCCGGAGGGGGTCCCTGTCATTACACCCTTGGGTAAAGCCCCCCTTCGCGGCCCGCAGGTCACGGCATCGGCGCCTCGACTCCAGTCCCGGCGAGCACCGGCGCGGGCAGGCGTTCCCCCTTGATCTCGATCGCGTTCAGAGCAGTCGTGAACTCCTGCAGCTCGTTGCCGGCGAAGGTGACCTCCTCGGCGCCGATGTTCTCCAGCAGGTGCAACGTGCGGGTGGCGGACGGGATCGGCACGATCCACGGCTTCTGCGCCTGCAACCACGCCAGCGACAGCTGTGCCGGGGTGGCGCCCTTGCGCACCGACCAGTCGTGCAGCAACTGCACCACCGCCATGTTCGCGGCCATGTTCTCCCGCGAGTGCCGCGGCACCATCGCCCGGAAGTCACCTTCGGCGAACCGGGTGTAGGGATTGATGGTTCCGGTCGTGAAGCCGTAGGACAGCGGCGCCCACGGCACGAACCCGATACCGAGCTCTTCGCACAGCGGCAGGACCTGCTCCTCAGAACCACGCCACAGCAGGTTGTACTCGTTCTGGATCGCCGTCAGCGGCTGCACCGCATGAGCCCGGCGGATCGTCTGCACGCCCGGCTCGGACAGGCCCCAGTGCCGGACTTTGCCCGCCGTGATCAGCTCCTTGACCGCGCCCGCCACATCTTCGATCGGCACGGCGGGGTCGACGCGGTGCTGGTAGAGAAGGTCGATGTGGTCGGTGCGCAGTCGCTGGAGCATGGCGTCGACGGCCTGCGGGATGTGATCGGGCCGGCTGTTGAAGCCTTCGCCACGTTCGCCGGTCTGCGGGTCGACGTTCATCCCGAACTTCGTCGCGATCACCACGCGGTCGCGGACCGGTTGCAGCGCCTCACCGAGGATGCGCTCCGACTCCAGCGGCCCGTACACCTCCGCCGTGTCGAAGAAGGTGACCCCTTGATCGACGGCGGTGCGGATGATCCCGACCATGTTCTCTCGGCTGCTGACCGGCCCGTAAAGATTGCCCGGCATGGTCTGGCAACCGAGCCCGAGGCTGGACACCTCCAGCGAGCCGAGCCGCCGACGGGCGGCCAGAGTGATCGCCGTCGTCGCGGTCTCCCCGCCCCCGGCCGGTGCGACGCTGCGGTCGGCCGCTGTCACCTGATCATCGGAGGTGCAGCCCACCAGTCCGGCGACCAGAGGAGTCGACGCGATACCGGCCGCACCCAGCAGGAACCGGCGACGGCTGTTGTTATTGTCAGACATTCGGCACCTTCTCGTATCAGCGATATGGGCGTGGCTCTCTTTCTCATCGAACCCGCAACATCGACCGTTTGGGAGCTTCTGCTGGGAGGGGTAAAGACAGGGACCCTGTAGCAGGTTTAGAACCCAGGAACACAGCATCAGCGCTGGTCACAGCTCAGGTGCCGCCTGCGGTTCGCAGCAGGGCGGACAACGCACTGAATGCGAACTGCGGATCCTTATCCGCGGAGTGATATCGCGATCACGGCAGGACCGGAAACGCGTCGTAATCCTCAGCGGGCACTCAGGAAATGGCAATAACAACGGAATACGGATGCGGCTTGCTTCTCGCGGCCAGCGCCGGTAGAACGCCGAAGCCGTGCTGCGATCAGGCCCGCAGGAGGCGGCGGCGCGGTGAGTCTCGGCCGGGGTGCTGGCCGGGCGAGGCAGCGCACAAGATCCCGGCACGAAGCGCATGTCGTGTGCGTCGCGCAATCTGACGGCGTCGAGGGTACGCAGCCAGACAAATATCTGGGAGGTACTGGCGTTACACCGTTCAACGGTGCCTCCCACAAGCGCAGCGGCTGGGCTTAGCTGGGTCAAGGAGATCACAGCCGCGGCTTCGGGCCTGTTGCAGCGCGCTGCGATCACCTACCCGGTCGTCGTCCGGGCGGGCAGTCGTCGACACTTCGCCCGGACGACGACCCAGCCCGGCAAGATTTCGACCAGGAGATGCATCTGATGGAGACCCGCAGCACGCGCACCCAACAAAGCGGATCATGAGAGCGCGCACGCTATCGGTGTTGGCCGTCATCGTCGTAGTGACCTTGCTGACGACGATTGCGTTGTCCAGGCGGACTCAGCGTGACGATGGCAGTCGCGCGAGCAGTCCGGCGTTCACTCCGTCGGTGCCCGCCGACATGCTCGCCCGTTTTCAGGACACCCCGGCCCGACGACAGGGCGAAGTGGTGCGCGTCGACTATTCGACCCGGCACAACAACGCGACGACCGGCAAACATGCGCTGGTCTATCTACCGGCCGGCTACAACGAACAGGATCAGCAGACACGTTATGACGTTCTGTATCTGATGCACGGCGCCGGCATGACCACAGAAAGCTTCTTCGGCGGTGCCGGCGAGTCGTCGGTGGTGAAGAACATGCTGGACCACATGATCGAGGAAGGTCTACTGAAGGCGACGATCGTCGTCACGCCGACGTTCTACCCGGACGACAATGCCAGCCTCGACCTGCACTACGCCGGACAGCTGGACAGAGCGTTCCCCCAGGAACTGGAGAACGATCTCATGCCGGCTGTCGAGGGCCGTTATCACACCTATGCGCGGACCACCGACGCTGCCGGGTTCACCGCCTCGCGGACGCACCGCGCCTTCGCTGGTTTCTCCATGGGTGCCGTTACGACGTGGTATGTCTTCATCAACAACCTCGACTACTTCGCCTACTTCATGCCGATGGCAGGTGACTGCTGGGTGATCGAGGACTCGGGCGGAGCCGCCGCGCCGGAGCAGACCGCCGCCTATCTCGACCGGGTCGCCCGAGACTCCGGTTACCAGCGCGACGACTACCTGATCGCGGCGTCGGTCGGGTCGGGCGACGGCACGAGCTACCAGATGGAGCCGCAGATCCGTGAGATGCGGAAGATGTCGCGCAGCTTCGATTCGGGCGACACCGGCAACCTGCGCTATGCCCTCGATCCTGGCGGCGGGCACGATGCGGAGTCGCTGTACCGGCAGTTCTACGGCTCGATCCAGTTGTTCTTCTGATCGGGTAGATCGAGGCTGCCTCGCCAGAACAGCAAATACATCCGCTGAGGAGAGCACTATGCGTTTGAGAACCGCCTCCGGTACGGCCGCGGCAATCCTCGCCGTCACCGCGGCTACGGCCTTCGCGCTCGTCGTCGGCATCACCTCACCGTCCGGCGGCGTCTCCGAGAGCGCCGGACCCGACAACTTGCTGGTGATCGGGAAAGGTCCTGCGGCGCTGCACACCGGCTACGACTGGACCTCCTGGAACTGCCCAGACCGGCAGGATGTCGCCAGCTGATCGTCTCTAGTCGTGGCTGGTCACGGGGTAGTCGGTGGTGACGCTCCGTTCGCGCCACGCCTCGATCTCGGCGCGGTAGTGCGGCCGCTGACGCGCTACGCCTACTGGCCAGTTGGGCAGCAACGAGCCCGATCACCGCACCGAATCACGCAAGGCCCACCGGCTGACCGGACCAGAGCCGGCCACCACGGCTGCTAACGGCGCGTTCAACGCCCCGCTGCAGTCGCGCGGCGAGCCGACGCACGAGACAGCCGCGGCGCGATCAGGCGGTCCAGGCTGAACTGTCCGGCACCGACGGCGGCGAACACCAGGGCACCGGCGCCAAGCGCAAGCACGAGCTCGAAGCCGTTGTCGCCGACGAAGATGCCGTTGCCGACATGCACAAGGACGAACGCACCCAGCATGTTCAGCGCCAGCAGGACCCCTGCCACGGATACGGCAAGGCCCAGGACCAGAGCGATGCCACCGGCGAACTCCACGACCGCGGCGAACCAAGCGCTCAGCGTGGGCAACGGGACGCCCATCTGCTCAAACGACGCCGCAGTGCCGTCCAGCCCGTATTCGGTGAACTTCTGCCATCCATGGGCGATGAAGATGACACCGAGACCGACGCGGGCGATGAGCAGAGCCAGGTTACGAAGCGCAGCGGTGTTCATGACCGTGTTCCTTCTTCCGCGGGCTGGCTGGTAATCGTCGGTAGCTGTCCTTGCGAAGTGTCGAGCCCATCGTGGCCAGCGTTGTTGCTGGTATTCAGGCATTCCGCAAAAGTCATCCAGCCAGCGCTAGCGTGAGTTCGCCGTGGGGATGATGGCTTCTTCCCGGTTCGGGCACACATGCAGTGGTTTTTCGGGTAGCTGCGTGGAGGCGCCCTGCCGCGCCGTCCGTGACGCCGAGCTCGCCCTTACTGACTGTTTGCCCACAGTAGGAGGCGTTGGAGGATCACGATCTGCAGGCCTTCGAGCACCACGCCGGAAACGGCGGGGTGAGCCTTTCTGGCCATCGCCAGCGCGCTGCGTACCGCTATCGACCCAGCCACTGTTCGCGTCGATCAGAGTCAGATGTTGGATCCATCAGGTGGCAGGTCGGCGGGTGGCTGCGGGGAGCCGCCGTCACCGGCGGCGTGGGGGCAGGACAGGCCGAGGGTGTAGGCCGTCATCGACAATGATCCGTAGGCGTAGCCGTCGACGAGGACCTCCGTGCTAGCAGTTGCCTCCGTGTCTGCGGCCAGGCCGGCGAGGTACAGGGCGGGGATGAAGTGGTCCGGTGTCGGTACGGCGTGGCGGTAGTCGCGGTGCGCGTCGAGGGTCGCGAACTCGGATGGATCGCTCAGCATCCGGGCTTTGGCGTCCTCGTCGAACCGCTGGGCCCAGTCGTAGCCGTCGTCGGTGAGCTTCCAGTCCATTCCGCGCAGGTTATGCACGACGTTGCCGCTGGCGACGATCAGTACGCCACGTTCGCGCAGCGGGGCCAGCTTCGCGCCGAGGCCGAGGTGGTAGTCGAACGGCTTGTCGGCGTTGACGCTGAGCTGCACGACGGGAATGGAGGCGTCGGGGAAGGCATGTGTCAGCACCGACCAGGTGCCGTGGTCGATGCCCCAGCTGTCGACGTCGGCGCCGACCCAGGTGGGGTGGACGACGTCGCTGACCTCCGCGGCCAACTCGGGTAGCCCGGGTGCCGGGTACTGCACCTGGAACAGTTCCGGCGGGAAGCCGTAGAAGTCGTGGATGGTCCGCGGCTTCGGCATCGCGGTGACGGCGGTGGCGTTGATGTACCAGTGCGCGCTGATCACCAGGATGGCGCGGGGGCGGGGTACGGCCGCGCCGAACGCCTTCCATGCGGTGGTGTAGCGATTGACCTCGAGGGCATTCATCGGGTTGCCGTGGCCGATGAACGCCGCAGGCATCAGCGTGTCTGAGGCTTTGAGGGAGTCTGCGGGCACGTCGGGCCTTCCTAGGTCGCGACTTCTTCGGAGGGCGGGGACCGTGGGTGGGGCAGGAAGTCTGCGTAGGTTTCGCCGGGCAGCGGCTAACCCAGACGCTTTCGGCGCAGCCATCGGGAGAGGCGGTCTGCCACCTCGACGTTGTTGAGGTCGGAGAAGAGGAAGTGGGTGTTGCCGCGGATGCCTTCGTCGGGGAGGTGCACCACGGTCACGTCTCCCCCATTGCGGTTAATGAGGTCGGCCCAGCGCCGGGCCATCTGCAGAACGGCGCGCCAATAGTCGCGGGCCGGGATGTCCGACGGCTGGCGGGGGATGTTGTCGCCGTAGTAGACCACGATGGGAATCTCGGTCAGTTTGAGGAACTCGCGCCGCGGAACCGCAACCCCGGTCACGGTGGCGTAGTTGTTCGGGATCGGCTCCGGCATCTCATCGTCGGGGAAGGTGAACGCACCACCCGGCTCGTAGGCGACGATCGCACGCACCCGAGAGCTCTTCATAGCCGTCCGCCAGCCCGGCGTTCCGCCCTGCGAATGTGTCACGAGGATGCCCGGTCCGGACCGTTGGAAGACGGCGGCCATCGCGTCGGAGATGACTTGATCGTTGTAGGGGCCGGTGTTGGGTGTCATCTGGCGGAAGAACTGGTTCAGCGATTCCTCGTCACGCGGGAATTGCACGCCTGGGTAGAAGCCGGGCCAGAGGCCGATGCGGAACTGGGTGAACCAGTTCTGGTCGGCGGTCTCGGCGGGGATGGTGCCCGGCTCAGTGCTCTGGCCGGCTTGTCCGCGCCGCGGTTGATCGACGAGGTACACACCGCGGCCGCGGCGCAGGAAGATGTTCTGGAAGCCGTCGCGGCCGTCCGGCGTGGTTTCCCAACAGCGTGCCGACTGGCCGGCGCCGTGCAGGAACACCAGCGGGTATCGCCGTGCCCCTTCGGGGATCTGGTAGCGCACGCTGGCGTGGTCGCCGTGCAGGGTCTGGCCTTGGGGGTCGAACGGCGTCTTGGGGTTGAAGACACCCTCGGCGCGTTTGACGGTTCCTCCGGCGGAGAAGCTTCCCTGTTCCCTGATGATCAGCGGCTTGGGCCTGCCGGAACCTGATGTGCTGCCCGCAGCGGGGCTCGCCGAGGCCGACGCGGGAACAAGAGGTGCGGTGCTCGCGGTGAGAGCCACCGCCGAAGCACCGAGCATTTGCCGCCGGGAGAGGGTCATCAGAGTGCTCCTGTCGGGATTTCGTCGGATGGATCCGGGAGGCAGAGCGTGGGCCGGCAGGTGGGACAGTTGTCACCCAGCTGGCAGGCAGCAGCCGTACGGCTGCGGATCGGGTTCGGTGCAGCGCCCCGTCCGGTTATGGCCGGGGCCGTCATCGCGTGGAGTGGCTGCGAAGCGTCCCTCGACTGGATGCTACACATTTTCGCTGGTAGTGGCGGGGCCGATACTTATGGTGACGTCGCCGTACGTATGCCGATTCCAGGGCCGTGAAGGGATCGCCGCTTGCAGGGGTATCGCCGTCGGACCGCTCACATCGTCAGTCGTTCCTGATGAATTCGCCGCGACGAGACTCCGATCTTTCTAAGCAGGCGCTGATTCGCCAGGACGGCGGGATTGGGGCCGACGATGAAGAACGCCCCGTTCCTGACGGCATCCGCCGGGAGCAGCTCAGCAAGGTCGTCCCGGCGGAAGCGCCCGACCTTGGTGGTCACGTGCATGCGGTTGTCCGACGATGCCTGGTACCGGGCGAGCACGTCGCGGTAGTAGGCGTCCTGCGGGTCGCGCACCGCCCACAGCAGGTGGATATTGCGGGTGGTGTGGTGGGCGGCGGCCAGGCTCAGTAGCGGTGCGACGCCCGCGCCCATGCCGAGCAGGACCAGCGGCGCGTCTGCGTCCTGTTTGCGGACGATCGATTCGAACCGGCCGAAGGGTCCTTCCAGCCGGACGCGGCTGCCTACCGAGACGTCCGTGAGGCGTCGGGTGAAGTCTCCGTGCTGACGGATGGTGAAGCTCAACGTCTTCTGATCGTCGTCGGTCACGGAGAACGGATGCCATTCCTTCGACACCGCCTGCGCGCCTTCGAAGCGCAGGAAGAAGAAGTCGCCGGGTCGGATGCTCGCGGCCGCGTGATCGAGTTCCACGGACAGGCGGCGGCTTGACCCGCCCCGTGCCTGGTTGCTGACGAGCGTTGCCGTCAAGTAGGTGTCCGGGGCGATCCACTTCTTCCACACGTAGAGGCCGAGAACGGCCACCGTGAACACGTCAAAGAGCATCATGAATGCGAAGTACTGGTTCACGCGCACGAGCAGGTGCGCGTGGAGCCAGATCATCGCGACGATCACCAGATTGAGGCGATGCACCCACACCGACAGCTGGTGATGGAACACCTTCTCGAGGAGCCGCTTGGCGCTCAGCAGCAGCCGGACCCGGTCGACCAGCCAGCCGCTGAGGAAGAACACGGAGAACAAGAGCACGGTGACCGCGGCGTAGAAGCTCCAGTCGCCCAGCAGGATCGCCAACTGGCTGCCCGAGTAGGAGTTGTCGCGGTGCACGTAGGCGAGCACGATCGCGAGCACGCCCAGCATGCCGTGCAACCCGTAGATGGACGGCAGCCCTACGAGGCGCTCCAGCCACGGCGGTCTGACGCTGAGCACGATCGCGAGCAGCCACCAGGCGTAGGCGGTGAGCCCGAGGGTGACGTAGAACCTGAGTTGCTCGGGTTCCACCGCGAGCGTGTTGTACGTCAGCACCAGCGGCAGCGGGAACACCACCGCGACGCCCCAGAACAGCACCTTGCGCAACATCGTCACACCTCCGCCGCGTTGGCGCTTCGTCGGCCGGCGTCCGGGTCCGCGGCTAGTGAGTAGTCCGACGAGCCGCTGGCCCCGCGCACATGCTGCAGGTTGACGTAGGTCAGCGCCGCCAGAGTCGCCAGCATGATCGCGACGAGGACGAACACTTTCGCCTTGAGGGTCATACGTGGCCGCGGCCGGCTTGGCGGAGGGTCGGAAGGGTCGTACCGGCCCGGCAGCGCTGGTGCCGCCGTGTCCGTGGGGTGCGTCATCGGATGGCTTTCTGTCGGATCGAGCGATTGGGCCGCAGGCGTCGGGCGCCGTCACAGCAGGATGAAGTCACGCCCGTGCGAGACGCGCGGGATTGCGTTGGTGCGGCGCGTGTTCTATCCGGCTGTTACGCCGAGGCTGTCGAGCCAGGCGCCGACCTCGTCTTCGGCGCTGTCCATGTCGTCGCGGGAGATCGTGAACGCGTTGTCGACGACGGTTGCGTCGCCGAGTTTCTCCGCGATCTTCTCGACGGTTCCGGACAGCCGGCTGCCGCCGTGCGTGGTGAACGGGATAATGGTTTTGCCGCCGAATTCGTGCCGTTCCAGGAACGTGTACAGCGGCATCGGCATGTCGTACCAGTAGATCGGGTAGCCGACGAACACCGTGTCGTAGTCGTCGAGGTTCGACACCAGGGCCTTCAGCTCGGGCCGAGCATCCGATTCTTGCTCCTGCAACGCTTGCTTCTCGAGCACAGGAAAGTCCAGCGGCAGTGGTTGCGCCGTCTCGATCCGGAACAGTTCAGCGCCGGTGCGCGCCTGGATGATCTGCGCGACGTGCTGCGTGTTGCCGAGGACTTTGCCGTCGACAACGTGCGTGCTGTTCTCCTCGTCCCTGTTCATGTTCTCCGGGTCGTCGGTCAACGGCAGGGAGAAGTACGCGATGAGAGTGCGCGCACCATCCACCGGGCGGGCCAGCGCGTCGCCGCCTCCTTCATTGCCGCCCAGTCCAGGAATGCTGGAACACCCGGCGACACCGAGACCCGCCAATCCGAGTGCGGTGAATCCGAGGAGGTGCCTGCGTGTCATATCCATCATCGGCAGTTCTGATCCTTCGCTGGCGTGTCTTAGGGCGTGCTAGATCGGTTGCGGTAGTTCAATGCCGTCCACAGGGCAGGTGTGGCGCTGGATCCGGTGTTCGCTCGCCGCTGCTCATCCCCAGCCGGGCGACGTCAGCGCCCGGCGTCGGCTTTGATCCGGGCGAGCGCGTCGTTGAAGCCATCGGGTGTGCTGCTGGAACCGGCCACCCGGTCGAGGTTCACCTCGTCGATGTCCTTGCCGATCACCTCGTCGCCGACACCCGCGGCGAAACGCTGCTGGTAGTCCAGCGAGGTGGCATTGGTGGCATGCGGGGTGACCTCGACGTCAGTGATCGTGTCGTCGGCGAGGGTGACGGTGACGTCGATGCTCGACGGACCGCTGCCGTACCAGCCGGTGGCGGTGTAGCGGCCGTCGGCGTACGTCGTCTGCCCCGACTGTGCCGAGGGAGGCGCGCTCGAGGGCGCGGGAAGAGCCGACGGGCCGGCGCCCGGGTTCGCGGGGACCGCCGTGTCGCTGTCGCCGCCCGAGCAGGCGGCCAATGCGAGGATCGTCATGCCCGCCATCGAGATCGTGGTGACATGCCTGTGCAGCCGTGTCATGGGTGCTCCGATCATGAGGCTCGGGTTCGCAGGAACAAGTCGCCGCCGAAGCCTGGCGAGGTCTCGGCGCGGCCGTCGGCGAACATCCCCACCGCGGTGAAGGCGAATGACTGCGCCAGGCAGCCTCTCGCCCCAGGCACGTCGGTTGGCTGCCGATGCGGCCAGCGCCTGGTCACCGAGCCGGGCCACACCAACAACCCGCCGAGAGTCACGCGGATCCTCCAGCCCGACGCGGATGCTGCCAGGCCCAGGCGCCGCGTAAGTCGCCATCGGCGTCGATGACGTTGCGGCCGATGAGCGGGTCGACGGCGCCGTCGGTGGCCGCGGCAAGCCGGTCGTAGAAGCCGAATAATGCGCGAGCGTCAGCTGGGAATTCGAAACGGCCGCGCGGCTGGGTGGCGATCCGACTGATCAGCGAATCGGTACGGAACCGCGAGTAGACGGCGTCGAAGCAGGCGATCCGCTGCTCGAGATACTTGCTCAGCTTGTCGTTCAGAGGTTGTGGTGTCTCAATCTGCCACCGAGTGCCGATCGCGTCGAACCCCCACGTCGTTGACGCCATCAGCTTGCTCCTCCCCCGCCCTCGCTCGACCACCTCCAGTAAATCGCTGCACATCGGCACGAAGAAGGCACTGCTGAAAGGGGTAATGGCAGGGACCCCCTGGCGTGGGACTCGCGGCGTACCAGGCAAATTCCTCGGCGGCGTGGCCGCCTGGAGGCGGCCGTTCGACGCTTCGGCGTCGGCCGCGCCGCGCGGTGGCAGCGGCGAGTTTTGGGGCGATGAGCGTTGCTGACCTACAGCCGCCGGCCGAGGTGCCTAGCCTGGAGGTATGGACAACCGCAGCGAGGTTCGCGCGTTCCTGACCTCACGCCGGGCGAAGATCAGCCCCGAGCAGGCCGGCATCCCGGCGTACGGCAGCCGCCGTGTCGCAGGGCTGCGCCGAGGCGAGGTCGCCGCGCTCGCCGGGGTCAGCGTCGAGTACTACACCCGGATGGAACGCGGCAACCTCACCGGTGCCTCCGAAAGTGTTCTGGAAGCCATCGCCCGTGCGCTGCAACTCAACGCGACGGAGACCGCGCACCTGCACCACCTGGCCCGCGCCGCCGGCTCGACACCGGTACGCGCGCGCGTCCGCCGCGACAAGGCACCCGAGATCCGGCCGGCGATCCGCCGTCTGCTCGACTCGATGACCGGGGTACCCGCGTTCCTGCGTAACCACCGCTTCGACATCCTCGCCGCGAACCCGATCGGCATGGCCCTCTACGCGCCGATGTTCGCCGCGAGCCGGGCGCTACCGGTGAACTCGATGCGGTTCAATTTCCTGGATCCGCACGCCCAGGCCTTCTACGTGGACTGGACGCCGGTGGCCCGCTCCGCCGTGGCTGCGCTGCACATCGCCGCCGCTCAGAACCCGGACGACCAGCAGCTGGCGAACCTGATCGGTGAACTGTCGATGCGCAGCGACGCCTTCCGCACCTGGTGGGCGGACCAGGACGTCTACGTGCACCGCCACGGCAGGAAACGGTTCCGCCATCCCGCCATCGGCGAGCTTGAGTTGGATTTCGAGGCGCTACAGCTGAGCGACGAGAGCCTGACGATCGTCACCTACTCTGCGGAGCCGGGCACTCCATCCGGGGACGGCCTGCAATTGCTCGCCGCCTGGGCAGCGACGGAGAACAGCGCCACGGCCTCGGCCGAATAGTTGACGTGCCAACTCACGCCTGCGCGGAGGCCAACTCCACAACCGTGATGTCGGACGGGGCGCCCACCCGCACCGGTGGCCCCCAGACGCCTGCCCCGCGGCTGACGTACAGCTGGGTGTCGCCGTAGCGTTCCAAACCGGCCACGGTGGGGTTGGCCAGTCCGGCGAGCAGGGGGCCCGGCCATAGCTGGCCGCCGTGGGTGTGCCCGGACAGTTGCAGGTCGACGCCGTGTGTGACGGCGTCGTCGATGACGACGGGTTGGTGGGCGAGCAGGACCGCGGTGCGGGTGCGGTCACGGTCGCCGAGGGCCTTGGCGAAGTCCGGGCCTTGACCGCTCTGTTCGCCTTGGACGTCGTTGACGCCGGCCAGGTCAAAGCCGGGCAGCTCGGTGCGGGCGTTCTCCAGCGGGCGCAGCCCGAGCTCACGGATCTTGTCGATCCATTCGGCGGGCTCGTTGAAGTATTCGTGGTTGCCGGTGACGAAGTAGCTGCCGTGGCGCGCGCTCAGCTGTGTGAGCGGTTCGACGGCGGAGGCGAGGTCTTCGACGCTGCCGTCGACCAGGTCACCCACGACGGCGATCAGGTCCGGCTGGGTGCTGTTGATGGTGTCCACCACGCGCTGGGTGAAGCGGCGGCCGAGGATCGGACCGAGGTGGATGTCGCTGACCACCGCGATACGGAACCCGTGCGCGGTGCGGGGCAGTTTGGCCAGCGGGACCGTGAGCCGTTTGACCTGGGGGCCGCGCATCACGCCGTAGGTGCCGTAGCCGACGGTGCCGAGCGCGGCAGCGGCGGCGGCGCCGCCCACTACTCGCGAGACGAATACTCGGCGTGACAGCGCCTGCGCCGCAGGTCCGTCAGGTTCGTGGTCTGTCTGCGGCGCCACCGCAACAACGCTCTCCTGGTCGGGATCCGCAGGCGGCACGGCAGCGACTAGATCGCCTGCCGCTGGCTTCCCGCCCGGCTGCCCGGCGGGTTCGGTGGTGCCGGTGTCGCGTCGGGCCAGCCACCACCGCAGCAAGGGACGGAGCAGCTCGCCCACGGCCAAGGCGAGAACCAGGTAGAGGAACAGGGCGAGCCACATGAACCCGGGCCAGTCGATGACGCCTTCGAAGGCGAAGGGGATGCCGGGCATGTCGTCGCGGATCGCGGCCAGCCCGAGCACCGGTCCGGCAATGAACACCGCGGTGCCGACGCGCCGCAGCGTGGAGCGGCGGGCTGTGGTGTCGCGAACGACGCGCCGCCACGCGTACCAGTGCCCTGCGGCAAAGGCGGCGAAAACGAGCACCGCTACCACGATGAGAATAAGAATGGTGATCATGTGGTGCGGTTCTCCTGTGGCGGGTGTCAGCGGGTGAGTAGGCCGATGCGGCGCAGCCACGCTTCGACGGCGGCCTCGGCGTCGGTGACTTCCTCGCCGCGCACGGCGAGGCCTTCCCCGAGCATCGCGTCGGGGCAGGCTGCGGTGTAGTCGCGCTCGGCGGTGCCGAGACCGCTCATCGCGTGCGTGGTGAGCGGATGGATCGTCTTGCCGGCGAAGTCGAACCCCTCGACGAACGTTGTCATGATCATCGGTGCTCGTACGTTCCAGATGGGGCTGCCCAGCAGGATCGTGTCGTAACGCTCGATAGATGCGAGTGGGTTCCCGATGCCGGGCCGGGCGTCCGCGTTCTGTTCCTGCACGTTGCGCGCGACCGTGGGATCGTAGTCGTCCGGGTAGGGGTCGGCGGCCTCGATACGGTGCACGTCGCAGCCGATCAGCCGGCTGATCATGCCTGCCACGACCTCAGTGTTACCGATGGCCAACCGTTTACGTCCGCCGTTGAAGTAGTTCTCACCCGCGCGGGAGAAATACGCCAGCAACACCGTGCTGCCCGCACCAGAAGTGGATGCCGGGGCACTGCGAGATACGTCGCTGGGCAGGGCGGAGGCCGGCGTAGAGGTGGTCGCTTGCGAGTCGGCGCAGGCGTTGAGCACCGCCCCGGACGCTGTCCCGGCGACACCGAGCAGCACGCCTCGCAGGACAGCGCGACGCGGATGTCTGTTCATCGCATCCATGAGTTCTCCCAGGGACAAGGGCGGGCTGGAGTCGCCGGGACGAGACGCTCTCCTGTGGTGAGCGAGCTCGGTGCCGAAGGCGCTCAGCACCAGCCGGATGGCCGATGCCGGCCATCCGGCCTGCTGCACGGGCTATGTCAGGGCAGCGGGGCTTCGACGCCCGACAGTGCGAGCACCGGCGCGGGCAGCCGCTCACCGCGGATGGGAATTGCGTTCAGCGCGGTGGTGAACTCGCGCAGCTCGGCAGCGGTGAAGGCGAACTCCTCGGTGCCGATGTTCTCCAGCAGGTGCGAAGTCCGGGTCGCGCTCGGGATCGGCACGATCCACGGCTTCTGCGCCTGCAACCAGGCCAGGGACAGCTGGCCCGGGGTGGCGCCCTTGCGGACCGCCCACTGGTGCAGCAGCTGCACCACTGCCATGTTGGCCGGCATGTTCTCCGGCGAATGCCGCGGCACAAACGCCCGGAAGTCGCCCTCGACGAAGCGGGTGTACGGGTTGATCGTGCCGGTGGTGAAGCCGTACGCCAACGGCGCCCAGCACACGAACCCGATGCCCAGTTCCTCACACAGCGGCAGAATCTGCTCCTCTGAACCGCGCCACAACAGGTTGTACTCGTTCTGGATAGCCGCCAGCGGCTGCACCGCATGCGCGCGGCGTACCGTCTGCGGGCCCGGCTCGGACAGGCCCCAGTGCCGCACCTTTCCAGCCTTCATCAGGTCCTTGACCGCGCCCGCCACGTCCTCGATCGGCACCGCGGGATCGACGCGGTGCTGGTACAGCAGGTCGATATGGTCGGTGCGCAGACGCCGCAGCATGCCGTCGACGGCGCGTTTGATGTGGGCCGGTTGACTGTTGAGGCCCGGCAGCTGCTGTCCGGTGTCCGGATCGATGTTCCAGCCAAACTTCGACGCGATCACCACTTCGTCGCGTACCCGGCGCAGAGCCTCGCCGACGATGCGTTCCGATTCGAACGGCCCGTAGGCCTCGGCCGTGTCGAAGAAGGTGACACCCTGATCGAACGCGGTGCGGATGATCTTCACCATGTCCTGGCGGCTGCTGACCGGCCCGTACAGCCGACCCGTCATGGTCTGGCAGCCCAGGCCGATGCTGGAGACCTTGAGCCGGCCCAGCTTGCGGCGGCTGGTCAGCGTGGTGGCCGTGGCCGCCGGAGCGCCGTTGCCGGCGGGACGGCCGGCCGCCTGCGCGGCCGCAGCGGGACCCACGAGGCCGGCCACCACGGGAGCTGCCGCCACACCGGCCGTACCCATCAGAAACCGGCGGCGGCTGTTGTTGTCAGACATTCGGCACCTTCTCGTTGTCGCGATAGGGCGTGCTCGTAGCCCATGCAACCTGCATCCCCGGCCGACAGGGAGCCTTTGCTGAAAGGGGTAAAGACAGTGCCCCCTTACGACGGCACGAATCCGCGCGAGAATTCGCTCGGCCTGGTACAACTCGGGCTGATCGCTCGGCGTTCTCCGCGCCAGCTGCAATCTCTCGTGGCATAGCCTCATGGTTTGCCAGCCGGACCTACGGCTGGGCGCTCCCGCTCGGCCCATGGACGGCTGCCTGGTTGGGCGCTGATGCCCCCGGCGGAGATCAAGCGAACCAGCGCGCGCCCCGCGGACGCACGCCCTCAGGGCGCAGTCATGGTCTTGACGCCACCCCATGATGCGTGGGCAGGGCACCCCACTATCTGGCGACAGCTCCGACACGAGGGACGTTCACCCCGGTGGCTGCGGCTGCTCGTGGCCGAGGGCGGCCCGCCCATGCTCGACTCGGTTTTCCGGAGGAGTACAAGCCGGAAGCGGAAGCCCACTCCCTCGTCCTGGACGGGCCACGCAACGCCGGCGCCACGGTCGACTGGTTCTATCTACCTCAGCCCGCGTTTCACTGTGGGCTACTGACAAAGATGATTCCGTGGCCGGTCGGCGCACTGCCCGGCGACGGAATCGATCTCAGAATTGGACGAGGACCTTGAGAGCTTCGCGGTCGTCCATCGCCCGGTAGCCGGCCGGGGTTTCCTCGATGCCGATGACGCGGTCGAAGACCTTGCCGGGCTCGATCTTGCCGTCCAGGACGTCCGGCATCAGCTCTTCGATGTAGTGGCGCACCGGGGCCGGTCCGCCGGTCAGGGTGAGGTTGCGGCCGAACAGGTTCCAACCGATGTCGCCGTCGTTGTACTGCGGCACACCGACCCGGCTGATCACCCCGCCCACCCGGACCACGCCGAGGGCCTGCTCGTAGGCGGGCATGTGGCCCACGCACTCCAGGACCGTGTGGGTGCCGTCGCCGCCGGTCAGCTCGCGGACCTTCTCGATGCCTTCCTGGCCGCGCTCGGCGACGACCTCGGTGGCGCCGAACTCCAGGCCCAGGTCGGTACGGGACTTGTGCCGGCCCATCAGGATGATCCGCTCCGCGCCGAGCCGTTTGGCCGACAGCACAGCGAGCAGGCCGACCGCGCCGTCACCGATCACGGTGACCGTGGTACGCGCGTTGACGTTCGCCCGGATCGCGGCGTGGTGGCCGGTGGCGAACACGTCGGACAGGGTCAGCAGCGACGGCAGCAGCGCCGAGTCGGCCGCGACCGGCAGCTTGACGAGGGTGCCGTCGGCCTGCGGGACGCGTACCGCTTCGGCCTGGCCGCCGCCGATGCCGCCAGCGGCCCAGAAACCGCCGTGCCGGCAGGAGGTCTGCAGGCCCTCACGGCAGAAGTCGCAGGTGTTGTCCTGCCACGCGAAGGGCGCCACCACCAGGTCACCGGCCTTGATCGTGGACACGTCCTTGCCGACCTCCTCGACCACACCGAGGAACTCGTGACCCATCGGCGTGCCGCTCTCGTCGGCCGGCATCGAGTGGTACGGGTGCAGGTCGCTGCCGCAGATGCACGCCTGCACGATCCGCACGACCGCGTCGGTCGGGCCCTGCAGCGTCGGGTCGGGGACGTCGATCACGCGCACGTCGCCGGTGCCATACATGAATGTCGCACGCATCAGAGAACATCCGTTTCTTGAAAGTTGAACTGGTGGCTGCGTGTCTCAGCCGCCGATATCTAGCTAAACATGCAGCTCAGCGGCGTCGCAGGGCTTGTCGTGACGGGTACTGGCAGTACCTGTCATCAACTGCCGCTGGTCTCGTTGGCGGCCTTGTACTGTTCGTCGGTGACCGGCTCGAGCCAGGTGGTGGGGTCGCCGCCGTCCGGTTTGGCCTCAAGCATCGCGAGGTGGCTCATGAAGGTGTCCTCGGCGGCGCCGTGCCAGTGGTCCTCGCCGGGCGGGCAGATGACGGTGTCGCCGGCCCGTGCCCGCACCACGGCGCCGTCGCGGGTGCCGACCAGAGCAACGCCATCGGTGACGTGCAGGGTCTGACCGACGGCATGCGAGTGCCAGTTGGTGTAAGCGCCGGGGGTGAAGCGCACGAGGGCAACGGCCATCCGCGACGGTCCGGCGCCGTTGTAGATAGGAGTCATGTAGACGTCACCGGTGAACGCGGTGGCGGGAGTCTTGACGGTAGCGTTGACGTGCTTGAGTTCCATTGACGTTCCTCGGAGGTTAATTCTCGTCGGTGCTGAAAACCTGCTTGGCGACGCTCATCCGCGGACATCGCCTTGGGTCAACCGGCGTAGAAGGCCAGGTGGGTGATCGCGTCCTTGAGCTCGGTCTCGGTGAGACCGTTCTCCCGGGCGAAGCTCAGATGGAACGTGAGCTGCTCAATGTTGCCGCTGGTCAGCAGGGCGGCCACGGCGATCAAACTGCGGTCCCGCTTCGACAATCCCGACTTTCCCGTACCTCAGCACAGCGGCTCCCATGGTTGTGATCGTGGACAGGTTCACGTCATCCATGAAAGCGAGCGGAACGGGCCGCTGGGAGGGTTTGGCGAAGCAGGTAATGACAGGGCCTCTTTCACCGTTCACCCCGGTCGTAGCGTGCATGTCGTGGACAACAGGAACGACATCCGGGAATTCCTGGCCAGTCGCCGGGCCCGCATCACGCCTGACGAGGCCGGCCTGCCCGACTTCGGCGGTAGCCGCCGGGTCCCGGGGCTACGCCGCGCCGAGGTGGCGATGCTGGCCGGCGTCAGCCCGGACTACTACACCCGCCTGGAACGCGGCAACCTGGCTGGTGTCTCCGACAGCGTCCTGGACGCCCTGTGCCGCGCCTTAAGGCTCGACGAGGCGGAGCGCTCCCACCTGTACGACCTGGCCCGCGCAGCCGGCACCGGCCCGCGCGCCCGCCACCGCCCCGCCAGGCAGCAGGTACGTGCCGGCACTCAGCATCTGCTCGACGCGATGACCGAGGCGCCCGCATTCGTCCGCAACGGTCGCCTGGACATCCTCGCCGCCAACCGCCTCGGCCAGGCGCTCTACTCCCCCGCGTTCGACACCACGGCCCTCCCAGCCAATCTGGCTCGGTTCTGCTTCCTCGACCCTCGCGCCGAGAAGTTCTACCCCAGCTGGGACGAGGCCGCGAGCACCACCGTGGCACTGCTGCGCACTGAAGCCGGCCGGGACCCGTATGACAAAGCGCTGACGGACCTGGTCGGTGAGCTCGTCACCCGCAGCGACGACTTCCGCATCCGGTGGGGCGCCCATGAGGTACGCCTGCACCACACCGGCGTCAAAACCTTCCAGCACCCGATCGTCGGGCGCCTTGAGCTTGGTTTCGAAGCCATGCCTATGCCGGCCGACCCCGGACTCACCCTGACCGCCTACAGCGCCGAACCGGGCACCCCGGCCAGCGACGCGCTACGCGTGCTGGCCAGCTGGGCGGCGACCGCGGCCAGCATCTTCCCCACCGTATAGCAGGGGGAACCGGGTTTCATGTCTACCGCGGCGCTGGCCCGCACGTCGCCGCCGGACAACGGCAGCCCCGACTCGGCAAGGAGGGCCCCTGTGGTGAACCCGAACAACGCACACGCCTGGCGAGGCCGGCCATGAAGGCACGGTACGGCCTGAGTGCGCCGAAGCGATGCCCACCTCGAACGACACCCCGGAAGCAGTGGCCGCCCCCGCAAGGGTGGTTTGAGCCGCCGATGCCGGTGCCCGGATCAGCGTCTACTGCGGCGACAACATCCTCATTGAACCGACGGATATCGCCGGGCGCGACAACTGACGTACTCGGGATCGTCCCACCAGGGCTGACGAGATCATCCAATGTAGGAGTGATCGGTGATCCGCATGAGATCGCCGCGTACCCCCGCCGAGCAGAAGAGGAGCATTAACCGCGATGGAAGAGCCGCTACTGGCCCGACGCGCGCTGCTGCGCGGTTTCCTGGTCGCGGGTTCCGTTGCCGCCGTCTTTCCCGTGCTCACCGCCTGCACGTCGGGTGATGTGACCCCCAGGACCGCGGCCAGCACCGGGACGCCATCCGGGGCTGCGACGGGTCAGACCCCGTCCGGAACGGCTGCGGGCACGCACCCGCTTCCCCCGGAGATGGCGGTCGTCCCGCAGGAATTCTCCGGCGCGGCCGACCGGCAAGGGACGCTGGTCGAGCTGGGCTATGACACATACGAGTCGATGACCTATGAGCAGAAAACGCAGAAGCTCACCAAGCGTGCGATCGTCTACCTCCCGTACGGCTACACCGAGGAGAGACGGTACAACGTCTTCTATCTCATGCACGGCGGGTGGGGCAACGAGACGACGACACTCGGAACGCCCAGCACCCCGTCCGACTTCAAGAACGTGCTCGACAACGCGATCGCCGCGGGTCGGATCGAACCTCTGATCATCGTCTGCCCCACGTACAACAACACCAGCCCGCAGGACAGCGCCAACTTCGGGCTGGCCTTGACGCTGACCCAGAACTACCACCACGAACTCCTGGGCGACCTGATCCCAGCCGTGGAGAGCCGATACTCCAGCTACGCCGAGAACGTTTCCCCGGATGGCCTCATGGCCGCGCGCGACCACCGCGGCTTCGGCGGGTTCTCGATGGGCGCCGTGGCCACCTGGCGGACCTTCCAGTACGGGCTGGACTACTTCCGCTACTTTCTGCCGATGAGCTGTGGCACCTCGCTGGACATGGACAGCATCCTTGCCGCCGCACGGGGTCACGACCCGGCCGGCTACTTCGTCTGGGTCATTACGGGAACCGACGACTTTGCCCACTCCTACGACCAGGACCGGGTGGAGCTCATGCGGGAATCCCCGTACTTCACCGAAGCCGACAACGAGCAGGACGGGAACTTCGCCTTCCGCGTCAAGGACGGGTACGCCCATGACGGGGTCGCCGCGATGGAGTACACCTACAACGGGTTGCGCTGGTTCTGGAACCCGTGACGCCAGGAAACCGCGCGAGAGCATCTCGTGCAGGTCACTTACGAGATCCCGGGCGCCGCGGTGCGGTGGACGCTGACGAGAGTGGGCGCACTTCAAGGTCCCCGGGATCGGCACCCGGTGGGAGATCGGCAACGCCTCCGCCCTCACCGCGGTTCGGGCCGACCGCATCCGGGAGGCGGTCAAGATCTTCGACAGCGTCCCTTCCGGTTCCGGCGTGACCCGCTGAACAGACGTATCGACGTCGCGACGATTAGTGCCTATTCAGGCGATGCCCTTCGCATTCGCCTGCCGGTGGCTGTGGCTGTCAGTCCAGCCCGATATACATAGTCCGATGCAGGGCGGCGACATGCTCGAAGACGGCCTCCGCCGTGGCGGCCAGGTCGCGTGAGTCGAGGGCCGCAACGATCAACCCGTGCTCGCGGTTGCTGTCTCGCAGGGAGGCGATCGGGTACGGCAGGAAGTACGCGTAGAGGTCGGTGAGCGTCGAGGAGTACAGGTGCATCGCCGCCGGCAGGCCTGCGGCGGTGGCGACGGCGAGGTGGAAGCGCTCGTCGAGCACGTGGAACTCCGCCCAGTCCCGCGCGGCTGCCATCCGCTCGACGCACTCCCCCAGTACGGCCAGGTCCTCGTCGGTGCGCCGCACGCAGGCCCGCTGAGCCAGGCCGACCTCGAGTACGGCACGCTCGTCGATCAGCTGCCGGACCCGCTGCGCGTCCTCGCGGTAGGCGGAGATCTGGGTGACGGCGCCCTTCGGCGGGGCGCCGCTGATGTAGGTGCCGCCGTAACGGCCCCGGCGGCGCTCAACGACGCCGGCCTGCTCCAGTTCCTCCAGCGCGCGGCGGACGGTGATCTCGCTGACCTCCAGGCCCGCCGCGATCTCGCTCACGCCTGGGAGTCGTTCGCCGGGTGTGAGCAGACCGTGCTCGGCCGCGAGCGCGATCCGCGCCTTCACCGTGTCGACTGCACTGGTCCGCCGGATGGCCGCCACGGCGCGGCTGTTCAGCACCGTGACGGCCTCCTGCGGCGTTCTGTGCACCGGGCGGCTGGGCATGTCAGGAGCTTACGACCCCTACTCCGCCGCGAATGCCGCTCGGGCCCCGCGTTGACCGATGACGCACCCGACCAGAAAGACGGCTGGCGGCGCGAGGCCGAGGGCGATGCTGACGCCGACGCTGCCGCCGGTGACCATGGTGAAGTTCGAGACCACCAGCCAGGCGCTGGCGAGCAGGCCGAGAACGGCCAGCACCGGCGCGATCCGGGTCGTCCAGAGGCGGCCACCGGCCTGGCGGGGGTTGCGGGCGAACCAGACCAGGACGGCTATCGACGTCAGCAGCATCAGCAGCACCATGCCGACGGTCGAGACGCCGGCCATCGAGCCGAACACGCCGACCAGCGGATCCAGGCCGAGAGCGACGAACGCGACGAGAAGCACCGCGGCCGTGATGGTCTGTACGACCGAGGAGCGCGCCGGGGAGTGGTGACGCCGATGCACCGTGCCGAGGCCGGCCGGCATCAAGCCCCTCCGGGCAAGCACGAACTGGTAGCGGGCGACGACGTTATGGAACGAGAGCACGCACGCGAACAGGCTCGAGATGAGCAGGACCTGCATGACGTCGCGCAGCATGGTGCCGAGGTAGGTCTGTGCGGTGTCGAGCATCATGTTGCCGTTTCCGGCCAGGGTGTCGCCGGCCACCTCCACGGCGTTGCTCGGGCCGACGCCGGTGACGATCGCCCAGCACGAGATCGTGTAGAACAGGCCGATGATCAACACGGCGAGGTAGGTGGCGCGAGGGATCGTACGCTCGGGGTCGCGGGCCTCGTCCCGGAAGATCGCGGTCGCCTCGAAGCCGATGAAGCCGGTCAGAGCGAAGAGCACCGCCACGCCCAGTGGCCCGGAGGTGATCGCGTCCGGCGTGAAGGAGGTCAGGCTGTTGCCCTCCGCGCCGCCGGTGAAGAAGATCCGCAGGTCCATGACGACCACGATCGCGATCTCCAGCACCAGCGCGACACCGAGCACCCTGGAGCTCAGCTCGATGTGCCGATAGCCGAGCAGCGCGACGACCCCGACGACCGCGAGGGCGTAGACCCACCAGGGCACTGCGGGGCCGCCAAAGTGCTTGACCAGGTCATCGGTCGCCCAGCCGAGGTAGCCGTACACGCCGGCCTGGATCGCGGTGTAGGCGAGGAGTGCAGTGAGTGCCGCACCGGTGCCGGCGCGCTTGCCCAGGCCCATCGTCACGTAAGCGAAGAAGGCGCCGGCCACCGTCACGTACGGGGTCATGGTGACGAAGCCGACGGCGAACAGCAGCAGCACGGCGGACGCGATGAGGAAGCCGACCGGAGCGCCTACGCCGTTGCCGTTGCCGACGGCGAGCGGGACGTTGCCGCCGATCACGGTCAGCGGGGCGGCGGCCGCGATCACCATGAAGACGATCGATCCGACGCCGAGCCGGCCGGACAGATTGGCCGGGGCGGAACTGGTGCCCGGTGGGACCGGGGGGTTCGAGGTGTCAGGGACGGACATGGGCGTCATCCTTCGCGAAAGGGGCGCGCGGGCGCACGTCAGGCCACCGGTCCCGGAGGGCCCGGGATCGGATGTGCTTGCTGCGTGGTGCTTTGGGGGGACCGTCAGTACAGGTCGAAACGCCGGTCGGCCAGGTACGGGTTGTCCGCGCGGGCCCGGGCGACGATGTCGGTGTCGATGGTGGCCATCAGCAGGTGGTCACCGTGCTCGGCGCTCGCCAGCACGTCTCCGGAGGGCGCGACGATGCTGCTGCGGCCGACGTACTCGAGGGTCTGCTCGCGGCCGTCGTGGTTGACGTAGGCGACGTAGACCTGGTTCTCCCAGGCGCGGGCACGGATCACGTGCTCGGCGACGAACGCGAACGGGGTCATCTGGGCGGTCGGGACGGCGATCAGGTCCGCGCCGTTCGCGGCGGCCGCCCGGACGGTCTCGGGAAACTCGACGTCGTAGCAGATCAGCACCGCGATCCGGACACCGTGCAGCTCGACCATGGTCACCAGCTTGTCGCCCGGGGTGAAATAGCGCCGATCAAGACCACCGAACAGATGCGTCTTCCGGTGCCGGGCGAGCACCTCGCCACGCTCGTCGACGACGATCGCGCTGTTGTAAAGCACTTTCGTGTCCGAGCCGGACGACTCCGGTATCCCCGCGACGATCGCGATCCCGGCTTCTCTCGCGATCTGCCGAACCATGCCGATCAGATCCAGCCGGGCCAACTCGCGCACGCGGTCGCCGATGTCGTACCCGGTGAGGAACAGCTCAGGAGTGACCAGGAGCCCGGCCCCGGCCGCAGCCGCCTTGCCGGCGGCCTCACGCAGCTGAACGTGGTTCGCCTCGACGTCCCCGGGAACGCCGGCAGCCTGCAGACCCGCCACGGTCAGCTCCACGCCGCCTCCCCCACCCGCTTATTTGCTCAATATGATCAAATAACAAGGAGGGCGCGGTGCACAAGACCTTCGACTGTTGCGTTCTCGTAAAGCACGCCGCACCGAGCGTGCGGGCCGGGCCGGCAAGGTCTGTCGTCCATCGCCACCCGCAATGGCCCAAGAGGGCTGCCGCGTAGTTGTCCGGCGCGAGCCCGAGCTGCGACCCGATCGGCTCCCAACGCCTGCATCGGCTGGATCATCGGGCACTGGACGCCCGCTTAACGGCCAATCGGGGCCACGTCTGTCGGTCTGATTGTCATGCCGGGGATGCGTCGCTGGACGGTCGTTCCCCGACCGTCCAGCGACGCGATGCGGCCCGGTGACCGCCGAGCGCGACCGGCTGCTACTCGGCGTTCAGCGCCCGGTCTGCAGCGCGGACATGATGCTCAGCCCGGCGTCGTTCATGAATGCGGCGCCGGTGGCGAACGAGGAGTCGTCGCTGGCAAGGAAGAGCGCCATCCGGGCCATTTCGATGGGCTGGGCCATCCGGCCGAGCACCGACATGCTGCGCATGGTGGCCTGCATCTGTTGCTCGGTGACGCCGCGCGCGAGGGCTTCCTGCCGCTGGTGCTCGGCCATCGGGGTCCAGGTCATGCCCGGGTTCAGCGTGTTGACCCGGATGTTGTGCCGGCCCAGCTCGGTCGCGGCGACGCGGGTCAGCGCGACGACGCCTGCTTTCGAGGCGCAGTAGCCGGCCGAGCTGACCGCGACGAACGCGCCGGCCGAGGCGTTGTTCACGATCGACCCGCCACCCGCTTCGATCATGTACGGGACGACGTACTTCATCATCAGCCAGGTCCCCTTGAGGTTGACCTCGACGGTCTTGTCGAACGCCTCCTCGTCGATGTCGATCGTCGCGCGTTTGTTCTCCAGATCCACCCCGGCGTTGTTGAACAGCACCGTGGGCAGGCCGAGCTCAGCGACCGTACGCGCGGCGAGCTCACCAACCTCGCCGGCCCTGGTGATGTCGGCGCCGATCGCGATCGCGGTGCCGCCGTCCGCGCGGATCTTGTCGACCACCGGCTGTACCGCTTCGGCCCGCAGGTCGACGGCGGCGACCTTGGCACCCTCCGCGGCGAACAGCAGCGCTGCGGCCTCGCCCATGCCACCCGCGGCACCCGTGATGATCGCGATCTTTCCATCCAGTCTCATGCTGCCGACCTCCCACCTTCCAACCGGACAATGATGTCCGGTTGGTTATAGTGGATCATGTGAGCGTGTCGCGCAAGGAGAACCTGGGACCGAAAGCCGCAGCCGGCAACCGGCAGGCACTGATCGCCGCCGCCGCCGAAGTCTTCGCCGAACGCGGCCTGGACGCACCGCTGTCCGAGGTCGCCAAGCGGGCCGGCGTCGGCCAGGGCAGCCTCTACCGGCACTTCCCCGACCGGATCAGCCTCGCCCTCACCGCGTTCGAGGAGAACATCGCCGCCGTCGAAACCCTCGTCGCCGCGGACAGCACCACTTTGCGTGACGTGCTCGACCTGCTCACCCGGCAGGCGATCGCCTCGGTCGCCTTCATCCAACTGGTCGGCCCCGACGATGACGACGAGCGGATCGCCGCAGCCTCACAACGCATCCGGCAAGCTTTGTCCGGCCCGCTCGACACCGCCCGCGCAGCAGGCGAGGTACCACCCACGCTCACCGTCACCGAACTCGCCCTCGCCGTCGGCATGATGGCCGCCTACGTCGCCAAACGCCCGCCCGGCGACCGGCGCCGCTCCGCGGACGCCTGCTGGACCCTGCTCAGCGACGCCATCGGCCTCAAGGACACAACCACCAACCCCTGACCTGTACGCGTCACCGGCACCAGAACGACTTTGCCGCTCTCTGTATCGACTTGTATCGACGTACCTCAGGTTCTCTTCCGGCACTGCAACCTCGCCGTCACGCTGGCAGGCACCCGGGCGCCCTCCCCAACGAGGTCCCCGCGCTCGCCAAGGGGGCGGATGGCCGGCTCCCAGTGCGAAGCCGGGCGCCGGGGCCATCGTGCGACGGCCCCGGCGGTGTTCAGTGCGCGGCTGCCGGTTGCCGTTCGTCGGCGTCGAGCCGTGCCGTGTCGGCGCCGATCGTGTCGTCGGGTCCGGTGCGGTCGCCGGGCGCGCTGGGCTCCCCGCGGCGCTCACGGCGCTTGAGCCACTGGTCGACCCCGAGGTTGAGCAGCAGGCCCGCGGCGGCCCAGATGGCGATGGTCAGCAGGTTACGGCCGACGCCGACGCCGTCGAAGTAGGTCAGGGACCGCGCGGTGTCGACCGCCGCGGGCAGCGGTAGGACGTGTTGCAGGCTCTGGAAGAACTCCGGAACCATGTAGACAGACAGGCCACCGCCGGAGGCGGGCACCCCGGCCATCATCATTACCACCATCACCGGGATGATCGCGGCGAGACCGAGCGTGCGGGTGAAGACACCGGTGACCACGGAGACCGCGAAGATAGCGGTGGCGCCGAAGCCGATCGTCTCGAGTGCGTTGCCGTTGACCGCGCCGATGATCACGTCGAACAGAAACCACAGCCAGACCGCCATGCCGATGGCCCAGCCGCCCAGGAAGGGCAGGAACTGCCGCAGCCTGCGCAGGTGCGGGGCTCCGCGGCTTCTCTCGTCGGCCTGGATGGCACCCTGACGACGAACGGTTCGCTGTGGATGTCGCCAACGGTCATCGACGGAATCAGGGAGATATTCGGGTCCCGGAACACCACCTGCACATCCTTGAATGGTGCGCCGTTCCTTCGCCGGGAGACGGGTGATGTCGCGCCTGTCGAACGTGATCCGGCCACCGGCCGGTTCGACCAGCCAAGCATTGCCCGGCCGATGGCCGGCTTGCCGGAGCCGACTCGGTCAGGAGCCGCTGATCGACATGAAGATCCGCGCTACTCACTGTCACCGCTGGTTAACAGTCTGGCGCGCACTTCTGCCGATGACAGTGCATTTGGCGGCTCGTCAGCCGTCGTAGTACCGAAAAAGGCAGGACTCTTGGCCTTCCGGATCGACCCTGACTTCGGCCACGCCATGGTGGCAGTCGTGCCGTGCGCCGATCGCTGGCCACTGAGCTTGATGACCGCCGCGGGGGGCGGCCATCCGTCATTACTCTGGATCGATGCAAGGTCTTCTTCCGCTCCTGGGAGCTATGTTGGGCGCGCTGTTCGCGTTCGCTGGCGTCTGGTTGACCCAGCGCCGAACGGACCACCGATCCATGCAAGAACGTCGTGAACAGCGACTGCTTCCCGCCTACCTCCGCTATCACACGAGCCTTCGGGAGTGGGTCCGGGTCATCGAATCGCATGCCCGAGCCAGCGCGATGACAGCCGACCTGGATGAGCAAATGCGCGCCGCCTTCGAGCAGGCAAAGCTCGCCGGCTACGAGATGGACCTCATGGCACCACCCGAGATCGCGCGCGCCGCGGAGAAGGTCTTGGATCGCCTGCTGGAACTATCCGAGCTGCTGGGCTACCCGTTGCGTCTCTCAGCCCTGGAGCCGCGCGCCGAACCCTATTCACGGGAAGAGGTACGCAGAAGTTTGATCACGATCAGCGACGCCCGACTGGCCTTGATGGTGCTGATGCAGCAGGATCTCGGACTGCGCTCCAAGAACGACTCGGACATCGGGACCCGCGACGACCATCGGATGCTGCGCTAGTAGCGCTCCTCTCGTTGGTACCGACCGGCGCCTGCGTGACGGATCGTCGACGACCGCGATGATCGGCGTATCGAGCCACCTTTGCGTCACGCGCACGGCAGTTGCATTGTCCGGATAAGTAGCCGAGATGAGTGCACCTGTGAACTGGACATAGAAATCTTCGTTGTCCTTTCCTTTCGTCAGCCTATTGAGCTGTCAGGATCTCGACACCGAATTCTGCGGCCCACTGCCGGATAGGTGCCTGAACATCTCGATACCAGTACGGAAGACGGATCCCCCCTTCGCGGGTGACTAGCATCGTTTCCGGCGTCCCGAAGTCCTGGAAAAGGCCGTTAGCGAGCCGCCAAGTTGCTGCGACTAGGCCGGGCCCGTCAACCGCCAAGTCATCGAGGTCCGCGACGGAGTCGGAAGTCACATTGCCCTCAATGAATCCACGGCCGACCGGCTCATTCGGCCATCCGACGCTAGATACCAACATCAACTTTGTTGGTGTGCGAGTCCATACGGTGGCCTGCATGTTCGCCAAGCCGCCGGCACCTGCGGTGTCGCGGGCATGCCTGCCGAGGCGCCGTAATCCCGTGGCTATACCCATAACCAGCTGGTCACTGTCGACGAACCTTTCTTGTCGCTGGACGTCATCTCGGGAGACAGATTCGACACTCTTGGCGAAGGCGCCGCTGCCGTCTGCGTGTAACTCGCATACTTTGTTCGTGGTGGGCTGACTGATTTCGGGCGAGCTGGTTGCGACGAGTCGACGCCGGCGCACGGTGGACTGCATGAAGCCGCCCATCGGGATACCAAAGGCGCTGAGCTGGCGGCTCGCATTACCGAGCTGGAAAGCGTCGAACGCTGCGGTATCAATCGTCATCTCCCCGGGCATGTCAGGAACCAGTGTGATGACGACGAAAATACCTTCGCTCGCGAGCCGTGGGAGGAGTTCGGCCTCGATGGTCGCAACTCTTGCGAATTGATCGGCGAGGCCAGCGAATCGAACCCGGTACGCTTCCGCGATCTCCGCCTCGCCGAGCCAAATTTTCTCGGTGCCGACCCGCCTCGGGTAATACCTGGCACTTCCCTGCGGGGAGTAGGCGTGTGGCGCTGCGGTCGAGCGGGCAACCCAAATGATGAGGAAGCCATGGCCAGGATGTTCTGGGTCTTCAACGGGGATGACGTCGAAGGTGGGAGCTGGGTGAAGGTTGCCATATAACGTCTGGCGGAGACGCTGACGCTCGCTGTCCGAAACATCCACGGGACTGTAGCTGGCTGCGCGGGCCTGATCGTCCTCTTCAATGCCGATGACGATGACACCGCCGCCAGCGTTGGCCATCCCGCCGATGTCGCCGCACAAGTCTTTCTTACCCCTGTCCCCGGACGGGTAAGTGTCCCGCTTGAAGTCGAGGTCTGGGCTTTCACTGGCGTTCGGGATGAGACCACGAACCTGGTCGAAGGTGAGATTCGCGTTGATAGGGCCACCGAAAAGGCTTTCGAGCCTCCGGTTACGCAGTGACTGCATCGGATGATGATGTACCTGCGGCCCAGGACTGCGCAAAGCCGTTCATCCCGCCGCCAAAGCGCGGGCCAGAGGGCGATACGGATGAGCTCCGGTCGTTGGCGGCCGCTCGTGTCGCCGCTTCCTGAAGAGTGACCCCGTAGGGATCCGGGAAAGTTAACCCCCCTCCTCCTTGATCTTGGAAGGGGTGCTGAAGGTGGAGGACTGGGCTGAGATCCGTCGGCTGCATCGAGCCGAGGGCGTGCCCATCAAGGAGATCGCTCGGCGGCTGAAGATCGCCCGGAACACGGTGCGGTCGGCGTTGGCCTCGGACCGGCCGCCGAAGTACGAGCGGACGCCGCGAGGGTCGGTGACCGACGCGTTCGAACCGCGGGTGCGGGCGTTGCTGACCGAGTGGCCGCGGATGCCGGCACCGGAGATCGCCCGACGGATCGGCTGGCCGCACTCACTGAGCCCGTTGAAGAAGCTGCTGACCCGGATCCGGCCGGAGTACGTAGGTGTGGATCCGGTGGATCGGGTGGTTTATGAGCCGGGCCGGTTGACCCAGTGTGACCTGTGGTTCCCGGAACCGCGGATCCCGGTCGCGGCCGGGCAGGACCGGATGCTGCCGGTGCTGGTGATGACCCTGGCATTCTCCCGGTTCATGACCGCGGTGATGATCCCGTCACGGCAGGCCGGTGACATCCTGGCCGGGATGTGGCTGCTGATCCAGGGCGTCGGCCGGGTGAGCAGCACGCTGTTGTGGGACCGGGAATCAGCGATCGGCGGGACCGGCCGGGTCAGCGTCCCGGCGGCGACGTTCGCCGGCACCCTCGCCACCCGGATCCAGCTGGCGCCACCGCGAGACGCCGAGTTCAAGGGCATGGTCGAACGCGCCAACGGATTCCTGGAGACCTCGTTCCTGCCCGGCCGCACGTTCGCCTCACCAGGCGACTTCAACGCCCAGCTCGCGGAGTGGCTGCCGTTCGCCAACGCCCGCACGGTCCGCTCGATCCAGGGCCGGCCGGTCGACCTGCTCGACGTCGAGTATCCGTCGCTGCTGGTCCTGCCGCCGACGGCACCGGCGGTCGGGCTTCGTGAGCGGGTGCGGCTGGGCCGTGACTACTACGTGCGGGTCGACACCGTGGACTACTCGGTCGACCCGCGGGTGATCGGCCGGTTCGTCGACGTGACCGCCACGTTGGACACCGTCGCCGTCCACTGCGACGGCCACCTCGTTGCTTGGCATCAGCGGTGCTGGGCCAAACAGGCCGTGGTCACCGACCCGGGCCACAAGCAGACCGCCGCCGCTCTGCGGCGCGAGTTCGCCGAGCAACGCCGCCGCCGGCAGGCCGCGACCCGCTACCACGCCGACGGTCACGCCGTGAGCATGCGGGCGCTGCCGGACTACGACGCCCTGTTCGGCGTCGATTTCAACCCACCATCGGAAGCGAGTAACCAGTAGTGAGCACAGCGACGAAGAACAGAACACCAGCCCGGGCTGCGGCCGGTGACGGCCTCCCGTCCCTGATCGGCTATCTGACCCGGGTCCTCAAGACCCCCACCATCGCAGCGTTCTGGGAGGAACTGGCCGTCCAGGCCCGCGAGGAGAACTGGTCGCACGAGGAATACCTGGCCGCGGTGCTGCAACGACAGGTTGCCGACCGGGAGTCCAAGGGCACCACGATGCGCATCCGCACCGCCCACTTCCCGCAGGTCAAGACCCTGGAGGACTTCAACCTCGACCACCTGCCGTCGCTACGCCGCGACGTCCTGGCGCACCTGGCCACCGGCACGTTCGTCGCCAAGGCCGAGAACGTGCTCCTGCTGGGCCCGCCCGGGATCGGCAAGACCCACCTGGCCATCGGCCTGGCCATCAAGGCCGCCCACGCCGGCTACTCGGTGCTGTTCGACACCGCCAGCAACTGGATCACCCGGCTCACCACCGCGCATCAAGCCGGCCGGCTCGACGCCGAACTGAAGAAGATCCGCCGCTACAAACTGATCGTGGTCGACGAAGTGGGCTACATCCCGTTCGACCAGGACGCCGCCAACCTGTTCTTCCAGCTCATCGCCTCACGCTATGAACAAGCTTCGATCATGGTCACCTCGAACCTGCCGTTCGGCCGCTGGGGCGAGACCTTCGCCGACGACATCGTCGCCGCCGCGATGATCGACCGCCTCGTCCACCACGCCGAGGTCCTCACCCTCACCGGCGACTCCTACCGAACCCGCCACCGGCGAGAACTCCTCGCCAGAGAAACACGCACCAAACGCTCATAACCGCAGGTCAGGGGGTTAACTTTCCCGAACCCATAGAGGGTCAGATTTCAGAAAGCGCTGACAGCTCGCCCGCAGCGTCAGTTCGGGACGCCCACCAGTCCAACCGGCACCGGCCTTCGACGCGGTCCCTTGGCCTCGTCGTCTCGCAGCGACCACGCAGATCGCCAGCGGAAGGCGCTCGCGGCGGCTTGATCACGTGCACTCTTCTAGCCCGTGTTTCGTAAGGGCATCGATGTCACGGCGTGGCGGTGATCGATAACTGAAGAGGTCTCCGGTAGGTGGTTTAGCGACCAAGCAAAACCAGAGACCGACCGGAGACCTCGTGCCGAGCGTAGCGGCAGTGAGGCGCCATGACCTGACCGACTCGCAGTGGGCGGTGCTGCAGCCGCTGCTGCCTGTCGAAACAAGGCGCGGGCGACCACGCGTATGGGCCAGCAGGGACATCATCGACGGGATCCGCTGGCGGGTGCGGACCGGCTCGCCGTGGCGCGATGTCCCGCCGGTGTATCCGCCCTGGCAGACCTTGTACCGCTGGTTCAGGCGCTGGCAACGCGACGGCACCTGGACACAGCTGCTGGCCCGGCTGCAGTCGGTGGCCGACGCGGCCGGGAAGATCGACTGGACGGTGAGCGTCGATTCCACGATCAGCCGCGCCCATCAGCACGCCGCCGGTGCCCGCCGCGACGGGCAGGCGCAGAAGGAGCCGCCGGGTGGCGTGCAGACCGAGCCTGACGATCACGGGCTGGGCCGGTCCCGGGGCGGGTTCACCACCAAGACGCATCTGGCCTGCGAGCAGGGCCGTAAGACCCTCGCCATGGTGATCACCGCCGGGCAACGCGGGGACAGCCCGCAGTTCATCACCGTGCTGGAACGGATCAAGGTGTACCGGCTCGGCGGCGGCCGGCCACGGACCCGGCCCGACCTGGTGCTGGCCGACAAGGCATACACCAGCCGGGGCAACCGCGGGTACGCGCGCCGCCGCCGGATCCGGGTGTGCATCCCGAGCAAGGCCGACCAGGACGCGCACCGCAAAGCGAAGGGGTCCAAAGGCGGGCGGCCACCCTCCTTCGACCCGCAGGTGTACCGGCTGCGCCACGCGGTGGAATGCGGCATCAGCCAGCTCAAACAGCACCGGGCCATGGCCACCCGCTACGACAAACTCGCCGTCCGCTTCGAAGCCACCGTCACCATCGCCATCATCAACCAGTGGCTCCGCGCGTTATGAAACGCGGCCTAGCCGCCGACCGTGCGCGCCAGCCGGCGGAGATCCGTCACGCTTCGCTGAACTGCCGAGTTCAGTTGCGTTCATCGGCGCGCCGATGGCGCCATGCCCCGGGCGTGATTCTCTGCGCGCGTGATCGCTAGCACGAGCAAATCTTCAAGCTTGTCAGTGTCGAGCCGGCTAACCGCGCGCCCTGACGCCGTACGGGTGAGCGTGCCGCTCTTCGGCAGCGCGTACACCGCCCCGCGGTCAGAGCGATACGGCGGTGAGGGCGATGCCGGCCACAAGCAGCAGGCCCGGCAGGAGCAGCCAGAATTGTCGGGTGCTGCCGCTCAGGCCGCGGGTCCAGCGATAGAGCGGGGTTTGCTGATGTTCGCGGTCCGAAGTCGCGAGCAGGGTGCGTATCGACCGCGGCTCCCCGGCGAAGTGTTCGTCGTCGAGGGTGGCGCGCAGCAGCATGGCCCGGCGCCGGTTGCGTTCGTGCAGTTCGGTGTACCCGGCCGCGAAGATCAGCCCGATAGCGCCGACGATCGTGATCATCGCGCACGGGATCAGGTCGGCCCGATCCACGCTGCCGTCCCGGACCACCGCCGCCACCAGGACCGAAGCGATCACGACCATGAAGTTGACAACGGTGGAGCGCAAGGTCTCGGCGTGCCGGGCGTGCGCCTGCAAGTCCGTGTACAAGCCCCACAGGAGGTCCTTGCGCAGCTTGACCGCATCCGGGACGTCTTCCGCCATGCCGCCGTCCTCCACGTGCATAATCAGTCACTTCAATCGATGGCCCGCCGTCTCTAGATTGACGGTAATTCCTCTCTGGGGAAAGGCGAGGGCATGACGGAAAGCCGGCTCGAGCAGTGGGAACCGTGGGCTCAGATGCTTGGCGAGGTTGGCGCCCGGGCGCTGGCCCACGGCCTAGAGGCGACCTCTTTCACGCTGGAGCACATCCGGTGGTTCAACCTGGGTCGCAGCGGCAGCCCGGTCGCCCTGGTGGTCCGCAAGGACGGCTCGGCGCACGATCAGCTGGTGCTTAAGTTCGTGGATCCACCCCACGTCAACCAAAAGGTGCTGAGCCTGCGCGAGGCGTGGAACAAGTCCGACCCACAGTTTCGCCAACGGCACCTGGTCGAGGTCGTGGAGCCAGTGGTACAGGCGGGACGGTCGAGCGCGGTCTTCCAGCGGCTGGCGTACGGCGAGCTGTCGGCTTCCCGGCCGTTGGAGGATCTGCTCGGAATGAAGGGCTTCCGCAAGGCCTGCCAGGTGATCATGCAATCCGTCATCGCGGAGTGGAACGACAACAGCTGGGAGATCAGCTCGGACCCGCGGCTGGTCACCGTCGGTGCGGTGCTCGGCGCGATGGTGGGCCGCAAGGAACGGCGCGACACCGCCGTGGCTTGGGTGCACCGGTACGGCCCCGACCTCGGCGGCACGAACCCAGCCGACCTGCTGACTGGCCCGGAGTCCGGCACCGAGCTGCGCAAGCTGCTGATCGGCAGGGCGCACGGCGATCTCAACGCCCGCAACATCCTGGTCTCGGGCAAGCCCGGCGACTACGTGCTGATCGACTATGACCGGTTCCGGCTGAACGCCCCGCTGGCCCGGGATCCGATGCATCTGCTGGTCACGCTGGCGCTCGACGAATGGCAGTACCTGGCGCCCGCGCTGCGTGACGAACTGATCACCGTGTTCGTGGATCCACGGGACCGGGCGGCGAGCGAGCGGGTCCGCTATTACCGGGCGGTGTCCGCGGCGACCCGCGACGCGTGCACGTCGAGCGCTCGCGGCAGCGGCTTCGTCACCGAGTGGAACCAGCAATGCCTGCTGGGATTGGTCGCCGGCGCCCTGCTGCACATCGGGCGCGACCTGAAGAAGAATCGGAAGTTGACCGCGGGCCAGGAGCGGGAGGCCAAGGTCTGGTGCTACCGGCTCGCCCAGGCGGCGGCCGAACGCTACCGGCGCGAAGCCAAGCCTGCCCCCGTCGTGGCCAAGCCCCGGCCCAGCGGGCGGGGCGGCCGCGCCAGCCGGCAACAGATGGTGGACCGAGTAGCGGAGAGTGAGTTACTAAGCCGTCGCCTGACCGACGGGCCGCCCGGGGTCACCGTCCTGCGCGGCGCCCGCGGCGTCGGGAAGTCGGTCCTACTCGACCGGGTGCTCCACGAGCGCTGGATCGGCGGGCCGACGGTTGTCCCGCACGAAGTGACCGCGCACTGTCGGCTCGACCTCAGGACCCTGACCGGGTACCTCGAGAAGGTGCTGCGCGGGGGCGTGAAGCAGGAGCGGCCGGCCGCACCCGCCTCTTTCGTCGCCCTGGAGAATGCGCTGGACGAGCTGGGGGAGCGGCCGGTGGTGATCGCCGTCGACGGCGCCGAGCACCTGCTCGATCCCCGATCAGGGCGGCTGGCCGACGTGGACCTCGACGAGGCCCTCGAGATGATCGACCAACACCCCGATCACCGGGTCGTGGTGCTGCTGGCGACGCGCCGGGAGCTGATCTCGCCGGGGCACCGGTTCTGGCAGCGCCACGGCGCGGAGTTCGGTCTCGACCGGCTGGAACCGCCCGCCTTCCTGGAGTTCTTGGAGGTGATCGACCCGGACGACATGCTGGGGGTGCGGCGCTCGGACAAGCGATGGCAGGGGCACTTCTGGGCCGGAGTGCAGGGTAACCCCCGCAATGCCGAGCTGCTCTTCGCCACCAAGTTTCTCGATGACCGCTTGAACGTCCGGCGGTTCATCGAGGGGCTGCTTACCGGACCCGCGGACGACGTGCCGGACACCATCGTGCGGGCGCTGCTCGACTGCCTGACCGAAACGCGAACGGCGGTTCTGGAGGCGGTGGCGGCGCTAAGCACGCCGGTCGAGGCGGCCACCATCGTGGCGCTCGGCCCGGAGTCCGAAGATCCGGAAACCCTGACGGACGCGCTGTCCTGGCTCGAGGCTAGACGGGTGGTCTACCGTTCCGAGGATCGGCGGTACTGGCTGCCGGAGGACGACGCCGACGTGGTGCTGGAGCGGATGGCGGAGCGTGCCGATGGCGCGGGGCAGCGGGTGGACCTGCTGTGCCGGGCGGCCAACCGCCTGACCAAGCTGCGGACCAGGAAGCCCGCCGAGGTCGGCGACCTTCGGATCCATTTCGCGGAACTCGGTGCGTTGCTGCGCGCCGGTCAGTGGCGGTCGGCGTACTCCGTCGTCGAGGGCATCGATAGGATCGTCGGCCCGTGGAACGCCCGCCACCTGCTGCTGGAGCAGCGAACGACGCTGCACGAGCAGCTCGGGGACGCGCACCTGGAGATGTGCAACGACATCGCGCTCGGCGAGATCCACCGGGCTCAGGGCCGCTTCGCCGAGGCCGACCAGGCGTTCGGCCGCGCGCTGGGCAGTGCCAAGGCCCGCGGCGACGACCGCAATCGGCTGCGGATTTACGTAGACTTTGCCTCGCTCAACCTGACGTTCCACCGCACCGTGGAGGCGGCGGGCTACTACGAGCTGGCGCGTGACGAGGCCACCCGCCGCGGCGACCTGGTGACCCGGATGGGCGCGCTGGAAGGGCTGGCCGACTGCCACCGCCGGCACGGGGGCTTCCGGGCGGCGATGGCGCTGGCGCTCGAGGCGTTGAGCGTACCGTCGCTGGAGGGCTTCTCGCGCCGCGCGACCGACCGTGCCTTCGCCGCCACCCGTGTCGCGGCCCTGCGCACCAAGCTCGCCCGGTGGTACTCGGAGACCGGCAAGTGCGAGGACGCCCGCCGGTTACTCGCCGTCGCGGCGCAGGAGGGCGGGGCCTCGCTCGCGGCCGGGCTCGTCGTTGAGGCCGACCTGCTGTTCGACGAGAAGAAGTTCGACCGGGTCGAGCCGCTCGCCAGCCGCGCCGTCGCGCTGGCTCGGGAATTGGACGACCTCGTCGTGCTGACCGCGGCCCGCACGACGCTGGGCGTGCTGGCGTTGCGCGACGGCCGGTTTGATTCGGCTGGCAAGGAGATCCGCCGGTTGAGTCACTACCCCCGCCCGAGAGGCGGGTCGCTGATCATCCCGGCGATGTCGGCGCTGGTCGAGCGGGGCCTCGGCAGGGCATCGAGGGCGGCCTTCGAGGCCCTGCACGACGAGGCGCGGGAGCGGATCGGGTCGGATTCGGACGACTTCGCCGCCTACGACTTCCTGGCCTTCGCGCTGTGCGGGCTTGCGCTGGACGGCGCCGGCGGCCTCGAGTCGGCCGTGGCCGCCGTGCGCGACGCACGTGCCGCGCAGCATGATCCGGCTCCGGCGCTCGTCGACCGGATGGTGGTGTTGGTGGAGGCGCTGGACGCGACCGGCCGGCCGCGCGGGCAGCTGCGGCCGGTCCTCGCGGCGCTACCGGGCGGCTGAGGGGTCGACCGTCCGCAGCAGCCCCTGCTGTTGCGCCTTCATGATGGCCTGAAGCCGGTTCGCCGCGCCCATCCTGCGGTAAACGTCCTGCAACAGCCGGAACATGGCCCGCTCGGAATAGCCGACCCGCTCGGCGAGCTGCGCGACCGTACCGCCGGCCGCGAGCGCTTCCAGCCACGACACCTGGTCGGTGGTCAGGGTGCCGCCAGCGGCGCCGGTGGTGGCCGCCGCGATCCCGGCCGCCACCGCGACCGGCATGAGCACCTGGCCGTCGAGCACCGCCTCGATCGTCCGCAGCAGGGTGCCGCCAGTGGCCGCCCGGGACAGCACCGCCCGGGCGCCCGCCCGCACCGCGTGGGCGCCGAGCGGGCCGTTCTCGTCGTCGAGCAGGACCACCACCCGGTGGCCGCCGGCGACAAGTCGATGGATCGGCTCCCAGTGGTGCGGGGCCGCCACGGTCATCACGACGACGGCGGATTCCCGGCTGTTCGCCCACCCCAGCAGGTCGGCGGGTGCCTCCGCCGCCATGTGGGCGGTGGCCAGCGCGTGCACGACCCCTTCCGCGAACATCGGCAGCGGGTCCATTACGGCGATTTCGACCGGCACGGGCGCCCGGCTTCCTTCCTCACCGGCGGAACAGGCCATCAGCGTAGGTGGCGTGGATCGAGGTGACGACCCCCGATCGTATGGCAGCAACCTGTCATCCGAAGTCATAACTATGCCGGGACAACGTCGTGGACCCGCGTCCCCGCCGCTCCCTACCGTCGAGACCAGGCGACAGAGGAGGACATCGTGGTCTACGACGACGATCCCGCGGAGCCGGTCTACATCCCGGTCTACGACGAGGATCGACCCGACGATCCCGCACTGGTGTTCCCGCCGAGAACCCAGGACGAGTACGACCTGATCGCTGAGATGGCCAGCGAATACGAGGAGTGGGACGCGCTGCGCATCCACAGCGAACTGATGCGGGAAGGGGCCGAGGTGGAGCTCGGAGCGGTGCGCTACGTCGTGGCCGAACTCGAGGAGCGGGAAGCGGGCTTCGAGCGGGGGTTCTGACGAGCGTTCCGGCGGAAGCCGGCGGCCAGCTTCGCCCAACTCGGACCGTGCCGGCAGGCTGCTGCCCGCCGCCGCGGACGAGTTCTTCGCCGCCCGCCGCCTGACGCCGCCGGGCCGCTCCGGCTCGAAGGCCGGCTGGAGGCGATACGCCTGGCCGCCGGTAGCTGGCCTGGCGCCGCGTGAGACCCGCACGACACGGCAGCGTGCTCCCAGTCGCCACCACCTCCTTATACGTTCCCATCACCGACCTTGAACCGGGTGTACGAGGCCGTACCCGAGACGATCAAGTACAACGGCGAATGAAAGGTGTTCAGTTCCGGAGTCGAATCTGGTAAGCAATCTTGACGGAAACATGAGGACCGCCACCGTAATCGACCGTCGGTTCGACGTCGAGGACTTGGCATAGGACATGCCCCGTATTATTCCGGAAAACCGCGATGTCGCCAATACCTACTTTGGCAAAGTGGCTGCCGTAATCCAGTGCGTCCGGGTCGTCTATTTCGTCGAACTTCCTTGCGTACCGAGCAAGGGCCACCACGCCGGGGTGTCCCGCGTTCGCATACACCGAGTCGGCACCACAAGTCCCCCAGCGCGTATTCCAGCATGGTGAGTCGATGCTCTCATCGACGGAGAAAACGTACTGTCCACCATTTTGCGTGTGGTCGAACTTTGCGACCCCTTCGAGGCCGTTCCGACGAAGGAAGAAGCCCTCGAAGCGGGCGGTGATTAACTCCAACTCATCTCGGAAGTCGGCGTCGAAATCCCAGCAATGGATACCATTGTCAACCAGGGCCCGCCAGCCCAACCGGTATACCTGAGGGTTAATATCGTATCTGCCAATGTATACGTCCGATACTCCCGCTCCGACCAAAAGGTCCGCGCAAGGGACCCGGCCGGTGCGCGAATTGGAGCAAGGCTCCAGAGTGGTGAACGCCGTTGCGCCATGAAGGCTGATACCCTGATCGTTCGCCTTTTTGAGCGCGACCTGCTCGGCGTGTAATCCGCCTGGCATCTCCCCGCGGGAGCCGGAGCACAGAACTTCTAGGTTGCGCGCGATGACTACTCCGACGCGCGGCTGGCCCTCGGGTGATTTAAGTGCCTCATCCACGGCGAGGCGCATGAACCGCCTGCGAAATTCTGCATCCACTTCGCCATCAACTCATAATCGAGAGCGCGGGTCGAAGCAATGCGATCACTGATCGAGTAAGATGTAATCTTTAAGGCGCGTTTATCATGGCATGAAATCGCAGGGCCGACTGCTGCAACGGCTCGCAATCGCCGCCAAAGCAACGCGCTCATTTGCCGCGATGAAAGCTCGGCCGGTCGATGTTTCACCCAGGGTCGGCGAGGAAGACGACACGGTCGGCCGCCACGAGGTAGGCGATCATCGGTGGGTAGGTGTTGTCGCCTTCGCTGTACACGCAGACGTCTTTCTGGAGTGCATCGCCCAAAGTCCGCAAGAGTTGGCAGAACGCATCCAGCCGTTCCTGGCCTTGGATTTGGTGGAGGTCGACGTCGCTGAGGATTTCTTCCTCGGCGTACGGCCTTATGATCCACTCCAGGCTGGGATCGGGCCACACCGTTAACAGCGTCCTCGGCTCGCCGGGCTCGAAAACGAAAAGGCCGCTCGCGGATTTCGGTACCGGCATCACCCGGTCACCGCGGTTGTACTCGCACCGCCATCCGTGCGAGCGGACCAGGCCAAGGAGGAGTTGCCAATCGGCCAACGCCGTATCCGCCACGACTACGTCCGGGGCGCTGCCGTTCTCCGTCGGGTCGAACCATTGCTTCACGTCGTCCCAACGCAGGTCACCACGACGCCATGATCCCCGAAGGGTCCGCCGGAGGCATCCTGATTTGCCGCTGTCCGCGCCGGGCTATCCCGCGGAGGCACGCCACCAGGTAGTCAATTGCTCCGCCACAAGGTTCGTCTCGTCCGGATCGACTGACATGCCGAAGTGATCGGCAGGTTCGTCATTAAGGAACTGCTGGATGGCGTCGGTGTCCTCGCCCGCGGCCAGGCGGCGGAGCAGAGGCGAGATCATGCAGTCGTACTCGTCGGTGTTGGTTTCAGGATCGAAGACGCCGATGAAGTCCCACTTATTCAACAGCTGACGGAGTTCATGCCACCGGTGGTCCACCCATCCATGATCGCAGTATCGAGCACGAGACAGCGCAATCCAGGCGGCGCCAGCAAACATCCGCTTCTGCCGCGAAGCGGTCGGATTGAGCCGCATGGCGGTCATGTCGACGCGGAAGGCTGAATCCGTGGGTCACGGAGGATCGCGAAGAGGTAGGCCCGCCCAGTTATCCGCTGGTCAACATCAGTCAGGGTAGCGTCGGACCCCATCGCCCAGATCTGCCTCGCACCCTCCATGAGTAACCAGGGCTTGGCGCGGCTGACCTTGATTCGAGATCCGTCGACCTTGTAGGTCATCGGTAGACCGCTTCGTGTTTGGAACGCCTCGCCCTGATGCTGCCGGATGAGGCGTTCCACCTCGGAAAAGTCATCGCCTGCCATGCAATCGAGCATGGACTACAAACGATGGTCGCCCGCAAGTGTTGCTAACCGAACGGCCGATGATACGAAGCTAGGGCGACATCCGCTTCCGCTGTCATCGCGCGTCCGCCGGAATCCGGCACCAACTCTCCGTGACCCGGCGCCCCCGAGGCGCAGGTACTACTGATCCCGTGTGCACATCGTTTGGTCGTCCGACTACTGGACTGGCGACATCTCACCTCCTCCGTCGGCGGCGGCGAGCGGGTGAGGCTCGCCGGTAAGTCCTTGCAGCGCGGTCGCCACCTCGGGCAAGCCGGCCTTCACATATTGCGCCGTGGTGCCCGCCTCGGATCGCGAGCCGCTGTGCCCGGCGTACGCTGCGGCGACGCCGTAGCCGTACGCCCGCTCGACCCAGGTCAGCGTGGTGTGCCGCAGCCAATGCATGCTGATCTGCTGCACCGCCACCCACGGCAGCTGCCGGCCGATCCGCGCCCACAGATAGTCATACCGGCGGCGGGTGATCGCACGGCCACTGCGATACCGCAGCAACTGCCCATCCTCCTGCGCGTCGCGGTCCTCGGCGTGCCGCCGCAGGTGCCGCATCAGGGTCGGGGATACCGGCTGCCAGCGGACCGTGCCGCCCTTCTCCCTCAATAGGATGAGGCACTGCTCTGCGTCCAAATCGATCGGTCGCAACGCCAGGGCTCCCCCGCGGCGGCACGCAGTCTCGGTGTGCAACCGCAGCAGCAGACTGTCCAGCACCGGATCATCGCCGGTCGACGCGGCGACCTCGTTGATCTCCGCAAGCCGCACGTCGGCCACCGCCCGGCGCGTACTTGGCTGCCGACCCGGCTTCGCCACCCTCAGCGCCGGATTACAGGTCTCCGGGATCAGCCCGTCGGCGGCGGCCCGCCGGTACAGACAGCGCAACGCGGCGATCAGATGCTCCGCCGCACCCCTACCGCCACGGGCGTTGCGCCGCAGCACCGCCGTCGCCCGAATCCGCCCGGCCAAAGCCTCGATCTCCGACGGCGTCGGCTCATCCAGCCGCCGCTCACCCCACTGCACGACCAGCTTGGTCCAGTACGAGCCGTACACCCGCCGCGTGCCGTCACCAACCGCCGCCGCCACGACCGGCACATACTCGGCGAACGTCGGCACCGCCTTACCGGTCGGCTGCTCGAGCAGGTCGGCCGGCGAGATCCCCATCCTGGCCAGCAACAACCGGGCAGCCTCCAACTCCGTCACACTCACCGTGCCGGCGCTCACGCAGCATCACCACCCAGCACCGCAGCATGCAGGGCGGCGACGACCGTATCGACGACGGCCGGCGGATGGACGACCAGCCGCTGCTGATCGGCCAGGGCCACGAGCAGAACCCGGTCGCCGGCGGACAGTCCGCACCACGCTCTGACCGAAGCAGGCAGCCGCAGGTGCCCGGGCGCGGCCACCGTCATCCGGCCGACCGGGTCCGGCATTACCACGATCGAACCCTGCCTCACCGCCGCAGTCAGCCGCAATCCGGGAACCCACCCGAGAACCAACACCACGTGCCGGTCCGCCACCCGGCCACGGGCGTCGAGTGTGGCCAGCCCGTAGACCACACCGGCGTCGCGGACGACCGGCATACGCGACAGTGGCAACGACGCCCGTCTCATCGGCGACAGCGAGGACATTCGAGGGTCTTGCGGCGGCACGGCCGGGATCAACGCCGGGACTACGGCAGCCATGACGCCCACATCCCCAACCTGCTGGAGGTGGCAGAACAATCCGTCCCGCTGACGTGTTCAAGTGCGCTTGACCACTGGTCCGTCAAAAGTCGCACAGATGCTACGCGTGGGGGTTCAAGTCCCCCCTCGGACACAACCTGAATCCCAACGGTGCGCGGCAAGATCTACATCTGCCCGCACCGTTTGGCGTTCCTGTAGGTAAGTCAGTCGTAGCCCCAGGTTGCGGTATACCTGCTGTTTATGGTCGGGGTCCGCTTCTGCGAGCACGGTGACCATGTCGCCGAGTTCCTCGACGATCGCCAGGACGTCGTCGGCGGTCAGCTGGCTGCTTTCCTCGGCGCCGGATGGTTGCGCGGCCTCAACCTGCTGGCGGATCAGGGCACGCTGGCGCTCCTCCTGGGTTTCGGCGATCCATCCAGTCACCACTGCCGGGTCCGCTCCCGCCTCCAGCGCAGCCCGGTAACGAGCGAGCTTCGCATCACAGTCGGCCACGGACGGCCCGGCCGGCGCAGCGAGTGGCGAGGCGCCCGGCATGCTGGCCGTGGCTTGCTCGACGAGCTTGGCGACGGTGTGCCGGCGTTGCAGCGGGCTGAACTCCTGCGCCAGCCAGGTGTCCAGCGGTTTGATCAGCCTGTCTTCGCGCAGGATCACGTTGCGCGGATGCTCGACCTTGTTGACCAGCGCATACTCCTGCGGGAAACGGCAGCGGTAGTAGGCAGTGCCGTGTGAGTGCTGGCCCTGCATCTTGCGGTCGCAGACCCCGCAGTGGATCAGGCTCTTGAATACGTACGGGTGACGTGAGCGGTGCGCCCGTTTCGGTGCCGTACCGGTCCTGCCCCGTGTCGCCAGCATCTGCTGGACCCGGTCAAAGGTCGCCGGCTCGATCAGGGCCTCGTGGACCGGCTCTTTGGAGGTGACCCACCGCTCGCGGCCGTTCCATCGCATGACCGCGGTGTGGCCGAGCGCGACGTCGTTGACGTCGAGCAGCACGTCGTCGGTGCGCTGCTTGTTCCAGACCTGGTGACCGGTGTACCGCGGGTTGTTCAAGATGACCCGGATCGCGCTTTTGGACCAGGCCCGTCCGTCGCGGTGCGGGTTGCGGTCACGGTCATACGCTGACGGGCAGGGGATGCCGCTGCGGGTGAGCTCCTCGGCAATGGCGAACATGCCGTATCCGGCCAGGTACCTCGCGAAGATGGTCTGCACGACAGCTGCGGCCCGAGGGTCCGGGATGAGTCCGTGCAGGCGTTTGCCTTCGGCGGCCTTCGCCGGATTCGGGTGCGGTCCCAAGTCGGCGAGGGCGTAGCCGTACGGCGGGCGCCCGCCCAGGTAGCGGCCTTCCAGCAGGGTCTGGGAGGCCATCGCTGTGCGGACCCGGACCCTGATGCGGTTGCGTTCGCCTTTGCTCATGCCGCCGAACACGGACATGACCAGGTCGTGTGCCTCGTTGTCCGGGTCGATCGGTCCGCCCACCTCGGGCACCCACAGCTGGACGCCGTAGTGGTGGAACAGGGGCATGGTCAGACCGAACTGGTTGCCATAGAAGGCACGGTGCGGCTCACCTATAACCACCGCGGTGAAGCCACGGCGCTTGTCCTGCAACGTGGCCAGCAGTCGACTGGCCTCCGGCCTTCGCTGCCATGGCAGGGAGCGGCTCTGCCCGATGTCGAAGAACTGCGCGACGACCAGGCCGCCGCGCGGCGTGATGAGTGTCCGCGCGAGTGACAACTGCCAGTGGCGTGATGACTCCGGGTCCTGGTGGTCCTCGGTCGAGACACGGCCGTAGAAGGCGAACCGGATTTGCGGGGCCGCGAAGCTTGCCGCTGACAAGTTGCGGCCAATTCTTTCGTTGTCTACTGTCATACTTCCTCCGAGGGTGCTTTGATTTCTTCTTCGGACCGTTTTCGGCGCACCTCCATGATTAGACGCAGGAAGGCGCGCGCGGCCAGCGGCCCGAATACGGGCGGATCCGGCGGGGTGATGACGTGCGGGACTGGTGGCACATCGCCCGATTCATCATGACGATCATATCCCTGAACAGGCATAACGCGCGAATCAGGTTCTATGTTATTCATACATACCCCCCATTTGTTCCAATTCCCACCTACGGAATTAATCGCAGCTGCGAACACACCTTTCCCCCTACTCTTTGTTCTGCGAATTCGAGGACTTCGCTTGACGCCGATCTAATACCAAGCCCGGCGAGCCAAAGGACAGAAGTCATCGCTGCCACGCGTGCAAAATGAGCGTGGTGACTGCAATTGATAGGTAAACGTCGCACCGGTCGAAGGCAGTGCACTTCGGCCGGATTGGGGCGCCTGGCCGAGACAGCAAGAAGGCCCACCGAGGATGGCTACCTCGATGGGCCTTCGCTTACGATGCCGTGCGCGGGTTATCCCGAGACGACTGCTGGTCGTTCGACGACTCTGTGATCACGTCCCCTCGGTCTCGCTGGCGAATGGCCGCCGTCCGCGTCCAGGGCGTTGTCCGCGGAGCCGCCGCCGTGGTGAAGGGGCCGCAATTGACGGAACGGTACTGGAACCGGGGGCGCCAGACGGTCAGCTCTTTGGGAGCCAGCGGGTGACCGGGTGATCGTGGGGTGTGGCGGCGCGCACCGTGTCGGCTGTCGCCGTGGAGTACCACCAGAGAAGCGCGGCGATGTACGCGATCGTCAGGTAACCCATGGTCGGCACGGTGACGATCAGGGCGTAGCCGGGAACGAGGATCAGGCCGATGGCGATGCGGATGCCGAGGTGGCGGGTGACTGTGGCGGCCGTGGCCACGCCGAGGATGGCGGCGCCAGCCGCGGCGACGACGACGTAGTTGCCGGTGAAGTTGACGGGGAAGGTCAGGGTGTACGCCGCCTGGACGAGGTAGACGCCGGTTGCGGCGGTGACGATGGGCCAGATCGGTGGGTGCATGCCGCGCAGCCAGGCGGTGAGCCGGATGCTCGGGATATGCGGCGACGCCAGGGCGATGATGGCTGCACAGACTGCAATCGGGGCGGCTGCGGTGACTGCCCAGCGCAGGTAACGAGGGTCGGACAAGCCGACGCCGACACCGGTGCCCAAGCCGAACAGACCGGCGAGGGCAAGACTGGCGGCTGCGGCGGCGAAGTACGAGCGGCGCAGCAGCCAGCCGGTGGAGACGGTGTCGGCCATGCCTCGCGGGGAGAGCCATGTGGTCGGGGCCAGCTGTGCAGCAGCCGCGGCGGCAGTCGCGGCCAGGACCGCCGCAAGGGCGATGTTCTCGACGGGCAGGCGTACCCATCGGGTGTCGCCTCCCCAGGAGGAGCCGATGTCGGCGGTGGTGATCGTCTGGAGCAGTAGAGCGACTGCGGTGGCGGCGAACGCGGCGACCCCGGTGAGGCTGCGCAGTGTCAGCCGGGCTCGAGGCAGACGCGTGGTGGCAGCCGTCAGCCCTGAATCCGCACGAGTGCCGGCAGTGAGGCGCGCGGCGCCGACGGCGAGTTGCTCCGGCTGGGTGACAGCGCTCGGCGCGGGCAGACCGGCGTCAGTGAGCGCCGCTTGAACGTCCGGGACGGTGCCGTCGTAGGCGACCAGGACCGCAGCGGTGACATCCGCGAGGTCGATGTCCGCGTCGGCCAGGATTTGAGTCACCGCCGGACCGAGCTGTTTGAGGTGGGGCTGTGCCGCCGCCTGCAGGTCGGCTGCGTCCATCACGACCGGGCTGGGCTGCTCAGGCAGCAGCACCGCGGTGCGGTCCGCGCCGGCCAGCGCCATGCGGGCACGGTCGATCTCACCCGCAATCCGCCAATCCAGCTCGGTAGATATGTCGTCCCCGCCGCTACGCCGCTGGACAGATACAGCGAGAGCGCGATGAATGCCGGGCGCATCGGGATCCTGCGCGGAAGCTGCCGCGAGTTGCGCGTACTGATTCGCGACGTCCAGCAAGGCCAGGCGGGGACAATCGTCCTCAACCAGGCAGACCAACACGTACGGGCCGCGTTGACCCTCCACTCGCTGGACTGAAGCGGTCGCCGCCGCTGCTGCGGCCGCGGTGACGATCGCTGGTTCCGGCAGCCCGGCGGTGGTCGCGGCTTGAGTGAGACGCTGCCGGGACTTCGGCCCCCACGGTTGCGGTGTCGTGACGGTCAGGGCAGCCACCGGCGCATTCGCCTGCGTCGAGGCAGCGTTGGCGGCATACGCAAGCAACGCCGAGACGGCGGCCATCGGCTGTGTGTCTGCCTCGCCGGAGGTTCGCAGTGCCGCCATCGGGTCGGACAGGTACGCCTGCGCGGGATCGGCCGTGGCGGACCCGACGAGTGTCGCACCGGTCTGCGCGTCGATGGCGACGGCGCTGGGGATACGGGTCTGGCCCTCGAAGGTGACCGTCCAGGTCCGGCCGCCGATGGTTACGGCGGCTGTGGTCCATCGATGTCCGAGGTGGACGCTGAGGTGCAGGTCTGCCGTGGCCATGCCGCAGTGTCTCGCCATCGCGCCGTGCGCCGTGGCCCTCGCCCGTGTGCGGCGGCGGGATCTTCGGACTGTGAAAGGTCATCACAATTGGGGTGGCGAGGATGAATCTTCACACGATAGTCAGGGTGATTCGCGTCGATGTTCGGGGGACACGTGCCGATAGACGAAGAACAGCTGCCACAACCGGCCCGCCAGCGGATCGCGTACTACTCCCGGCAGCCATCGGTGTGGCCCGCCCCAACCCCCGATCCGCCAAGACCCCAGCGAGTACGCCGACTCGTCGCAACAATCCGGATGCTCCTCGTCGCGGGTGCGCTGCTTGTCGTACCGCCCTGGTTGCTCTGGCAGGTGTCCGGCAATCCGATCACCGAGCTGTCATCGTGGTGGACCTCCGAGCCGTTCGCCACCGATTCGCGCACAGCGCCGGCTGCCGGACTGCGTATCGCGCTGATCTGGGCCGGCTGGCTGTTCTGGGCCCTGCTGGCGACGCTGCTCATCGGCAGCCTGCTCGGCGTCGTTCGCAACCGCCGCCTACCACGGTGGCGTCTGCCAATGTCGGTCCACCGCCTCATCTTCGGGCTCACCGGCACCGCCACCGTCGCTGTCGTCAGCACCCCGGCTGCCGCAGCGATCGCGAGCCCTGTCCCGTCGGACACGGCAGCCGCCCACGCCGGGCCGAGTACAAGCGTCGAGCGAGCCGTCCGTGAAGCCATCCCGCCCGGGCTCGTCGCCCGACAGGACAGCATCGCCGATACCACGACGATCACGGTCTCCACCGGTCAGATTCGCTACGAGCATCGCGTGCGCAAGGGCGACACCCTGTCCAAGGTCGCCAAGGTCTGGTTACGCGACCCCGATAGGTGGGGCGAGATCTGCTGGCTCAACAAACACCGACACTTCACCACCGGGACGCTTACCGACTGCGACCTCATCTATCCCGGCTGGGAACTACGGCTGCCCGCCGACGCCGTACCGCCGGCCGACGCCAAGCCCACCGCCCCGAAGCGTCCCAACGTCAAGCCCCGCCCCACGCCACCACGAACCAGCCCGACACCGGCCCCGACCGCGTCCGTCGCTGCAACACCGCCGCCGAGCTCCGACGCCATTGACCACGCCGAAGACACGGATGACAAACCGTCCGCAGGCGCGGACCTCGTCCTGCCCGGCGGCAGCGTCATCCCCTGGACCTTGGCGTCCGCGATCAGCGCCACCGCCGCCCTCGTCTGGTTGCAACGCCGGCGCCGCGACCGGCCCGGCAGCGACGAAAATCTCCAGGACCTACCCGCCCCGGTACGCGCCGCCCAGCACCACACCCACACCACCCCGCCGCCCGCTCCCCCAGCCGAAACCGGCAAGCAGCGACTGCCCGACGGCGGCGTCGGCCTGGTCGGCGCCGGAGCTGACTCCGCCGCCCGAGGACTGATCGTCACCGCCCTGACCAGCGGCACTCCCGCCGAACCCGATCAGCGCGCCGAAGTCATCATCGACCGGCAAACCCTGCAGGATCTGATCGGCGACGCACCCCTTCCCGGTTGGCCCCGGCTGCACATCACCCACACCGTCGACCAGGCACTGACCCTGCTCGACACCCGGCTGCTGCACCGCGCCCGCATCATGGACGATCACCAGCTCACCGACATCGGCGAACTGCGTGACGCCGCACCCGCCGAAGAGGCCCTGCCACCGCTGACCTTGATCACTCAAGCGGAGTTGGCCGCACCCAGCAGCCGAGCACGGATCACCTTCGCGCTGACCCATGACCTCGACGTCACCGTCATAGTCCTCGGCCACTGGCCCTACGGCCACAACGTCTCAGTCGCCGACGACGGGCAGACCGCGCCCGACGCCGACGACGTACCGGACATCGGCAGGCTCGCCGTCCTCGACCGCGCCACGACACGAGACCTCCTCGCCACCACCCGCGAGGCCCACACCGGCGAACCCATCAGCTCACTCCCGGCAACATCAGCACGATCGGCGGAACGGGTTCCAGCCGCGGAACCGTCGGCAACAGACGCCAGCAGCGCCATGGATCAACGCGTCCGGCTCAGAGTCTTCGGCCCACCACAGATCGAAAACGTCGTCCAGCCCGGACGGCCCCTGCGCCGCAAGGCAGCCGAACTCGCCGTCTACCTCGCCTGCCACCCCGACGGCGCCGACACCGACACCCTCGCCGAACACCTCGCCCCGGACGCTCGGATGAACCAAGCCCGCCAACAGGTCCACACCAACGCCAGCAACCTGCGCCACGTCTTCACCCGCGCCGGCGGCGCCCACCCCAACGGCTACGTGATCAAGAAGGGCGCGTCCGCCCGCTACCGCCTTGATCCCGACACCGTCTACGTCGACCTCTGGCACTTCAACAAATTAGTCCGGCGCGCGCAGCATGCTCCGCCGTCAGAACGCACTGAACTGCTCGAACAGGCCTGCGCACTCGCCGTCGCGCCACTGGCCGACGGATGCGACTACGAATGGATCACACCGCACCGCGAACAGGCCCGCCGATCCGTCACCGAGGCACACCTCAACCTTGCCGAGCACCTTCTGCCCGACCATCCGCAACAAGCCGCGACCGTCCTCCAGCAGGCAATCGCTCTCGATTCCATGAACGAACAGCTCTACCGCCAAGCAATGCGAACCAGCCACGCCCTGAACGACCCGGACGGCATCCGCACCCAGCTACGCGCCCTCACACGAGCCCTGAACGACATCGACGCCGAGCCCAGCGAGGAGACCATCGATCTGGCTGAACAACTCTTGGGGGCCACCCGCCACCCGGGCAACGAGAAGTCATGATGACCGCCCCGCAAGTACAAGCGTTGGCAGCGCGAAGCCCCCATGCACCTGTGGCAGCTCGACCTGGTCGGCGGGATCTACCTCGCCGACGGCCGCGAATGAAAAAATGCCGACCGGCGGTTTGTGATGACCGCCGGATCGGCTGGCGGGCTCGCCCGGCCGGATGAGGACGCGGGCGAACATGATCGCCGCAGCTCGGACTCCGGACCTAAATCCAAGTCTAGGGGCGGAGGGTTTTCCGTAGCCGACCACGCCAACGCGTACGCCTCGGATGGAGAAAGACCTCGATATCCGACAACGCGTTAGTCGCACCGAGTTGGCGCAACTTGGGGACCACCCGGTGTTCGTCCAGCCGGCCATAAACCCTCGCCAGGTGCCCCAGGCAAGTCGCGGCAAGCAGTCTCACTTAGCGATCATCATGGTCGAGCAGAGCAAGATAGAGGTCTTGTAGCTCCTCCCAATCCCCGTCGCCATAGAGAACGGCGCCGACCATGGCGTCCAAGGCGTTGGACACCTCGCCGCGACCGAGCGCCATACGCACCTCGATCGGTGTTGCTGACACCGAATTGTGGAAGCGTTGATGCTCATGGCCCATGAGATCCATCTTTGCTCACCAGGAACGCCCATCAGCCAGCAGCCGCGCCGCTGGGGCGACCGGAACGCGGAGGTCCGCGCGTCAGCGGAACGTGACAGGGGTTCGCTGCGCCCAAGAGCATGGCGAACTCGTTTTCATCGGGGACTGAACACAAGATTTGCGGCAAATCCGGATACTCGGATAGGTCGCACGGGCACCGCGCGGCGTTATAAGAGACCACTTCCTACCGGGCGGCAGCTCGGTAACGGCGCGCGCGATCCCGGAAGGCTCGATCACCACCTTCGAGGATCTGCCGGGCCGCGTCGGCGACAGCCGGTTCGTCGATAGCACCGCACGCGACGACCCGGCTTTGGTCGGCCGTGGCGTCTAGGGCGAGAATCAGCTCGGCGTCACCGAGGATTGGGATATTCGGGTTGTGGGTGGCGACGATGACCTGCCGACGGTCGGCCACCTCAGCGATCTGCCGCACCACCTGGTCGTAGATGTAGCGGTTATCCAAGTCGTCCTCGGGCTGATCGATGATCAGCGGGTTGACGCCGGTTACCAACGCCAGGGACAGCATCGCCGTCGCTTTCTGCCCGGGACTCACGTCACGGACGTTGAGCCAGCGCGCTTGTCCCGCCTCGCCGAGGTCGATCTCCACCACGATGAGATCGGGAGTGACGCATCCTTCGATCTTGCGTACCTGGCTCGGTGACAGCTCGCGAAGTTTCTGGGCGGTGGTAGCGCTGGCGCCCAGCTTGACTACCTGTTCGTCGTCGCCGCGCAAGGCGGTCACGAGCGCAGCCGGGCCGGCGTCGGCCAACTTCGCGAGTTGGTCACGATTCACCCGCGTGACGAGACCGGCCAGCAGTTCCAGCAGTCGGGTGCGGTCGGCCTGCGGCTGGACGACGACGCGAACCCGGCCCTTAACCGCGGCGGTCAGTGATTGTGCGGCGGCCTGTAGCTGCTGGGAGATCGAGCTGCGCGCATCACGAAGTCGCTCGACCTGCTCGGTGTGGACCACGTGGAGCTCGGCGAGCCGTTTACGCTGTTCTGGAGCCTGCGCGACGGCACGCCCGAGGGTCGCGGCGCTGCGCTGGAGCTTCGCCAACTCGTCCGGATCCTTGAGGCCAGCGTCGGCCAGAGCGACGTTGATCTGATGACGTGCAACCTCGACACGCTTGCCGTGCTCTTCCAAGGCTGATTTGAGTGCCTCGCGCGTGAAGATTGCAGCTTGGGCGATCACCGTCGCGGCGGCGCGGATCGCGGATTCTGCTTTGGCGCTGACCTCGGTCAAGGTGGTGGGGACGCACGCATGCTCGCGCAACTCGGGCCGGTCGGCGGCCTTCGACACCTGCTCGGCGAGCGGGCCTAAGGTGGCCAGCCATTCCTCGACCGCCGTCACTTCTTCCTGCACTGCGGTGAGGTTCTTGGACTCCTCGACGTGCTGGGCGGCGCCGGCCTGGCCGGCGACCTCCAGCTGATCGCGGACGTCTTTGAGCTTCTCCTCCTTCTCCGTCACCTTCCGCAGAGCGGATTCGAGTGAGTCCAGCTTCTGAGTCGTCGCGTCAAGTTCCTGCTGCCTTCGTCCCTCTTCGGCCTGAGCCTCGAGCAGATCCGGGTCGGCGGAGATTGCGAGGAAGTCGCGCAGCGCGGGCTGGTCGTCGGCGAGCATGGCAAGTTCTCTCTGGCCGTACACGCTAATCCCGAAGCGAAGCGTCACGTCGACATCGAGGTCTAGGCCGTCGCGGCGTAGCTGCGGCGGAGTGTCATCTCCGGAGCGGACGATGTCATAGCGCTGTTGGTCGGCGACCGCGATGCCGATCGTGGCGGTCGCGTTGGCGGAGAAGTTCTCCTTGCGGTTCTTCCGGTTGTCGTCGTTCTTCGGTGCCGGCGCGGCGCAGGCGTGCCGCGTGATCTCCACGGTCGTCGACTTGCCGGTGCCACGGCCCCCGATAATCGCGTTAAGGCCGGGGCCGAGCTCAACGTCGAGACCATCGTGGAAACCACCGCTCACGGCGACGCGAGTCAACCAAGGCCACGTCGGCTCGGGGTTGTCGAGGAACTTCACACCCTGAGTTCGGCCGAACTTCGCGCGCAGATGCTCGGGCAGGCGGATCCGTTGTTCCGGCATCGGAACCTGTCAAGTCAACTGAGACAGTTTCTTGATTTTGTTTAGCTTTGTGCTGCCGGAAGGCTGGTCGTTGGTGCGGCGGCGGCCTGTTCGAGGGCGTTGTCGTCGGGTTTGTTGATCCATGCCTGGTCCGGGAGGCGAGGCGGTTGCGGCCGGCGGCGCCCGAACCGTTGCGGATGGGCGGCCCAGGCGGCGTCGAGGGTGCGTTGCCGCTGCTCGCGGATCTGCCCGGCGGTGCCGTGATGCACCGATGCCGGGGTGTGCAGGCCGATCCCGGAGTGCCGGTGCTCGTGGTTGTAGTAGGTGTAGAACGCCTCGCAGTGCTGCCGGGCGTGCTGGATGGAGCCGAACCGGTTCGGGAAGCTTGGGTCGTACTTGAGTGTCTTGAAGCTGGCCTCGATGAACGGGTTGTCGTTGGAGGTCTTGGGCCGGCTGTGACTACGGCCGATTTTCAGATCGGTCAGTAGCTGGGTGACGGTCTTGCTGGTCATCGCCGCACCCCGGTCGGCGTGCACGATCAACTGGTCCTGGTTCACGCGTTCCCGGGCGGCCGCGTCAGCGATCAGTGCTTCGGCGAGCTGGCCGTCCTCGTAGGCGGCGACCAGATGACCGACGACGTAGCGGGACCAGATGTCGATCACCGTGTAGAGGTGGAACCACACGCCTTTGACCGGGCCGCGCAGCCTCGTGATATCCCAGGACCAGACCTGATTGGGTGCGTCGGCCACGAGTTCGGGCTTGGTCCGGGCCGGGTGCGTGGCCTGGGCCCGGCGTTCACCGGTCTGCCCGGCGGCCCGCAGGATCCGGTACATCGTGGACTCCGAGCACCACCAGCGGCCCTCGTCGAGCTCCCGGGCCCACACCTGCGCCGGTGCCAGATCTTGGTATTCGGGCCGGTTCAGCAGCTGCAGCACCTGCTCACGCTCGGCCTCGGACAACGCGGACGGTGGTGGCTTGCGCGGCGTGCGCGGCTTCGGCTCGGCGGGTGGGTTGCGGCGCCGGTACAGGGTGGCGCGTGACAGGCCGGTCAGCCGGCACGCGGGCGCGATACCCCAGAGCTCGGTCAGCGCCTGCTGCGCCTCGGCGAGGACGGGTTCGGCGTCGGCGCGGTGTCCGCGCTCTCGGAGAGCAGTTCCAAGAGCGCGTGCGCTTTTCCCATGATCGAAAGCGCGGTCTCGGTCTTGGCCAGCTTGGCCTGCAGCCGGGCGTTCTCGCGCTGAAGGCGGGCAAGTTCGGCGTTCTCGGCTTTCTTCGCCGCCCGCGCGGCCGATTGCCGCCGGTCCGTCAGGCCGGCCTCGGCTCCGGCATCGCGGGCCTTGCGCCAGTCGAGAATGTGTGACCCGTACAGCCGTTCCCGGCGCAGGATCGCCCCGCGAGCCGCCGCGTCCGGCGCCGACTCGTACTCGTCCAGGATCCTCGCCTTGAACTCTGCGGTGAATGTCCGCCGCTGGGGCCGGGCGTCCGGATCCAGGCTCTCGTGGGGCTTCGACGTCATGCTGATGTGCTCTCCTCAGGGCCGTCCAGGAAGAGTATCCCCTGGTAGACGGGCTGTCTCACATCAGCGTGACAGGGAGGGCATGAGGAATGCCTGCCGCAAGCTTTCCAGCGTCGGAGGCGTCCCCAGCTTCAGATAGACCGCTCGCTCGCCGACCGACTCCAGGCTGCGCACGTCGCCGGAAACGAACCACGTGGGTAGGTGATCACCGAACTGTGAGCGCGGGTTACGCAACACGTCCGCACCGTCTTGACCCCATACATCGAAGCCCGCAACGAAGCCACTTTGCGCGACCTGAGCGCTGATGTTGCACACGTCCTTGCCGAACAGGCCGATCGCCTTCGCGGTGGAGTGCGGCGCCAGGACCAGCGCCCCGAAGTCGTCCGCGGCTGCTTTGACGATGTTCAGCGGCGAGCCGTTCGTGACCGGGTTGGGCTGACGCCTCTCAGTCAACGCCGGCGGGCCGCTGGGCGGGAACAGCGACGACAGGAACTGCTGCCCACGCTGGTAACCGTCGGACGTGCAGTCCCAGATCGCGATGAGGTGGCACTTGTTGACGTTGACTTCGACGCCCGGAAACACCGTTACCCCATACCTTCGGCCAGCTTCGGCGAGCACCGGGTACCAGGCGATCGTGTTGTGGTCGGTGACGGCCAAGACGGTAACGCCCGCGTCGGCATGAGCTTTGATCAGCGTCGTGGCGAAGGCGGCGTTCGGCTGCGGCCCGCCGACGTCACCGTAATGGTGGTTGAAGTCGACCGGCGTGTGGACATGAAGGTCCGCCAGTGTCCATCGGGAGTAACCCACGACCGAAGACAGTAGATCTACGTGACCGCCAGTCACCACCAGCTTTTGTCCCATTCCCGAACTGAACAAGCACTGATCAGCACCAACGCAGATCCAGATGGCCGGAATCTTCACCCTCCTGAGGTACGGAGAGCGACCGTCTACCGCCCCGCGGATCGCAACGCCCGGACCTGCGCATGGTCGAGAGCCCGAGGATGTCGGCCCTCATCCGAGCCACGCTCGGATCGGAGGGATATCCGCTCATCGGCTACTTGTTGACGCGCGTTGTGGGCGGCATGGGCGGATGGGCCGTGGTTAGTCGCCTCCGGCGTGGCTACGGGTAGGGACTTAGTCGCGATGCGGACGCAGCGCTGCGGCGGCGGCAACGTGTCGTCCAGATGCCCTATCTTGAGACGGTAAGGGGGGTGCGATGACCGAGTTGCTGACCGCGACCGATCTGGAACAGTGGTCGGAACGCAACGACTCGCGCGAGCACCTGCCGACGCTGGTTCGGCGCCTCATCCTCGCGGTGGCCGCTCCGGAGACACTCCGCATGCCCGCCGCAGAAGGCGTGGGGCTGCCAGGTCTCGATGGCGAGGTCACGAGCCCACCGGGCGCGCCGCCGTTCCTGCCGCCGGGGCGCTCCGTCTGGGAGATGGGCACGGGCCGCCACCCTCAGGACAAGGCGCAACGCGACTACCGGAAGCGGGTCGACGGGTCATCTCGGGATGAGCGCGCTGGCGTCGCCTTCGTGTTCGTGACAAGTCGGCGGTGGCCCGGTTCGCAAGACTGGGTTGATCGCCGCGGGAAGGACGACGATGGCTGGGCGAGCATCCGGGTGCTCGACGCGGAGGACCTCGTTGCGTGGCTTGCGCTGTGCCCTGGAGTGCACCGGTGGCTGGCGACCGAGCAGCTCGGGCGGGATCCGCACGGCGTGATCGGTCTGCGCGACTGGTATCGCAACTGGGCTGAATGCACCCAGCCGGCGATCCCGGCAGCGCTGCTGCTGGCAGGCCGCGACGACCAGGTTCACTGCCTTCGGGACTGGCTCCGCGGCGAGCCGGGCGAGCAAGTGGTGGCTTCGGCGAGCCGGGACGAGTCCGTGGCGTTCGTTGCGGCCAGTCTGCTGGCGCAGGCGCCGCAGGACGTTACTACGACGCTGCGTCAGACGTCCGAGGATCCGCCGGTGGACGCGACCGGCGGGTCGGAGGAACCGGTCGGCGTCGTTGCGGATATGCAGCCGACCGAACCCGATGGATCGTCCACCGCGGAGCAGGATGACGCCGTGATGGGGCTCGCGCACACTACGGGCGCGCTGGCCGAGTTTGAAGCGCTCTTCGAACGGGCCGTTGTCGTGGAGGACGTGCGGGCATGGCGGCGAGTAGCCGCTCACGAACGCCCGACGTTGCTGGTGCCTGTGTTTGCCGATCCTGAGATCGGCGACGCCCTGCGCGCCGGTCATCACGTCTTGCTGCCTCGCGCCGGTCGGCCCGCCGACGACCGGCTCCCACGGCTGCACCGGCACCTCGCCAGGGAGGTCTGGATCGCCGCTGGGCTCGATCACGACCGCGCCGACGAGTACGCACGGGCGGCGAGACGGAGCCTGACATCGTTGCGTCGACGCATCGGCCGGCCCGGCTGGCTCCGCCAGCCGCCGTGGGCCTTGGACACCACGGCGAACCTGCTCGCTCCGCTGCTGCTCGCCGGCGCCTGGGCCGACGACGCCCCAGGCGACCTGGAAGCGCTGCAGAGCTTGACTGACCGTGGCTGGCGGGCGACTGCCCGGGACCTGAGCATGCTGACATCAGGTGAGGACGCGCCGCTGCTGTTGAGAGACCGACGATGGGAGTTCGCCGATCCGGTGGATGCATGGGACGCGCTGAGCCACGCCCTGACGGCCGAGGATCTTGATGCGTTCCAGTCGCTGGCACCGGGCGTGCTGGGCGAGAGCGACCCCGCCTCAGGGTTCACCGCACGAGAGCGCATCATTGCCTCGCTCAGCGAGACCGGCGGGCCGCGTCGACGGCACTCCCATACGCTGCGCCGCGGGATGGCTACGACCACGGCGATCCTCGGCGCGGTCGTCGGCGACCGTGAACTTCCCGGCGGTCTCACCGGTCAGCAGTGCGCGTCCCGGGTCGTCCGTCAGTTGCTCCACGACGCTGACGCCGCGCGCTGGCATGCAGTCGTTGATCTGCTGCCCCTGCTGGCGGAGGCGGCGCCCGAGAGCTTCCTCGCGAGTGTCGAGCGTTCCCTCGACGGAACCGACCGGCCGGTGATGTCGTTGTTCGCCGAGACGCCCGACGACTTCGGGCTAGGCAGCGGAAGTGCCCATTCCCCGCTGCTGTGGGCGCTGGAGAGCCTCGCCTGGTCGCCTGCGCTGCTGTCGCGGGTGGCGGTGGTGCTCGGCCGCCTCGCCGAGCGGGACCCGGGCGGGCGGCTCGCCAACCGGCCCAGCGCCTCACTGGCTGCTGCGCTGCACTTGCGGATCCCGCAAGGCGCGGGAGACGCGGCGGCGCGTATCGCTGCGCTCGACGCCGTCCGGACTGTCGCGCCGATGGCCGCTTGGCGCCTCGCGCTCGACCTCGTCAACCATGCAAACCGAGGGATGATCCTGGTCAGCGGCCCGGAGTTCCGAGACTGGCCGCGTCCGCCGCACGCCACCGTTAACGACATCGTTGACGCACTGGACGCCCTGGCCGCGCGCATCGCCGATGACGTCAGCGCCGATCCGAACCGGCTCGCCGCCGCCTTCGCCCTCGTCGACCGATTCCGGGAGCCCGGCAGGCTCGCGCTGCTCCACGTAGCCGAGACCACATGGCCCGACCTGCCGGAGGAGGGCCGTCGCACCGCCCTCGCCAGCCTCGCGGAGAGGGTCACGATGCACCGCCAGCACCCGGACGCGGGCTGGGCGCTGCCCGATCAGGCCCTCCAGCCCCTCGAAGCGTTCCTGGACACCTACGCCCTCCCGGGGAGCCAACCCGACGATGCCGAGCTGTTCTCCTGGCGGCCTTCTCGACGCGGGCTCAAACTCGGCCGCAAGGACGCCGATCTGGAGGCGCTTGCGTCCGCGAGGACCGAAGCGGTTCGACGCTGCCTCAGCGATGGGCTCTCAGCGGTCCTTCGACTTGCCGAGGCGTCCAAGAACCCGGCGACCGTCGGCTACACCCTGGCTTCAGTTACGACCGACCACGACGCAGCGGTCCTCGAGCACCTCGCGGGCTCGTCGCAGCCCCTGCACGCGATGGCCGCTGCACTGGCTGCGTACCGGCAGCAGCAGGACGTAGGGTGGCTCGCTGCCACGGTAGCCGCTAGGCCCGCGCAGGCTGCAGCGCTGTGCCAGACTGCGGCGATCGACGAGGCTCTGCTGAGGTTCTTGGACGGCCTGGAGCCGGACACGCAAGATCAGTTCTGGCGTGACATGCAACCGTTGGGAGTTCCGGACGCCCTGACGCCGACCGTCGCGCGGCGTCTGCTCGAGCGCGGCCGGGCCTGGACGGTGATCGACTTGCTCAGCGATGCTGGCTGCGGCGCTGACCTCGTACTGGCTGTTCAGGCGTTGCAGGCGCCGGCCGTCACGGCGACCGAAGACATCTCACGCGCACAGTCGCCGGAGTACGCGGTCGGACACGTGCTCGATCGTCTGGAAGAAGCCGGCGCGGACGACACGCTGCTCGCAGACCTCGAGTGGTTCTATCAGCCGCTTCTCGACCACAGCCGGACACCGACGGCTTTGTACCGAGAACTCGCCCGCAATCCCGCACGCTTCGTCGACCTCGTGTCGTTGATGTATCGGCCGGATCCGGACACTGACGCGGCGTCAGACGACGGCGAATCAGCCGGCGAAGACGCGACGGACAGCGCGGCGTCACGGGCGTCCAGTGCCGCCTGGACCATCCTGCGTGAATGGCGCGCACCGCTCCCGGGCTCCGTTGACGGGCAATTGCCGACCACCGAAGACATGCTGCGATGGGTGGAATCGGTACGCGAGAAGCTCACCGCGTCCGGCCGTGCTCGCGTGCTGCCGCGCGTCCTGGGCAATGCGCTGTCCGGTGCCGTCACCGACGCCGACGGCACGTGGCCCAGCGAGCCAGTCCGAGATGTCCTCGAGATTGTCAGAGACACCGACCTCGACGAGCATCTCGCTGTGGCGAGAATCAACCAACGCGGCGTCACAGGCCGCGGTGTCTACGACGGCGGAGCGCAGGAACGCGTACTCGCGGACCGGTACAGCGCGGCGGCGGACCGTGTACGCGGCCGGTGGCCTCGTTCCGGCGCGCTGCTTGACGGGCTGAGCCGGTCCTACCGCGATGACGCCCGCCGGGAGGACCGCTCGGCTGAGGGCCAGGGCGATCGTTGAAGGCTGGCCAGCCCGACTCACGCAACCCCATCCGAACCTCAAGGGGCTCCGAGTCGGGGTCATACATTTGCTCGTCGGTCATGAGAGCGCATATCTGGTTGGTGGGGACGTCGGTGGCCTACTGGGTACGGCGCCCCACCGCCTTGGGGTGTGGCGGGCGCCGCCTGGAGTGATCTCGTCCGACGTCGTTGTCCCATCCTGCTCGCGATGTACAGAGCAGGCATCGCCGGTGCGCTGGCCTGTGGATAACTTCGCTCGGCTTCAACTTTGATGACGGGATGACGGGTAGGGAGGACATGCCGGCGTCGTCGCCGAGGATCGGCTCCGGCGGCGATCACCCCTTGGAGGGCCCTTGGAGGTGTCGGGCCCCCGGCGACGCGGAACAGGCCGGTGTTGTAGTGAACCTCGACCCCTGCCGAGCCGATGCACGGCTCCATGCCTCTTGGCCTGCGAAGACGCGACGTTCGGTGTTATGGAGCGCTCAGGCTTACCGAATGTTATTGGATCGCACCCCGGGTGGTCCGACAGAACCGCTGGTTAAAGCCGCGCAGCATCCGTGCAGACGCCCGGATCGCGGCAACTGGGCGACGCCGGACGGCTGGATGATCACACCTTGATGGCGTAGACCGGCCGCGCCGACCAGGTCGACGCCGCCATTCCGCATCTGCCGGACCTACCGTCGCGCGGCGGTAGCCGGACTGCCCGACCGCGCGTTATCGGCGGCATGTGAGTGCGTGGCCTGCGGTTGTCGCGGGGACGTAGCAAAATCGCCCGGAGCGAATGAGCGCCTGACACCTTCGAGGGGAGGATGCGTGCCCGAGGAACGTCCCTGGTGGCACAACGAACCGTGCTGTGGTTGATGGCCATGTCCTCGATGGGCATCTTCATCTCACGCCTGCTCGACGATCCGTACGACAGCTTCGGCGGCCCGCTGCTCCACTTCATCGTGCTTGGCGGCTCCGGCGCCCTGTTCGCAACGACGGTCGTAATGCTGGTGGTGCAGCGCAACACCCGTGCTGGCACGGGATAGATCGTCAGTCATCTCGCACACCCGGATCTGCGGCTGACTTGGACAACGTACGCAGCCGACTGACATGGCCGGCAGCCACGCAGACCATCGCCAGCGTCAACAGCCAGGCGCTGACATTGGAGGGTTCCCGAACCGCGAAGATTAGGCAGCTCAGCCCGACAGCCACAGACGCCGCCAGGAGAATCTGCGTACCTCTTTTGCCCACTGGTAGAGGCTCTCACAACGCACTCATCTCGGCATGACAATGAGACCAGGCAGGGATCTGAGAAACTCGCGAAGGCCGAGATTTCGGAAAGCGCTGACGGGCTGCGCGGGCGGCGGCGATGACGTTTGAGCGATGCCCGATAGCGCCGGTGCTCGGTCCGGCGGTCAGCAGGATGAGCAGGAACCGCCGGGGCGTAGCAGCGCTCGCCACGTATCGATGGCGGGGCTGATGCCGAGGTGTCGCGGCTGTCGGATGATGTCGCCGTGTGCCCTGCCACCCCACTATCGCGATTGACCGATACGGCACGCCGCACCCTCTCACCTGCCCAAAGCTACTAATAGCTGTATGACGTCGCTGGGCCGACACGGGCGATAGAGGTCCGGGCAGCTCGAAGGCTAGTGAGACGACCCTGAGTCGCCATTTGCCGGTTCGGTGAAGCCTCGCCACAGCGCATCGGCGCCCGTGGCAGCTATACCGGGGGTGCCGCTGGTCGGGTCAGTCAGCCACGGCCGGTCTCTAGCGTCCAGGTCCGATAAGTATCTCAACGCCTGTCCTTCGAGCCACGCGGTCAGCGTCATGGCGACGTCGCTCCACCGAAGGCCGGCTACGGGTCGTACCTTTTCGCGTTGTCCGAGCGCGGTGTAGAGATCACCAAGAAGGTTGTCGAACGCCTGATAGACCGCCTTTAGCTCCTTAGCCATGTCGGGACTTGCCGCGTAGGCGTGGGTCAGGAACCAATGACGTGTCGGCGCCTCCGAGCGAGTCATGTTGGTGAAGTCGGCCTCGGCCAGTCGGCGGCGGATCGTTGCGGGGTCCTCCGCTGACTGCGAGATTTCCTCGACAGCGACCGCCAAGTCTCCGATGAGCTTGTCGGAGTTCGTGTACGCGGCAGAGAGTGCCTTGAGATAACCGATCTTGCCGCCGAATGTGGTTCCGACGGCGCCGGTGGTCAGGGCGTGCGGCTCGTCAGGTCGGGCGACTTCTGGCACCGCCAGAAGAACGTCGGAGATCGCGACAGGCAGCGACGGTCGTTCCGCGGCTGACGTGTAGTAGCTGTCTAGGACAGCGAAGCCAGCGCGGAGCAGCAGGTCTCGCGTGACTTCTGGACGTCGTTTCGCCATCTGGCACCTTCCGCGCTTGACGATCAATCATTGATTGACTCACTATCGACCATAACGAAGAGTGGTACTGAAGTCACGATCAGGTATGAAACAGTCCTCGGCTTCGATGAAGCCAAGCAAGTCGGGAACCCCACAGCGCATCCCGCGAGGAGCTCACATGTCCCGTCGCCGCAGCCAGGATCGTCAGTCCCCCGATGAGCTACCGGCCCCGATGGACCGCAAAATGAAGGCCAGCGGCGGTACCGGCGACGACTCAGCCCGAACTCCCACGATGCGACCGTCCGCGAGGCGGAGCACGGCAGGCCGAACGGGATCCGAGGTAGCAGTGAAAGTCCTCGTCAGCGGCGGCACCTTTGCCACGGCAATCGCCGGCATATTGGGCGCGGCCGGCCTCTGGGGGTACGGCGATCGGGTGGTGCTTTACGCGCTTGTCACCTTAAGCGTTCTGGCTGCGCTAACGCTCGTCACCTCCGCATTGGCAATCCCCTGAAACCGTAGAGACTTTGATCTTGTGGTTTTTGGATCTTGATAGGTGGGGAAGCGGCGGCGTAGCCGCCTCCGTCTCCAGATCCTCAAGCCGCCTGTTCGGCGCGGACCCGGGCCTCGTAGACCACCGGCGGCAGCCGGCCCGCGGTCGAGTGCCGCCGCTCGTGGTTGTACTCGTCGATGAAGGCGGCGACCGCGGTCCGGGCCTGGGCCCGGGTGCCGTAGCGGCCGGCGTCGGCCAGCAGTTCGAACTCGAGGGTCGAGTTGAACGACTCGGCGACCGCGTTGTCCAGCCCGGAGCCGGTGCGGCCCATCGACTGGCGCACCTTCGCCCGATCGCACGCCGCGCGGAACAGGTTGCCGGTGTATTCCCCGCCTTGGTCGGAGTGGAAGATCACCCCGGCCACGTCACCACCGCGGACCGCGATCGCGACCTGCAACGCGGCGATCGCGAGGGCGGCGTCGTGGTGGGCGCCCATGGCGAAGCCGACCGCCCGGCGCGAGTGCAGATCCAGCACGGCTGCGAGGTAGAACTTGCCCTCATCGCAGGGGATCTCGGTGAGATCGCCGACCCACGCCACGTTCGGCTCGGGCGGCGGCGTGAAGTCGCGGTGGAGCAGGTCCGGTGCCTTGCGCGCGGACTTGTCCGGCTGGGTGAGGTTCCGGCGGCGGCGTTTCGGGCGGGCGACCAGATGCTGCTCGGCCATGATCTGCGCGATGGTGTTCACGCTGACCTTCCAGCCCATCGCCCGTAGATCATCGGTGATCCGCGGGGACCCGTAGCGCCCTTTGTGCCGGTGGAACAGCGTGACGACCAGCGTGGTCAACGCCTGCCGGCGGGCCCGGCGCAGCGACGTGTCGCCGGGCAGCCATTTGTACAGCCAGGCCGGTGACACACCGAGTGCCCGGCACGAGACCGCGTACGGGATGCCGTGCTGTGCCCTCTGGGCGGCGATGAACCCGGCCATGGCTACCGGCCCATCGAGTCCTCGACCCAGAGGGCCAGACTGCGCTTGAGCACGTCACACCGCATCCGCAGCTCGGCGTTCTCCCGGCGCAGCCGGGCCAGCTCGGCCTTCTCGTCCTCACCAAGCCCGTCGTCGGCGCCGTCCTGGCGGCGCCGCCGGTCTATGTTCACCCAGTTCGCCAGGGTGCCGTCCTTGATCCCCAGATCCCGGGCCACCTGCGCGATCGGCTTACCGGTCTCCCGGACCAGCCGCACCGCACCATCTCGGAAGTCTTGCTCGAACCTTCGTCGTGTCTCTGCCATCGCCAGTCACCAATCCCTTAAGGCGATGTCTCCACGTTACGAGGGGAAGCTCACATACGTTGTCCGCAGCCGATAGTTGCTGCGGGGCGGCACCTTACAGCCGCATCGTCCGGCGCACCATGCCGACGTCTCAACACCTCGTTCAGGCTTTCGTATGCATTGGTCATGCAGCATCCTGTCATTAGCGGTGGTCGCGCACTCACATCGGCAAATCAATGCGTTCGAACGAGCACCTCGATCCCGCTGCCGGGCGTGCCCGACCAGTCGAGGGATGTTCCGATCTTCAAATGGGCCACGGGTTGTCCGGTGGGCTGCTCGTAGTCGCGTACGGCTAGGGCGACATCGTGTAGATCGTGCACGGGTTCTCCTGTGCGCTCGTCTGAGAAAGGCTTGCGCACGAGTCGGGCAGCGCTCGCCAGGTCGCACACGAGGCAAAAACTCTCGACTCCATCGACGTCGAGGTAAAGGCCTTCCTCCTCGGAATCTAGGGCCAGCCGGGCTGCGAGCCGGTAGTCGTTGACGACGACAACCAAGGAACCGGGCGTGTCGCGCCGGCTCTCGATCTCTTCCACGTCGGCCGAGGTTCGGTCGAGACCCTCGATGAGGGTCTTCACGATGTAGGCATTCTCGCTGTCGAGCAGTCCGGCGGCCAGCGAGCGGCCCAGTTCGGCCGGCTCGGCGCTGATCCGGTCGTTCGTCACGAAGTAGCCGCGTGGCACCAGGCTGTTGAAGATCAATTTTGTCCCGTCGACGGTGACGTCGCCCGAGGGGTCGGCGAGCAGGAAGTCGGAGAGCCGGTAGGGGGCTGACGTCAGCGCTTCGCCGAACCCTGCGGCGAATTGCTTGACGCGGTCCTCTTCGAGCGGCGCCTGGCGCAGAGCGGTGTCGTCGATGTTCCTGCGACGCTCGACGAGCGCGCTCAGGGAAGCCCGGAGTCGTTCTTGCCCGCCGGCGGCCGACAGGTCCAACTGCTCGGACAGTTCGTCGGCGAGTTGGAAGGCGTCCAGTAGCACTGCGGCTCGGTCGCCATCCTCGGGAGTCGGATCTTGCTCGGGCACCGCCATGCCGGCCCGCGAGCCGACCGCGACGGCAGCGGCGCCGAGAAACTGGGAGAACTCCGAGAAACGGAACCGCCACGGGAGCCCTCGCTCGGCTTCCCAGCGCTCCCAGGGAACGTCGATCTCCGACGAGGTGACGGTCCGTTCGTACGCGGCCCAAAGGTCCTCGCCGGTGAAAGCCTTCAGCAGCTCGCGGCTGACTGCCTTCATCTCCGCCGGCTGCCGATCGTGTCGCCACCGGAAGAAGGCCCAGGCCAACGCAGCGAGCGGCGCGGCTGTGCGCGCTTCTCGGCCCTCGCGCGAGAGCCGCCGTGTCAACGCGGGATATCGGAAGTGCGCAAGGACGCGCTCGACAAGCGGGGCGTTGCCGGCATCGACGCAGACTTTGAGCATGTCCGCGACCGCTCCCGCGGCGACGATCTCGACCGACCGCCGCAGCGCGAAGTCATCCTCGGTCAGCGTTGCCAGCCGCAGGTCGAGAAGGTTCTGCAAAGACACGAGCAGATACTCCGAGGACCCGGCGGGCGCCGCGGTCACCTGCCGCAGGTAGGCGGGGTACAGGCCGAGAAACTCCTGCATTGCGCCGATGTCGTGCGCATCGAAAGCGACATTACACAGGGCATAGGCGTTGTCGGAGATCAGCACCACACCGACATCGCCGAGCTTGTCGACTGCGACCGCCGAGACCTCGCGAAGACTGCGATGGATGGCACGCCAATATGGGCCGTAGGTGCCGAACGGGAAGTCGTCCGGGCGACCACCGCCGATCTCCATGATGCGCCTGAACAGGTCGCCGTAGACGCGCAGGCCCCGTTCGAGCGCCCCGGACGTGCCCGCGTGAGCAGAAACCAGAAGACTGTCCTTAAGACCGGCGAGTTCGTCGTCAACGGTCGTGTCCGGCGCCCAGCTCACGCATCGTCGCAGCCGCTGATCAAATCTGCCCACGACGTCTGGCTCGAGTTCCTCGTCGACGACGAGATGGAACAACGCCTCTCCCGGCTGTACGACATCATTCACCCCATGACGGATCAGCAAGATAGCCGGCTCCGGCGCGGCTGCAGCCGGCGTACCGGCCGCGCCCGCCCGGAACTGCTCACCGCTGACGGCGCGCAGCAGATCCACGCTCACCCGCCGTAGCTCGGCCGCATCAAAGTCACGAACCCGTCGAGTGTCCGTCACGGTTACAAGCTGCAAAGTCCTCCGTCCGGACGGGACGGCCCGGGAGCGCCTGACAGGACCCGCCTGGGGAAAGAACTGGGCGAGCAGTCGATTGACGTCCGACGCCGTACGCTGGTCGCGGACCTCGTCATCCAGCCTCCGCAATAGCAGCTGCATCGCCTTGTCCAGGGCTCGGCGGTCATCAAGGAACAGCCGCGCCGCCCGCAGATACGACAGGCCCATCACGCCCAACGTGCCGACGAAGCAGAACGCGAAACACAACAGCGCGCCACCGTCGCTCTGCAACCACGTGGCCACGACGCCGAGCACGACGCTGCTCGAGGCGGAGACGGCCACCATGAGGTTGAAGTGGGTACCGCGGTAGAGCACCTCCCGGCTGCTTCGCACTGCGACCGGCGTATTGGTGGCGAGCTGGATGATCAGGGCGAGCCCGGCGAAACCGATGGCGGCTAGGGAGGCCTGCACCTGCCACGCAAGGCCGATCGCGTCACCAACGTCCTGCGGGCGCCATTCCGGCAGGAAGGTGGGCTGCCGAAAGTGCAGAACGGCGGCGATGGCGAGCAAGAGCAGGTAGCCCAGGCCGACGGCCTCGGGCGTCATCACCCGCTCTCGAAACGGAACTCGGCGGCGGGTGGGCGGCTCGATCTCGTCTCGAAGCCATTGGGAGGCTGGCACCAGACGAGTAAACCGCATGGTCAAGTCTCATTGGTTGCTCCTGCGGGGGTTGTTCGCCTGACCTGCCCGCGTTGTCGCCGAACTCGCGCAGGGCTCGACGGCCAACCGGAACCGACGCCCAGGTCGACCGACCGCGGAGTGCCGCGCCGGCTGCCTTCGGCTGCCCCACGGACGCACGCCCCGAGCCATAGAGCGTTTCGCATTCCGCTGGGTCCGCGGCCGTTGCCTCGACCGCGGACCTTCGCGACTAGGGTTAGGTCGTGCCGTGCCGACTGAGCGCCATTGCGATCATGGGCCAGCGCTGGTCACAATCGTTCAGCGCCGCGGCCGCGGCCGCGGCCGCCGGCGCCGGCGCACACGACGCGCGACAAGCGAGATAGCCATGACGAAGCCCACGAGAGCGGTGCAGAAGCGTAGCGCCGTCGTGATTTCAGGCAGGCCTCGCCAAATTTCTTCGGCAATCGAAACCAACGTCGATATCACCGCGATTCCTCCTTGGGGATTTGGAGAGCAACGGGTTCCAGGGTGGGTGTCCGGGCACGTGTCCCGCGATCTTTCGGGACAGATCCCGGACAGTCAGCCCAGTTGGTTGTCGCTGATCCCTGCAGCAGCGCGCGATCATGTCGGCTAACAGCAGCCGCGACACCGAGGCGGGACTACCAGGACCGGTAGCGCGATTCGCTGCGGAGCTACGGCAGATGCAGGCCGGATGCGGTAGTCCATCAGTGCGCAGGTTGGTTCGACTCACTGCGGACGCAGGCCAGCCCTATCCGAGGTCAACAATCGGGGCCGCTCTTGCGGGCACATCGATGCCAAAGTGGGAACTAGTCGCGACGCTTGTGCAAGTTTGCCATCGCTATGCCGGCCGAAACCTCGAGCCCGACCTCGCCAAGTGGCGAGCGAGTTACTTCCAGATGCTGCAGGAAGTGGGACAGCAACGCACAGGCGTCCGTCGTGCGGCCAAAGCATCGGCAGAATTGGCAGCCATTTCCGAATCGGTCACCAACGCGAAAGTCTTGGAGCAAGGAGGCGAGGCCAGAGCGCAGCGTGTCGTGCAAGCGTGGCTTGAGCAAGTTGTGGCCATGTACGGCCAGCGGCCGACGTGGGTACGGATTCTTGCTGGACCGCCAAACATAACTCGGGATATCCTACGCACGGTGGGCGTCCAGCCGGTGACAGTCGTCGTTGGTGAGACGGGCTCCGGGAAGACATGCTGGATGCGCGAACAAACCACGCAACTGGCGAAAGATGCAATCCGCGCCCTTGGCTCGGGAGAACGGCTCATAATTCCGATACCAGTCCATGCGGGTGACCTCGCCATGAGGCTGGAATACCGTGACCTGACCGTGCTCGTCGCGCCGTCTCCCGGGTTACACGAGCATGATGCGTCTCTGCTCACAATTGAGGAGTGCATCGACAAAACCAGTGCGACTTTGTCCCCTGCTGATCGCCATTTCCTCGTGCAGCATCTCCTGTCGGCGCTCCATTCAACTGAGGTTGATTTCGTAGTTGCGATCGATGCGCTGGATGAAGCAGGGGAGCGAAATACGCGACGTCATCTCCTGCCAGTAATCGACGCTTTCCGCGCCAGGGCTAATACTAGACTATTAATTACCGCGCGGCATGAATCCCGATATGAATCGCTTCTTCGCGGGCTATCCGAGCACGGTGGCTCGGACGACCACATTCGTAGTATCCCGCCGCTAGGACCCGACGAGCTGGAGACGCTCGGCCAGGCGTGGCTTGGTTCCGTGGCCGGGCCAAAATGGGTTGACTTAGTACGTCGCGCACCGACAATCCATTCGAGTATTAGGGAGCGGTCCAAATCGGGCACTAGCGCTCTGGCCGCATCCATTCCACCGTCGATCATGTTCAATCCATTGTTGTCCAGCTTTGCGTTCGCAGTGGCAAGGGAGCTACACACCGAGACAAGGAGTGAAAGCCACGAGCTTCCGTCTGTCGATGCTCTGTACCACGAAGTCCTGCGGCGGCTCCTGCGACACGAATGGAAGGACGAACTGCTAGTAGAGCAAGAGCTGGTGCTGGATACGCGTCTAGATATCCTCGCGGAGATCGCCTTTTTCCTTACATCCGCACATGACAGTCGGTCGGCAACGGCAGGTGCGGTGCGCGATCAATTGCGGCGAAGCTACCTGGCGCGGGACGTGTCCCGTGTGGAGGAGCTAGACGCTGAAATTGTCGCGTGCTCGACGGTGCTGCACGGCGTCGACGCGAAGGCATCGCGGAACGTGCGCTGGAGCCATCCGTCATTGGGAACCTGGCTTGTCGCGCATCACCTGTTTCGGTCGTTCCCGTGCGAGCAGGCAATTGCATGGCTAAGGGACCGCTGGTGGCACGACTCTACTTGGCAAGATGTGACCGTCTTCTATGCGGGACGTGTTAGCGATTCGTCGGCGCTTTTTGAGGCACTCGAAGTCGACGGGCAAGAGGATCCACTCGCCGTTATTGATCAGCTCGCAGTCCGCTGCGCTAGCTACTTACAGTCGCCTGCGCGGTCGAAGCCCGCAATGCGCCGCCTACTTGCGATAGCTTCGGCCGGATGGATAGAGGCGTTCGGGCTTCGCAACTCGGTACTTGACACTATCGCACGCTCCGGCGGCGACGTGTTCCCTGAGCAGTACCGCGCGACCATGCTCTCCGACCAGTTTCAGTTTAGAGAGGCAATGGTCGAGCAGAATCCCGTTGCTCAGGAGTTGCTGCAGAATTTCCTATTGTCCCGGAAGCATGGAGCGCTAGGAAACGATAGCCACGTACTCCTTGAGGGCATCGAAGAGCACTTATGCCACGTCGATAACCTGACGCTTGACCGCGCTGCTCGCACGTTGACAGAGATAGACTACGAGGATCTTGCCGACCTTCGAGTCGTCGAAACACTTCCGCCGGCATACCGGCTGTCAAATGCCATCGCCTTGGAACTAAGGCGACGCGGTGGAGCCGGACTCTCATGGCCCGCGCGAACATTTTATCTACCCTATCACGTCGAGGCGCTTCTCAGCGTTGGCGACGCCGACAACGCGTACGCCGTTATGATCGAGCAACCGTTCGACGATTCCCAAGAGATCCATCCGCATTTCGACGAGTACGCATGGGATCCGGAGTTGTCGCGGCGCCTGACAGCCCTTGCATCTGAACGGCGCCACCCGCTGGTCCTGCGCGTGGTTGCTGGTGTTGCGGCCGCGCTTCGAAATCGGCAAGGCGCGGACGTTTCTCTGCTTGAGGGCCTACTCACCGAATTAACGCGAGGATTCGAGCAGCTATGGGAGTCTGATCTAGCGGCTTTGAGACCTCTAATGCTGAGATCAGAAGACGGCATCGAAATCGTGTCCGGCCTGATCTTTCTGACGCCCGATGCGCAGCACTTTCCCACCGAGGACAATATCGGCGGCGAGTTCCACGAAGACTTCCTAGCCAGTGTCTGGGATGACAACCTGGTAACGCCTCAAGTGCGTAGCGACCTGGTGCGCATCCTGGCCCGAATCGAAAACGACAATGGTGGGACAGAGATATTCCAAGAACTGTTGCTGATCCGAGATCTTTTGCTCGACGGACTACCAGTCTCTGATCTAGATGAGGAAGGCGACGAAGGTGAGCTCTCGGAGCCGCTTCTGCGGTTCTTTCCCTTTGTCGCCGGAGCCGAGGCATGGGAAGCGTTCGTGTTAGGATATATGTACTATCAGGGCAAGGTTCACTCGGACTGTATCGTGGCGCTTATAGAAATTTGCCTCGCGGTCGCAGTGGATGCGCGACGTAACACGATCATCCGGCTAGTTGAGCGACTGATTCGAAATCCACTCTTCCCGCTTCAGTTTAAGGCTCTATGCGTCATGTCCGAGATCGGTGACCGGGATCTTGCGATTGGCATCTCGCGAGATGTGATGCGGCACAGACTGTTCGCGGATGACGACTCGGCGGTGCCTGGTAGTTCGCAGTTGTTCAGTACCCTGGCTTCCAACCATCAATCAATGATGCGAAGTTACAGATTCACCGGATCTGAAAGACGGTGGGATTACTGGTGGAACTGGGACGTAGTCGGAGGCAGGCTCCTAGAAGAGGCAGTGAAGGATTGGACATCGACAGAATGGCACGATGCCTACCTGACGGATGCCCGCCAGGAACCGTGGTTTATTAGAGAGCTGTTTGGGGACAGGCTCGGACAAATCCTTTCCGGTGCGGAGCTCGCCGATTTGCTCTCCGAACATCCTCCGAGAAGGCTCCTAGATCGGAGGCTCCTCGCGCTCGTCGACCTGGAGCCGGCTGCAGCGAAGCCGTGGATAGAGACTCTCTTGAAGGCGCACTTGAAAAAGTGCCAAGGCTGGCCGTACTGCGTTGTTGATGATGACTGGCCGCCGATGCTTCCGGAAGGAGTGCTGGCATGTCTTTCTCCGAGTGGCCGAAAGCGAGTAGTGCAGCATGTCCACGACTATTCGACCGACGCGATGCTGGGGGATGAACGGGCTCTACAGCGCTTGATCAAGTGCTATGGTCATCTACGCAATGGTAATGTCGGAACCCGACATCTATATCACCACCGAATTGAAGTCGCGGTCCGGGAAGGATGGGCACGTGCCGCAGCGAAGGATCCATTGGCAATGGAAACACTCGCACGTGAGGCGATCACGACCGGAGACTCCGGCCTATTGTGGGAGTGGAGCCATCTCGTCCCGGCCCAGGCAAAGGCGGAGTTGGAGGCCGCGCTAGCTGCGAACGAAACCGTCTGGACTGAAGCACTCTCTTTGACTCTGCTTCGCCTAGGCTCTTTGGCTGGATGGCGCCGAGTCGTTGAGGATTACATAATGGAACGGCGACATGGTTCAAGCCTTCGGAGCATTTGGCACTGGAGTTCGATGGATCAACGTGAGGGCTTAGGGCCGTTTTTTGTTGAGTTGGTCCGGGTCGCGGTCCAAACTGACGACGGAGAACGCGCCGCTCCGAGCATATACGAGGCATGGGAGAAGGTTGGCCAGGAGCTAACGCTTGAAGAGGCGATTGCCATACGGCGCATGCTTGGAGCCGCAGTTGATCGGCTACGCACCGCGTTCATCAGCCGACCGAGCTAGGAACCGACGACCTTGCCCGTGACGTTGACCCTCGCCGCAGACTTGAGGTGGAGCTGTTCGTACACGAGCCCGGCGGAGCCGGCTGCAGGAAACGAACCTTCGTGCGAACAAAGGTGATTGCGTAATAGGCGTGAGCGCAACGTGCACAGCATTCTACGGGGGCACTCTCGCCTGGCTAATCGAGCGCACTCAACTCGGCAAATCGGTGCACACGAACTTTACTGGTGAGTGGCGGAGGGCCATTCTCGGAGCTGGCGAATAGCGGCCGTGCTGTCCGATGCTCGGCTGCGCCCCGAGCCAACCCTTCGTCAAGCCTTGGACGCGTTGGAGCGAGGCTCCGGCAACCTTGGCGGAGCCCTACACCGCCGCCGATCAGGCGGACGGTGATGAGCCGCCTGCTGCCGCACACGAACATCTACAGGCCGGAGAAGGTCACCGCGGACAGCGGTACCCCGATGACCACAGTCTGGATCCCGGCGTGGCTCATGCCCGGGGACCGTTTGCGGGCCAGCAGGCCCAGCGACATGTCGTCACGGACCGGCCGGGCACCGCGACAGCACTCGGCCGGGTGGTCGCCGCTCAGTCCGGGAATGGAAACCGGCTGCGAAGGCCGGTGAGCAGGTCGTGTGCCTGACCGTCGCAGGTCGCCTCCGCGTGGCTGAACGCGTCGACGATCGCCTCCAGCGGATCGTCGTTCACTGCGGCGAAGATTGCCGGAACGGCAAACGACGGCCGGTGCATGGCCCCTGGCGACGCATCGAACGGCACCGGACCGGATCCGTTGAACCCGGTCCACAGCAGCGGGAACACCGCTTCCGGGGAAGTGAACGGTTCCGGTAGCGGCTCACCGCGGTCCATGGCGGTCAGCGCCGGACGGATCCAGCCGATGTCGTCCATCCCGGCGATTTCGAAAGCTCGGCGGGCCAGCCACCGGGCCGCGGCCCGCTGCACCGTGGGATCCCATCCGTCGAAGACGTCCAGCAGGTCCCGATGATCCCGGGCCACACCCAGCACGTTCCCGCGCAGCTGCCGCAGCCGATCCGACGGCGGCCGGTCACCCCACGCCCAAGCGTCGTACCAGTCTTCCTGACCGCCGTCGCCCCAATCGTCCTGATCGTCGTCGCCGTTCTCACCGGTGTCGCCGGTGTGCTCGGCCGCCGGTGGTGTTTCCCGGGCGACACCGTGCCAGTACGCGGCGATGGCGCTGGTCTGCCGCACGATCGTCTCCGTCGCCTCCTCGTCGGGCCACAGCTGCAGCAGATACCGGTCCACGGTCGGCTCCTCGGACATGACGGTGTCAGCGTCCCGGGCGGCGTCCATCCCGGCGGCGCAGTACCGCGCGCGCAGCGGGCCGGTGTCGGGTAGCCGGATTTCGAACGAGTCCTGGAACGACTGGACGCACATGTCCACCGACGGCGGGCTGAACGGCACGTCGACGATCTCCTCCCAGCCGGGGCCGGGTTCCGGTGCCGTGGCGTGCCACTCGATACGCAGCGGCACCCGCCCGGTGTGCAACCCGGTGATCATCGACAGGACGCCGGGGGTCCCGGCGCCAGCGAGCCCGTTCTGCTGACCCGCCCACGTGTCACCCAGGTCCGGGGACTCGTCACCGCAGGTCAGGAACATGAACCCGTAGTGCACCGGCACGTCAGCGTCGAACAACACGATCATGACCTAATCGTGCCGGACCGTGCCCGGCCGCGCACAGGCGTCACCTGCACCGGCCTTAATGCCCGGCGCTCATCGGGGGCCGACCACATGGCGGTCACCGACGATTACTTGTTGATCATCGTTCATATACTCCGAGTCCTGTTGATCGACGGTTCTTCTGGGGGCGGGGCAGCAAATGACCGACGAGGTCAAGTACGAGGTCGAGACGGTGAAGACGCTGCGGGGCACCGAGAGGAGCGCGATCTCCCGGAGGGAGCAGGACGGCTGGGAACTCGTCTCACAGGACACAGGCACGCTCCTGACCACTCTCACATTCCGGCGGCCGAAGAAGCCGGTTCCGCGCCTGCTGATCGTGGCCGGCGCGGGTGTAGCCGTGGTCCTGGTCGCGGCCATCGCGATAGGCGCGGCGCTCGAGGACCCGGACAACAACACCGCTGTCGAAGCGGGCCCGGCAGCGACAGGTGCGGCCAACGGTACGACCGCGGCTTCGCAGAGCCCGTCTCCGGCGCAGGCCGAGCCGTCCGAAGCGGTACCGGTGACCTCCAGGGCGCCGGCGGCCACGGTACTCACGACGAAGAACAGCCCTGATCTCGCGAAGCTGCTGAAAGCGGACCCGTGCGGGATTGAGAACGTGGACTTCGCCGCCGAGTACGCCGGCCGGACGATCTCGTTCAACGGCTCGATCCGGGACAAGGCGAGCTTTAGCGACGACACGACCCGCTTCGACCTCCTGATCGGCCCGGGGAACAAGGGTCCGAAGACCACGATCGGACCGAACCTCAAGTACGAGGATGTCAACGTCCGCGACTTGAACCTGACCGGCGACCCGATCCCGAGCGCCGTCGGCGAAGGCGATAGGTTTCGATTCGTTGCCACTGTCGGCGAGTTCAACGTGGTGCAGTGTGTTTTCCGCCTGCAGCCGGTATCCACCCAGCTCCGGTAGCCGCGCCCCGGACAGGGTCCGGGCGGCGGGCGCCACCACGGGTGGTCGCGCGCGTCGTTCGGGGCCTGCTCACCGCACGTTCTGCGACCTGCCACGCCACTGCGGAGTTGGCCCGGGCCAGCGAGGCCTCACCGCTCCGCGGGAATCCTTGCGACCTTGTGCGACCGGTACATAAAGCCGGCCAGAATCAATGGCGTGTCCAGTTGGTCACCGGCGAAGCCGGCGGCAGTCGTAGCGGTTGGTCTAACGACGCGAATCCACTATCAGATGAAAATGTCAACGTTTTATTCGACCGAAATGTGCACGTGGTTCGTGTGCCAGCCGGAGGCGTCGTCCCCGCCCCAGGGGTTGTTGTAGGCGTGCCAGCCGCGGCCGTCGTCGGTCCAGATCATGCGGAACCAGATGACGTAGCGGATGCCGAGTGCGCCGGCGTTGGTGACCGCCCAGGCCGCCATCGCGTCCCCCATCTCCTTCTGGCCTCCGGTGGCTTCGCCGCCAGCGGTCATCATCCAGTCGCAGGCCTGACCCTTCGGGTGTTCGCCGTGGTCATCGACACGGAAGCAGCGGGGGTCCGGGAAGCCGGCGGCGGTGGCTTGTTGGACGAGATGCAGCGTGCGGGGAGTCAGGCAGCCCGCGCCGGTGGTCGGATCGGGCACGATGCTGCAGTTCTCGTGCGGCCATGAGCCGTCGGGGTTACGTGGGGCCGGCACCGCGATTGCGCTGGCTCCGTCCCAGCAGTCGAGCACGGCGTCGCCGCTCTCAAGCTCAACCAGGCGGAGCGCTTCGTCGGTCCACTTCGCGTACGCGTCCGGGTATGCCGAGACTTGGACGGCCTGCGCGGCTCGGGTCAGAGGCATGGCCTCCCAGCCTGGAATGGCCAGCAGCTTCTCGTAGAACTTGCCGGCTTGGTAGGCCGGTTGAGCCAGTTGTTCCGGAGTGCCCCAGCCCTGGCTGGGGCGCTGCTGGAACACGCCGATCGAGTCGCGGTCGTTGCGCTCGCCGAGATGGGGCAAGTTCCGTAAGCCGGATTCCTGCATGGCGACGGCCAGGGCGATGGTCCAACCCCAACGCGGTACGCCTTTGATCCGGCCGACCTCGATGATGGTCTCGGCGATGGAGAGCTGTTCGGTGTCCCAGCTTGCGGCGCCGGACGGTTGCTGGGTGGAGCTCGCGGCCGGCCGGCCGGTGACAGCACACTGGCCGGGGTCGGTACCTATGACGGTCGAGAGCAGCACCATGGGCAGGCCGAGACAGACGATGATGACAAGCCCGACGGCGCCGATGGCGACCTTGATCATGACGGCCTCCCAGCTCGCTCGTGAAACACAGAAAGGGCGTGGGCCGCCCGTTCGGACGGCCCACGTTGTGGTTGATTCAGCGGGGGTTGGTGCCGAGCACGTGGTTGGTGAGTCGGAGCAGGTGCTCGATGGTCACGTGGGTGTCGTACAGGTCACGGGTGTCGATCTGCGCGGCGTGCTGCCAGTCCCAGGCGCTGTTGGCCAGGTGGGTGACAGCCCAGAGATCGCCGTTCTTGTCGAGGAACAGGGCGCAGCCCCACTGCTCAGCGAGCAGGGTTGTGGGCTGGGTGGCGCAGGTAATGGTGCAAGCGCAGTCGGGATCGTCGTAGCTGGTGCGCTGCAATTGGTGGTGCGCTATGCAGCGGCAGTCGCAGGAGCGCTGCCACGGCGGCAGGTTGGTCATGGAAGTCCTCCCAGGCGATGAGGGTGTCCGCGAGTAGGGCGCGGGCTGATGAAGGGAGACGGGATCCCTGTTGGAGGACGGCGTCACTCGTGCAGCAGGCGGTGGACGACCGCCGGGTCTATGCCGCAGGCGATGGCGTCAACGACCGTCTGGATCAGCGAGTCATTGGGGTCGGCTTCTCGGGCTCGCTCGATGGCGAGGCGGGCGAGTACGCCGCTGCCGCGTTGCAGGGCGGCGAGTGACAGCAGGGTGGCTGGGGCTGCGGTGCGATCGGGGTCGGCTCGACGGGTCAGGTCTGTCCAGAGGTCGATGTCGACGTCGTTGCCGTGGACCTGTTCCAGCACGTCGTCGCGGAGGGAGGCGACGGTCAGCAGGGTGAGCAGGAGGGCTGCGCGGTCGTCGGGAAGCCGATCATGCTGTCGATAGGTGCTGAGCGCTTCGTGGAGGAGGTCGTCGAGGAGGCTACGAAGCCTCGATCGGACCACTCCGGTGGTGCCAGCGGCGAGCTCGTCGAGGTGCTGTCGCGCTGCGGCAAGCGCGCTGTTCATGGCGTCGCGTTCGGCTCCGGTGATCGGGCCGAGCCTCGTGGCGAGCGTGTCGATGTCTTGGGCTGCGGTCAGCCCGAGGTAGGTGGCGCGGGCGGCCGCCGCGGTGGTGCTCGGGTCGAACGGGATGCCGCTGCTCTGGTGTTCCGGGCTGCCACAGGCGAGATGCCAGAGCCGGTCGTCGTGGACGCGCAAGGCGACCGGGACGGTGACACCGAGGATGGTGAACGCGTCGGTGGTGTGGGTGACGGCGATGGTGACCGTTTCGTGGTCGCCGTAGCCGATGAGCAGGACGCGCTCCGGCCCGTGTGCCGCGATGCGGACGGCGACCGCGGTGCCGTCTTCGCTGGGGTCCGAGTACGGCAGCGGTGTGGCGGCGGCGAAGAGGACTGAGGTGCCGCGCAGCGCGAGGATGGCGAGTTGGTTCCGGGGGTGGTAGCCGAGGAGGTAGGGCACGATGGCGGCCAGGTCGGCGGGGTGGTTCAGGTCGAGGCGTTCGGGGTGATTCATGGTTGTCCCTCGATGTGGTGGCCTGGGGAACATCGCGCACATGTCTGCCCGGTCGTGCCCGGGTACGCGGTGTTCCCCAGGCACGGGGTGGATGGGATGACTTCGGCGGTTGTGGTGTCCGCCGTGGATGAGCGGGGTGGCGCTCGGGCGGGACTTCGGTCAGGTCTGCTCGACGTCGCCGGCGGTCTGGGCGACGCTGCCGTCTTGGCCCGCGTCGTGCGGTTCGGCGCCGTCGGTCGCGGTGCTGGCTTCCGGTGCCGGGAAGACGAACGTCAGCGGGCTCTCGGAGACCAGCAGGATGCGGCCGGCGGCTCCGAGCTTGGTGCAGTTGTTGCGGACTGCGCCGGAGCTGACAGTGCGGCCGAGTTGGGTGCCGATCACGGTGGCGATGTCCTGCGGGGTCAGCGGCTTGCCCGGGTTGGCTTCCAGGACGGCCAAGGTGAGCCGCTCCAGGTCGCCGCGGCCGAGCGGTTGGCTGCCGTCGGAGTTGGCGGGTCCGTCGTTGGGGCGGGTCACGGTGTCCGGCGTGCGGGACGTGGGCAGGGGTGTGCCCTTGGGGAGAGCCACGGTGTGGACTTGGCCGTCCGGGCCGACCAGGAGCAGGTTGCCGTCCGGGTGGACGAGCGTTTGGATCGTCGCGATGACGTTCGGCATGGTGGTGGCACCGCGGATGATCTGGGTGCACAGCGGGCAGCGCGGCGGCTTGGGATCCGGGTCGACCTCGCTGGCCTTCGTCGGTCCGGTGATCCATCGTCCGCTGGCCCCCGGTAGGCGGCGGGCGGCGTCGGCCTGCTCCATCGCGGCGAGCAGCCGGCTGGTGGTCGGGTGGCTGATCCCGCTCTCCGCCACGATCTGGTCGAGGGTCGCGCCCTCGTCACCGAACTCCGCGAGGACGCCCTTGATGGCCATCACCTTGCGGTCCGCGGGACGTGTCTGCCGGACGGCGCCGACTGTCTCGTTCCGCACGGCGGCCTGGGGTTGTTGTCCGTGATCGGTGTGGTCGGTAGTGGTGTCCTCCTCCGTAGCGTCGGCCGGGTGGTCGTTGGGCTCGGCTTGGCCGATGTCCGCGGAGTTGGGCTCGTCGCCGGTGCCGTCGATTTCGGTTTCGTCCGGGCCGGCGATCGGTTCGTCGGTGAAGTCGGACGGGCTCAGCTGGTCGGCGGTGGCTTCGCTGAGTGCCCACCGGGTCGGTGTGCCGTCGTCCGAGTCGGCTTCGGGGTCGACGGCGACGATCAGACCCGCGTCGGCCAGGGTCTTGATTGCCCGGTCGGTGGTCGACCGGGCTTTGCCGGACTTCTCGGCCAGTTCGTGGGCGTTGGCCTGTTCGAGTTCGGCGACAGCTCGCAGTACGGCTTGGGTTGCGGGTGATAGGGATTGGATTTCCACAGGTTCCTCCTCGGGAACAGGGGTTGGACCCGGCGCGGAGTGCGCCGGGCGGTGATGCTCCTGTCTCGGCCAGCGGCGGACAGGCTGAGGACCGGACGCAGCGGGCTGCGTCCGGTCCTCGAAGTCGGGGGTCCGTTATGCGATGGCGACAGCGCACAGCCGGGCGTGGGTGTTGAGGCGGCGCAGGTAGCCGCACGCCTCGTTGAGGAATCGGAACCGGTCCGCGAGCGTGTCGCTGGCGGGCTTCAGCAGGCGGCCGTCGGTGGTGATCAGCGCGTCGCCGATGAGCGCGACGCGCCAGTAGAGCCCGGCGTAGGTGGCCTCACCGGCCTGGTAGACCGACAGCTCGTACGGGTCGAAGGTGTGGCCGCCGTCGTAGGCGAGCATCGCGAGGACCCGAGGTTGTTGCTCGAAGCGGCGACGGGCTTCGGCGAGGGACAGTTTGGCCGGGTCGTTGTGGTGCTGGGCGAGGTAGTCCTCCCAGACGCGGGCATTCGGAGTGGTGGCGGCAATGTGCAGGTTCCAGGCGCGCCACCGGGCGACGGCCTGGTTCGCGGCAATGGTCGCCATGCCGGGCAGATCGAGGCGGCTCTTGCGGCCGCCGGCGGCCAGGGTGACCGCGCCGAAGCGGCGTGCGGCGTCGAGCAGGTAGTAGCCGAAGAAGCGGGTCAGCCAGCCGATCAGCGTGCGGTGGCGGACGCGGAAGCGGCGGGCGGGGGTGCCGTTGGCCTGCATGAGGTCGTTGACCTTCTCGGAGGCGGCGAACCAGTCGGCGTCTTCACCGGGGTTGAAGCAGACGGTGACGATCTGGTCGGACGAGTTCGTGGACTTGGGCATGACAGGGTGCTCCCTTCGCGAAGCGATGAATGGGGTGTGCGTTTGGAACCACCGGATCGCGGCGTCTGGACCGGGGAAGCTGCCGATGAGGCGCCGGGCGTGAATCACGGGCCGACCTGAAGGTGGGCTGTGGGTGATCACGGCGGGCGCGGGCAGATCCCGCAAGGAGCCAGACGGGCGGCGGTGCGAACAAAGAAGAGAAGGAAGCTGCACCGTAGCTTCACGACCTGACAGCACCACCGCTGTCAGGAATCGCGATCAGCCCTCTGGCCTGCGCTGACAGGTAGACGCTTCGGGCTGTCAGGTCCGGTCAGAGCGCGCGGAAGCCTCGTCGCCGAACGTCGGGTTACCCGCTACCGGTTGACCGTGGTCGCTGGGCAGCTGGAAGAGCCGGATTCGGCTGGTGGCGCCGCCGGGGAGCCACACCGTTTCGGCGGGATCGCTGTCGTGGGTGGCGGTCGCGACGGGAACCGCGCTGCGCCGGGCGCGTAGGTGCCGGTGGAGATGGTCCTCACGCGATTCGCTGCCGACCCAGAACAGCACCGGATAACGCGGGCCGCCCTGATTGGTGAGCTTGGCGTACTTGTCCAGCTTGGCCATCACCCGGCTCAGCGGTTCGGTGCCGGTGTCGGCCTCCAGGAAGAAGCCGACGGTCGTGTCGGCGATGCTCCACAGGCCATGCCCGTCCGGGGTGATGACCCGGTACTGCCGGGTGGCGGTCGTCTCGGACCACCATCGGTCCAGCCGAGCTTCGGGATGCCGACGGGTGTGCTCGGTAAGCCGGACGAAGAACTCGTTGGTCAGGATGAGGTGGTTCAGCCGAGGGTTCGCCGATAGCCGCTGCACGGTCTGGCGGCTGGCGCGCAGGGTGGGCTCGGGCCGCTGGTGGGCGGCGGCCTGGAATCGCTGCCCGTTGTAGCCGAGCGTCCAGTGCCACGGCTGGGTGCCGCCGCCGTCGCGGAAAAACCGGAACCTCTCCAGCAGGTCCAGCGCCGCCAGCTCGTTGAGCCGCAGCTGGCAGGTTCGGCGGGCTCGGAACAGCACCCGATGGATCTGACCGGTGGTCAGAACCTGGTGATCGTCGAGGAGCTGGAGCAGATGACGATCACGACGGGTGATGTGCGGATAGATGGCCAGCAGGCTGGCCGTACGCGAAAGCGGCATGGACATCACCCCCGGTGGAGAGAGACCCGATAGGGAGTCTGGGCATCTGGATCTTGGTTGTGATCGGCCCATCGGGCCGGTCCGGCCAGCTCAGGGACCTGACAGCCGGCGCGCGGCAGGCTCGCTTGGCGGCTCGTTTCGCAGACGCCGTCAAGCGAGCCCCCAGCGCCGCACCCAAGCGAGCCCGCACACGTACGCCTGGATCAGCTGTCCCGCTCGGTCATGCGCCGTTTCATCGCCTTCCGGGCGAGCCGCTGCATCGGCGGCTCGCCTTCGCCCGCGACGTTCGCTGCGGCACACGCGCGGCGGATCGTGGTCGGCTCCCCGTCCGCCGGTGCCGGCGGGTTGGTGAGGAAGGTGAACGCCGGCAGCTCCCGGTTGCCGACCAGCAGCCGAGCGGTGGCGGTGTAGACGTCGAGATGGGCGAGATCATGCTCGTCCAGTTCCGGTTTGGTGTGCCGTGACAGCTCCCGGGCATCGGCCGGGTCGACGTTGAAGAACACCTTCGACCGGGCGTTGGCCGACAGCGCCGCAGCGATATCTTTCGGCAGCTGTGCGAGGTCCTGGTGCGCCAGGACCAGGCCGAGCCGGAACCCGCGCGCCTCAGCCAGCATGTCCCCGATGCTGCCCGGCAGCGTGAGGAAGTTGTGGCACTCATCCACAAACAAGGTGGCGTCTTTGCGCTCGTCCTCGAGGATCGCAGCGCGGGCGATGGCGGCCTGCCACACTCGGGCGACGATCATCGAGCCGAGGATCCGGCTCGTCTCTTCGCCGAGGATGCCCTTCGGTAGCCGACACAGCAGGACGCCGCCGTCGAGCACGCGTCCCATGTCGAACGAGCTGTGCGCGTTGCCGATGACGCTCTTGACGAAGTCACGCAGCAGAAATGCGCGCAGGCGGGCGAGGACGGGTGCGATGACCTGGCCGCGGAACTGCTCGTTGATGCCGTCGTACCAGAGCCAGAACCCGCCGAGGCCGTCCGGGTCGTCCAGGCCGTGGGTGAACCGGCCGCGGAACTGCCGGTCCTGCAGCAGCGACGGCACCAGACTGAGCGTGGGTTTCGCGTGCCGCATCAGGGTCAGGCAGGCGACGCGCATGGTGTCGTCCATGCGTGGTCCCCACTGCCCTTGGAAGATCTTCGCGAAGATCCCGACGAGGTTGTCCACCGCCAGGTGCGGGTCACCCTGGTCGTCGAGCGGGTTGAAGCAAGCCGGGTTCTCCTGGTCCGGGTCGATGATCACGATCTTGTCGGCGTACGAGGCGGGCAGCCGGTCGAGGATGTCGGTGATCAGATCCCCGCGCGGGTCGATGACCACGGTTCCGCGTCCGGCTTTGATGTCGCCGAGGATCATGTTCAGCAGCAGCGTGGACTTGCCGACGCCGGTCTTGCCGACCACGTGCATATGCTGGCGGGCGTCGGCCACGCGCAACCCGACGCTGTGGTTGCCGATCTGCGAACGGCCCAGCACCTTCACGCCGCGGCCGCCGGACGGCACCTGTACCGGCGCCGGCATCGCCTTGGCCCGGGCGCGGTCCAGGCCCGGCACCGCCAGGTCCTGCGGCAGTGCCGCGAGCGCGGCGAGCTCCGGCACAGTGGCCAGGAACCCGCGCCGCAACCGGCGCCCGGCGAGCGTGGCGACCGGCTGCGGCATCTTCATCCGCCGCAGCCGGTTCGGGCCGGTGTACGCGGCCGCGGCCGAGGCGATCGTGTGCCCGAGCCCGGCGAGCCGTTGCCGGATCTGTTCGGCCCGCTCTTCGCTGGGTGGAGTCTTGGCCGCGTCGGTGGCTACGGCGAACCGGATCGCGATTTCGAAGTGCGGCACCCGTACGGCCTTGTCCACGACCGTGCGGGCGTCGGCGCCGGCGACAGGGTCCCGTTCGACCGCGCGTGCCGCCGTGGCGGTGGCCGGGCTGCGGGGCCGGGACGGGCCAGGCAGGAACACCTCGATCAGCCACAGCAGCGGCTCGATCGCCAGCCGCGCCGTGCCGGACACCGCCCTGGTGGCCAGGTCGGGCCGTCCGTGTGGATGGTTGCTCGCGGTCGCGGCTAACCGGCGTGCGCTGCGGACCCGGCGGGCCGGTGCCGGGCGAGCCAGTACCTGGACGCAGGCGTGTTCGCGGTGCCGGACCTCGGCTCCGGCGGCGAACAGCGCCCGTAGCGGGTCGGTGTCGTGCTCGGCGCGCAATGGCAGCACGTCGGCGTGCTGCGGCCAATGCGCCCCACCGAGCTGCTCCCCCACCCGGGCGGGTATCGGCGCGTGCGCGTCCTCGGTGCTCGTGGTGGCGGCGGGCCAGGCGGCCCGGACAGCGGCTTCGACCGCACCGGGCGGCACCGTGCCGGGCACCCACACCCGGATCGCCAAGGCCCGACCGGTCCAGGTGTACTCCCACCCGACATGCGGATAGCCGAACACCCGGCGCCGCCACACCGATGGTGTCAGCACCCCGGCCAGGGTGGTCCAGAACGCGGCGGCTGCCTCGGCGGTGACCTCCGGCGGGGCCGCGATGGTCACCCACCGTGCGCCGGTGGTGAACCGGCGATGCCGCCAGGCGAGGAGCTGGTCGTTGCCGAACACGCACCCGACGATCGCGGCGGCGACGATGACGCCGAGCCAGGGCCGGGCGAGAATCCATTGCGCGAGGTCTATCGGCCAGGTGGGTGGGCTGGTCACGGTGCCTCCCCGAGTCCGGTGATCGCGATTCGGTGCTCGGCCGCGGACCCGACACTGCGAAACGGGATCCGCGATCGTCCCGCGACGAGCAGGCCTTCCCCGCGTGGCGCCGCGAGCAAGAGCCGCGCCTCCCCCGCTGTTAGGTTGAACGCTTCGGTGACGGCGTCGATGGACTGCGTGGACTGGCGCATCAGCACCTGGGTCGCCGCGTTGGAGACGACCGCCAGACCGAGGTCGGTTGCCAGCACATCGGCCGCGTCCTGGGTGACCACGCACAGGCCTGCCGAGCGTTTACGGGCGGCCTTGGCCATGCGGAACAGGAACCGGGCGCCTTCGCCGTCGCGCATCAGCAGCCACGCCTCGTCGACCACGACCAGTTGTCGCCGCCGGTGCGTGCCGGTGCCTGGAGCGTCGATGCCCGACCAGATCGCGTCGAGCGCCAGCAGTGTTCCTACGGTGCGCAGCTCGTCGGGGAGGTGCCGCAGCGACCACACCACCAGGTGGGCGGCCGGGGTGACGGTGCTCGGCCCGTCGAACAGCGCCGCGAAGTTGCCCGTGGTCCACGGGGCCAGCCGTGCCGCGAGCTGCGCGCCCGCCGGATCGGTGTCCGCGGCCAGGACTGCGGTGAGGTCGCGCAGCAGCGGCGCGGGCCTGTTCCAGGTTGCCGGGTCGGCGTTGATGCCCGCTTGGCTGTAGGTGGTGATGATGGCCCGGTCGAGGGCGGCTCGTTCGGCCGGTGCAGGCGCTGCACCGAGCATGACCGAGATCAGGATGTGCAGGAACAGGCCGCGGCGGGTCAGCGTGTCCGGCCGGTTGTCGGCGGGCAGTTCGAGCGGATTGACCCGTACGCCGGGCCGGCCGAGCTGCACAACGGAGCCGCCGACGTGCTCGACCAGCGGGGTGTACTCGTCCTCCGGGTCGACGACCGCGACGTGCGTGCCCTGGTACAGGTTGCGCAGCACTTCCAGCTTGACGAAGTAGCTCTTGCCCGCGCCGGAACGGGCGAGCACCACGCTGTTGTGGTTGTCCTGCGCCCACCGGTTCCACAGCAGCACGCCGTTGCTGGTGGTGTTCACCCCGTAGATCACGCCGTCCGGGACCGGGACGACACCCGGTGCCGCGGCGGGCAGGTCTGCCGAGGCGAGCGGGAACGCGGCGGCCAGGGCGGTGGTGTCGAGGATGCGGCGCATCCGCAGCGGATCCACTCCGAGCGGCAACGTGGAGACCCAGCCCTGCTGGTGGCGAAACGTCGCCGGTTGCAGGTCGAGCAACACGCTGGCTGCGGCCGATTTGACGCCTGCGGTGATCGTACGCAGCTCGTCGAGGTCTCGGGCATGGACGGTGACGTAGATGCCGACCTCGAACAGCTTCGCCGCGCCCCTAGCCACCCGGTCGGCCAGGTCGGCGGCATCGGCCGCCGCCGCCTCGGTCATCGGATCACCCAACCGGCCCTGCCCGGCGTCCAGACGCCGCGACGACTCCAGCCGGGCACGCTGACGTTTCAGCATCGAGGCGGCAAGCTGCGGCGCCACCGGATCGAGATGGACCGCGACGTCGACCCGGCCGGGGTAGGACAGCAGCGGCTCCAGCCACGCCGGGCCGACCTCGGCTGGATAGCCGCACACCACGAACGTCGCGGCGTAACCGTCACCGACTCGTACGTGCTGCGGCGTGACGTGCACGGCGGCAGGGGACGGCATCTGTGCCCCGCCGGCCGTGCTTCTGCTCTTGTTCAGTTTCATGTTGTGCTCCGCAGGGTGATCGGGGTGCCCGGCACGGCACGCGGGCCGGGCACCGGGGAATCGAACGGATCGACCGCGTTCGCCAGCGCCGCGGTGACGGCCGGCCCGTCCAGCGCGGTGGCTTCGACACCCAGCGCGGACAGCGCGCGGACGGCGGTGTCGGCTGCGTGTTCGCCGGTGAGCACTGCGATGACCTGGCGGTGTAGCGGCTCGCGGTCGGCGTCGAGGTCCAGCAGGAACGCGGCGTAGTCGTCGGCGGCGGCCTGCAACGCCGGGTGGGGCAGGCGCGGCGCCCGGTCGGCGGTCGACTGCGCGTACGCGGTCAGGTCATGGCGCTGGGCGGCCACGAGGATCTGCGTCGGGCCGGTCAGGCTGTTGAGGAACCGTCCGAACCCGTCCACCAGAGCTGTCTGCTCGCCGCCGGTGCGCAGGTGGATGTTGGTGGTGCCGCAGGCGATCAGCACCCGATCGGTGCCCTCGCTGGTCAGAATCCCGGCCGGGCTGATCGCCGTGGCCGGGGAACGCAGCGGCGCCGGGACGCTCGGTTTGCCGGCCACGGCCGCGACCGAGGCGGCACGTGCCCGGCCGGGAGCCAGCGTGCGCGGGCTACGCGACAGCATGAATCCGTGTCGCAGCCACACGTCCAGCGGCAGACCGTCACGGCGGCCCAGCGCTACGACGACAGCCACCGCGAACAGCACGATCCCGGCGACGAGCCAGGCCAGCGGTGGCAGCAGCGGCCCGAACCGGCGGTAGATACCGAGCCCGGCGAGACCGGCACCACCGATGATGCCGAGCTGCCGAAATGTCAGCCCGAACGCGATCCGGTCCGGGGCGTTCACGTCGGCCGTCACAGCTGCGCGGTGAGCGGTGTTATCGAAGTCGTTCATCAACGGCCTCCCTTCAAGCCACGGGTCAGGCTCTGCACCGTGACGGTGCGCAGGATCAGGCCGGTGACATTCGGGCCCCCGCTTTGACGGGTGACGAATCGGCCCACCAGGCCCGGAATCCTGACGGTGATCCACAGCACGACGATCACCAACAGCAGATTCGTCATGTCCGAGCCCTGCTCGCCGAGACGAACAGGCAGGTTCGCCTCCGGATCGATCAGCAGATCGACGCCGGTGGAGAACGCCACAGCCTGCAACGTCGGCGTGGCCAGGCAGCCCAGAAGGCTGCGCCACCACAGGTCGGCCGCGGCCTGCGTCCACGGCACGGCGTAGCAGGCCAGCGCCACCGGCGCGATCCCGGCGAGGAGCACCAGTACGCCGATGCGCACCAGCCAGCTGACGATGAGCATGAACATCAGCACGACGATCAGTAGCCCGGTGACGGCAGCCATGAGCGCGGAAGGCCCGTCGGTCAAGGCCGCGGCGATGCGCACCTGAACGAACGGAACCATCTCGTTCGTCGGCGACGAAGTACCGAGCATGGACACCGTCAAGGCGTTGGCGACGCCGATCAGTACGCCCGTCAACGGGACCGCGAACACCGACAGGATGAACCCGATGACGAGCCGCGGGATCAACTCTTTGGCGCCCTGCTGCATCGTCACCGAGTCGCCGAGCATGACGGCGACACCGACGGCGATGATGGCCAGCACGAAGCAACCGTTGACGACCAGGGCGCTCTTGCCGGCGATCGATTGCACCTGCGGCAACAACGTGACGTCCGGCGAGGTGAACAACGACGAGGCCAGAAAGTCCATCAGCTCGCCGAGAAGCCCCACGGCCTTCTCGGCGAGCCAACGGACCAGGCCGTCCATCAGCCACTCGATCATGACCGGTCAGCCGCCGACGATCTTCTGCAGCACCTGCAGGATCACCGGGGCCAGAACCGCGAGGGCGTAGCCGATCAGCGCGGACTTGAAGTTGCCCTTGGCCTGCTCGACCTGGGCGGGATCACCGCCAGCCGCCATGTAGCGGAGCCCGGCAATGACCAAGAACAGCGTCGCGACGAGCGCGATGATGCCCATGATCCAGCCGGTGATGCCGTCGATGACCTGCGGGATGGTCTTCGGGGCCGCCAGCGGCTGCATGGCATCCGCGGCGGCGAGATCGGACAGGACAGTGAGAGTCGTGAACATGCGCGGCGCTCCACAGAAGTTCTGCGCGAGCCGCCGCGGTGGGGACCGGGCGAAGTTGGGACTGGGTCCGGTGGGGGCGCTCCTCCTCACGCGTGGTGAAGGATGGCGATGTCAGTACGCCGCGCCAGCCATGCCGGACCGTCCGTCTCGCCGCCAGATGGTCCCCACCGGGCGGGCATGCCGTGGATGACATGCACCGCCCAGATCCGCGCTGTCAGGTGGATCGAACTCGGACGCCGCCGGTCAACTCCTGACACGACCAGTCAGCATGTCGGCGGATTCGCCTGAGCCGGGACCATGGACGCCCGGCATAGGAGCAGGGCACGAACCTTAAGATCCACTGCCATGGCCCGCACCACTCCCCCGCGTCCGCTGGACATCACCGCGCTCTTCCCCGAGCTGCGGGAACACTCCACTACCGCCACCCGCCTGCATCCCCGGCCTGGCACGCCGACCGTCGCGGCCAGCTCAGTCGGCGGGCCGCTGCTGTGGCCGGCCGATGAGCCGTGGCCGGTCTGCGACGACGCCGGGGCGCACGAGCCGTACAACCTGACCACCCCGACCGCCGAGCGTCGCCGGCGGGAGATCCTTACGAATGCGAACGCCCGCGAGTCGCTGCCGGACGGGGAGTTCCTGACCGCCGAGGAACGGGCCGAACTCGACGCCGCCGACGCCCTGGAGTTGGACGACCTGATCGAGGAGCCGATTCCGCTGGTCCCGGTCGCACAGCTGTACCGCCGCGACATCCCGGACTACGCCGGCCCGGGCGGCACCGGCCTGCTCCAGGTGCTGTGGTGCCCGGTGGACCACTCCGACCGGCACTACAGCCCGCGCGTCTTCTTCTACTGGCGCGACAGTTCCGCCGTCGGCCCGTTGCTCGACACGCCACCCGAGCCACCGGTGATCAGCGACATGTACCTGCCGGTCCCCTGCGTGGTGCACCCCGAGCAGGTCTGCGAGTACCAGTACGCCGACCTGCTCCCTGACGACCTGCGCGACCGGCTCGACGAGTGGGATGACGACGAAGACGAGGAGCGGGGTGCCAGCTACCAGAGCGACCTGTCACTGGCACCAGGATGGAAGGTCGGTGGGTACGCGAACTGGTCGCTGACCGACCCGCACCCGATGAACTGTGCCGCCTGCGGCGCCGCGATGACCTTGACCTTCACCGCGAGCTCGGCCGACTGGGACGGCATGCATTGCAGCTGGCGCCCGCTGGAGGAGGACCCGAACGCGTCCCCGGACACCGTCGGCGTGCAGATCGGGCGCGGCTACTCGCTGTACGTCTTCCGCTGCCCCGCATCCTTCGACCACCCACCCGCCACCGCCATGCAGTGACACGTCCTCTCGCGTACCGAATCTTCGGTTCCCCTACCGCAACAGCGAAGCGGCCGCACCGGGCAGGGATGCCTGGTGCGGCCGCTTCGACTTGTCAGCAGAGATCTTTACGCGGCCAGCTTGCCGCCGGTTCGGCCGGACGCGTGCAACGGACCAGACAGGTCACCGCGCGTGACGGCTGCAGCCACCGTCCTTTCGGCGCGGCGTCGGCGCATCCGCAGGGCGCCCGGCGTCAAGCCCTGTTCGGCGGCGAGCTGCTCGATCAACGTGTCGCCGAAGCGGGTCGCGCTGATCAGCTCGGCGGCCTCGTCGGTGATCAGCCCAGCCGCGGCAGCACGGCCGAGCAGCAGATCGGGATGCCCGTACGGCATGCGCGGTGACCGCGACCCGCTGGACAGATCCAGCGGCAGCTCCTCGCCCTCTTCCGCCTCGACCACCGCAGCGCCGGCACGCCAGGCCGCCCAGCACATCCGCAGCCACAACCGGGGTGCTACCAGGTCCGTCGTACGCAGGGCGTGCAGAAACCCGGCCAGCACTTCGGAGTCGACATCCTCGACGTGCCGCAGATGGCCGCGGCTGATCCGCGCCGCGAGATGGGTCAGAGCCGGCAGAGCGACCCCGATCGCGCCGACCACCCAGGCCGCTCCCCAGTCGCGGGCGTGCCCGGCGAGTTGGCGCCACAGCGCGTCGGTGGTGTCGCTGTCGTAGCGCTCGTAGAGCAGCAGGGTGCGCAGCTCGTTCAACGGCAGCGTGGTGTCCGGCAGGCCCGGTACCGGCCTGGCGTCGAAGACCAACGGCGCGGGTTCGCAGGTCAGCATCGCGAACGCCGTCTCGGCGGTGGTCAGCGCCGTCTCGGATGTCCTGGTGAAAGCCATCATCGATCTCCTCGTCGCGGAGCGCTCCGCCCGGTGCGGACGCTTCGAGGCATCGATTGACACATCCGGATCTGACATCAGAAGCCGTTGTCAGCTCGGGACAGGTTCTGACCGGTCGGGTCAGCCCTGCACCCGGCCGTGACAGGTGCTGTCAGGGCCGGGATGGGTTCGATCGGCCGGTCAGCGGCGCACTGGGGATCGTCAGTACGCCCGCCGGTCGCGGGGGCCGTCGTGCCCATGACCTACAGAAACCGCCGCCCGGCACCGATTCCCATCGGGGACACGGTGTCCGGGAATCCGCCCGTACCGGTCACGGTGTGGCCGGTACCCGCCCCGCAGCCGGGCGAGACCATGTCCAACCCGATGGGCGTACGGATCATCCACAACCTCAGCCATCCGTTCGATCCCGTCATCGACCTGGCCAGCGGGCCGCAACTGGCCCGCGCGATCATCAAGGCTCGCCGTCGCAGTCTTCAGGAACCACGATCAGCCGGCTGGGGCAGAGAAAAAGCGACGCTGATCGTCACCGGATGGCCGCCCGCTGACCCCGCCGCACCCGTCGACTTCTTCAGCCGCTGCCGCACCAGCCTCGTGCCGGGCGGCTGCGTCGCCGTGCTCCTGCCGCACGACGACGTCATCCTCCCGGCCGACGTCATCGTCGCCGCCAAAAAGGCCGGGCTGGCGTACCTGCAGCACATCGTGGCGGCCCACCGATCGCCCCGCAAAGGACAGCAGACCCAGCTCGACATCCACACCGACCTACTCGTCATGGCCGCACCGCAGGATGGCGAAGGGGAAGCCGATGCCTGACGACACATTGCCCGTCACGTCGGTCTGGCTGACCTGCCAGCAGCCGGCCCGCGACCAGCGACGAGGCCGCTACGTGCCGGAGACCTCCAGCCATCCCGGCAAGATGCTGCCGAACCTGGCCGCGTACGCGATCAACTCCTACACCGCGCCGGGCGACCTGGTGTTCGATCCGATGTGCGGCTCCGGCACCACCCTTGTCGAGGCCATGCACCTGGGCAGGCACGGCATAGGCATCGACATCGAACCCCGGTTCACCACGCTGGCCGACGCCAATGTCACCCTGGCCTCGGCACAGGGCGCCACCGGTACGGCGAAGGTTTTCACCGGCGACGCCACCGGACTGCTCGACCTGGTGCCCGCGTCCGCGGTCGGCCAGGTCGGACTGGTGCTCACCTCGCCGCCGTACGGGCGCGGGACCCACGGCCTCGTACGCGCCAACAGCAGCGGAATACGCAAGCGCGACCACCTGTACGGGGACCGGCAACGCGGCAACCTCGCCTACGCCGGATGGTCCCGCCTGCTCGACGGATTCGCCACGATCCTGTCCGCCAGCTGCCAGCTGCTGCGCCCCGGCGGCACCGTGGTCATCACCTGCCGGCCGGTTCGTCGCCATCGAGACGACCTGATCGACCTGCCGGGTGAACTGCTCGCAGTCGGGCGCTCGGTAGGGCTGGTACCGGTGCAGCGGTGCGCGGCGATGCTCGCCGCCGTCCGCGACGGACAGATCGTGCACCGCGCCTCCATGTTCGGGCTCATGGCAGTCCGCCGCTCCCGCGCCGAAGGCGTCCCCGTACACCTGATCGCCCACGAAGACGTACTGGTCCTGCGCCGCCGCTGAAGTTCCGTGAGTTCCGACGAACCCAAGTGTTCACGCGGCGAACCCGGGTCCATCGCACGGAATGGAAGATAGCCGCGGATGCTCGTCGCCGTAGCGAGGCAACCGCGGCTATCTGGAGGACCGGACGGGCGATCGCGCTCGAGCCGGTAGCGGGTTGTCAGCTCCTGCCAGACCGCGAGACCTGACAACTCCGCCCCGGAGGCCACCGGCACCGTAGCCTGAAAGTTCTTCCTTACTCTCTATGCGCCGCTGATCCCCTCGCCTCGCGCGACGGCAATGCGCCCACCCCCACGGTCGGCGCCGTCGCCAGCGTTTCCGACACGGCGTTCACCAACGCTGACGCCTCTCGCCTTCCGCGCGGGACGCGACAGCGCACCTTCGCATCCATCTACCCGGCCGGCGTCCGGCCACCACACGTCCGGACGCGGCCCACACCCGCGCCCGGACTCCGCCCTGCGAACGGAGATTCCGCCATGACACCGCACCTCATCGAGATCTGCCACAACGTTGACAGCCGATTCCTGCCCTACGACCCCGGCCAGACCCTCACCGAGGTCTTCTCAACCTGGCGGCTGCTGCCGGCCGATTCCATCACCCCGGAAGAGATCGCCGACTGGGCCTACCGGGTCTTCAACGTCGATCTGGACCACCTGGAGGACAGCCGGACGGTTCTCGGCGGCGAGGGTGACTTCCTCCTCGCCGCCGTCTACCGGCTGCTCGGGCTGCGCTCGCTGTCGACCGGAGACGTCATCGCCGTCACCGGCACGGGCCCCACCGTCTGGCTTGCCTGCGAATTCAACGGCTGGCGACGCATCGAACGCCCGACGAACCTGATCGGCGAGCCGCTCACCGCGGACACCATCTACCGGCACATCCGACGAATCAACGGATGACCGATCCTTGGAGCCAATCCGTCGTCGACGCCCGCCAGTGCGCGGGCGTTCCGTCATTGGAGAAGAGCATGACCGTACGACGGCACCCGCCCGTCGCTATCACCGCCGACCCGTCGCTGATCGCTGAACTGGAAGGCTGCGAACAGCAGATCGGCTACCGATTCGAGTACCTCACGTCGATACCGGGCGCGCGACGGCACGCCCGCCGACGCGGAATGATCATCGTCGGGCTCGACCTCGCCCCGCGTGTCCGAAAGCCGCTGCGGTGTTCAGGAACCGTCGTCGTGGCCGCAACGGAGCTGCCCGAGGGCCGCGCCGCCTACGTGCACCGTGTCGGCGCCAGCCATCTCATCGTCCTGCCCCGAGCCCGGCAATGGCTGATCGGCCGACTCGGCATGATCGGTGAACCGAGATGAGCGAGTATCCGCCCACGGTCGGCGGCATCCACGCATGGGTGGCGACAGCACCTCAACCGAGGCTGGCCATCACCGGTCACACCGGCGTCATCAGCGACGTCCGGTACGTCTGGTGCCATGCCCGCTGCATCCGATGTCGCACCGTCGCTCACCTGTGGACCGACGGTGGGAGCATCGAGGCCGGCCTGACCACCGGCAGCCCATCGGACACACGCTGGTACACCAACTACCGGCCCGCCGCCGCCCCACGAATCCCGGACCAGTGTCCCAACCCGGCCTGTACCGGTGCCGGAATCCGATGGCTCGACCATCCGGAGACCCTGACCGACCAGCCGTTCGCATTGCGCGCTGCCACACCACCGCACTACCCGCATCCGGTGGGTCAGGCGGTTCTCGAACTCCTTGATCAGCTCTGGACGGCCCTGCGTACCGCGTACCCCGAATTGGTTGCGGCCGCCGACCGGCGCCCACCGCGAGCCTGACCAACTTGCCGCCGAAGCCGTGAAACGGCGGCCCTGAGAAATCCGCGTTCGCGCGGTCCCACCCGTGTGCCGGCGGGCAGGCTGGGACCGCGAGGTCCCAGCCTGCCCGCCGCCGCATGGCGGAGAACAGGAGGGACCACTGATGGTCACCACGCAGCGCGCACCGCGCGCGCAGCAGGAAACCGACGCGTTCCTGCAAAAGATCAAGGATGAGTTCGACGCCCGGCTTGCCGCGCTGGCGTCCGACCCGGCCCGGTGGGTCGAGTTCATCGAGCAGGTCGCCGTGCTCGGCGCTCACTACAGCCTCAGCAACCAGCTGCTGCTGATGATGCAGGCCGAGGAACGCGGGATCACTGCCCGCTACTTCCTGCCGTTCGGCAACAAGGACGGCACCACCGGCTGGAAGCGTCACCACCGCGAAGTCCGCAAGGGTGAGAAGGCGTTCAAGGTCTGGGCCCCGGTGCGGCGGCGGCCGACCGAAGAACAGGCGCGCCAGTGGGAAACCGAAGGCCGAACGGTGAAAAGGGAGCCGTCCGGGCGCCCGGATGTGCAGGTCGTCGGGTTCCGGCTGATGCCGACGTTCGAGTTGTCGCAGACCGACGGAGAACCGTTCGAGGTGCCTACCGTGCGGCGGCTGCGCCGGATCCGGACGTCGGCCGCCGGGATGCCGCAACTGCTATCCGGCGACGACCCGACCGAAGCGTTCGACGATGTCGTCACGCTGATCAAAGCGGAAGGGTACAGCTTCGAACTGGCCGCGCCGGGCAGCCGCTATCTCGCCGAAGCCAACGGTGTCACCGTGGCCGGCGACGTGATGCTGGTTCGCGTACGCGACGACGTCAGCGCCGCCCAACGCGTCAAGACCACCGTGCACGAGCTGGCGCACATCCGCTGCGGTCACCTCAGCGACAGGCCGCCCGGCGAAGATGTGCACCGCGGCCGGGCCGAGACCGAAGCCGAAAGCGTCGCGCACATCGTCTGCGCAGCCCTGGACCTGGACACTGCCGCCTACAGCGACGCCTACGTGCTCGGCTGGGCCGACGGCGACATGGACCTCGTCGCACAGTGCGCCGGCACCGTGCTGCGCGTTGCCAAGGGAATCCTCGCCGACCTCACCCCCGCCGGCAGCACAACCGAAGCCGACGACGTCGCGGACGTGGCGGGAGGACTCCGGTGAGCATCGACCTGGAGCGCGATCGCGTCGCCCGAGCCACACTCGCGTACCTGATCACCCTGCTGCCGGATCGGGCCGAAGAGCTGCATGCCCTGGTCACGTTCTTCGGCCCGGTCGAGGCCCTGGACCTGCTGACCTTGCCGGACTTTCCCCGGCAGGACCGGGAGCGGTATCTCGGCGACATGACGATCGAGCAGCTGCATGCCCACAGCCGAGCGGTCGGTGAAGCCACCCGGCAGGCCGGCGCACGGGTGCTCACGCCGGAGGACGACGACTGGCCCGAGCGTCTCGATGATCTCTCCCGCGTCGCCTATGCCGCAGCCCCGAGCTCCACGCTGTGCCTGTGGGCCCTCGGCAACCCCGGGCGCATCCCGGCACGCACCGTGGCGATCTGCGGCAGCACGGCAGCCACCCCGTACGGGGCGGCCATCGCCTCCGACCTGGGTCAGGGCATGGCCACCGCCGGGTGGACCGTCGGCACCACCAGCAGCTTCGGCATCCCCGCCGCCGTAATGCGCGGCACGCTCGCGGTCGGCGGCCGGGCCGTCGTGGTCCTACCCGGCGGCATCGACCGTCCGCACCCGGCCAGCCTGCAGGGCCGACTCAGCCAGGTCACCCGCGACGGACTATTGGTCACCGCCTACCCGCCCGGCACCGAACCCAGCCGCGAACGAGCCGTTGCGGCCGGACGTCTGCTGGCCGGAATGACCAGCGGCACCGTCCTGGTCGAAGCCGGTCTGCGCAGCAGTTCGATCGCCGTGATCGAGGAAGCCATCCGCCGAGGCCGACGCGCCATGATCGTGCCCGGCCCGGTCACCTCAGCCCTGTCCGCCGGCACACACCAGGCCCTGCGTGACCACCCGCAAGCCCGCCTGGTCCGCGACAGCGCCGACATCCTCGCGGAGCTACCCCAGCTCCGATAAACGCGCTCCGGCGCAACAAACAGAAGAAGCGGCCCGCCTTCGGCGGGCCGTCGTCGTATCCAGAGAACCCGGGACGCCTCGCCTACGAAACGTACGCGTCCCGGGTTCCTCCATCGGAATGGAGGAACCCAGTGTTCACCACCGACCTCGTGATCACCACCATCGTGGCAATCGCACTCGGAGCCGGGCTGGGACATCTCGCCACCCGGCGATCCGTCACACGGCTACGCGCCGCGTTGGCCGACGCCGCGTGGCAGCTGACCCATGACTCGCTCACCGGCCTGTACAACCGCACGGGTCTGCAAGCCGCCTGCACCGCCGCAGAGCCGCAACCGATCGTCGTCATCCTCATCGACGTCGACCGGTTCAAAGAAGTCAACGACACCTACGGCCACGGTGCCGGCGACATCCTCCTCGTCCGAATCGCCAGCCGGATCGGGGAACTCGCCGACGTTCACCACGGCAGTGCCGCACGGCTGTCCGGAGACGAATTCGTCGCTGTCGTACCCCTTGGCGGCCAGCGCCTCGACCGACTCGCCGACATGCTCACCACCGTCCTCGCCGTGCCGACCGTGATCCCCACCGATGAAGGTCCGGTCTCCGTCGCCGTCACCGCCAGCCTCGGCATCGCCGTAGTCGCCGGACCGGACCTGGTCGCCGTTGGGCTGCGCAACGCCGACACGGCCATGTACCACGCCAAACGGCGCGGCGGCGACCAGCACGTCCTCCACGCGCCCGGCATGACCATGCCTGTCCGCACGCCGCGCAAGGGCCCTCGTACGCGTGACCTGCACCGCCGCGCCGAAGGCGGTGGCGAATGAACCTCGCGACCCTGATGGCCTGCGCAACATGCCACCTGGCTCTCACCGAGCAACGCGACGGCCAGCGAATCACGTACCGCCATCCCGTCGGTGACGACGCGCACCCCGTGATCCCCGTCCACGCCGATCGTCTGCAGCAGGTCTTCAACCGCTGCCACACCTGCACCGGCGCACCGCCGGTCTGGAACTATCGAACCGGTCTCATCGCCATCGTCGCTGTCGAGGGCGGCACGGTTCAGACTTACAACGACCAATGGCACGTCTGCTACCGGTGTGCCCAGCTCATCGAGGCCGACGACTCCGAGGCCCTCACTGCACACTGCGCCGGGCTGATGCACTGGCTGCCTGGCAGCGACGAGTACACGATCCTGAACACGCTGCACCGCGGCATTGTCCTCGGCCGCGAAGGACGAACACTGCTCACCACCACGGATTGGCCCGCCGCCCGGATCACCGCCGACATGCTCCCGAAAGTCCGCGATCGGCTCACCGGCCTGCTGCGAGGTCCCGCGACGCTACCTGCACCGTTCAACGACCTCGCGCTACGCCGGAGCCTCGCCGGCCAGCTCGACCTCGCACCCCTGTACTGGATCAACCACGAGTTCACCGACCCGGTCCAAGCCGTGAGCGAGGAGCAGCCCACCGCGAGGATTACCGACGACCTCGTGCCCTCACCGGCCGGACTGCTCGCCTGGCCCACACCAGTGGGCGATCCTCAGCGTCTCGCCGCCGTGTCGTGGACGCCGCAGGCCGACGGCTGGCACGTGGTCGGCTACCGCAGCATCGGCCACGCCGTCGAGGACGACCTGATGCCGCCCCTGCGGCACGAGATCGGCTGGTTAACCCCGGTCCACGCCGAGCACATCGCACGCCGCACCGCGCTCGACGGCCGGCACCCCCCTCGGCCCGCTCGTCACCACCTGGCTCCTGATCAACCAGCAGATGGCCGACGCAGTTCCGACCGCCCTACCCAAGGCAGTCGCCAGGGCGTACGCACGCAGCAAACGCCCGGCACCCGACGTCCGAACCGTATGCATCAAACCGCGCGCCACCACCGCGTCGCCGGAACGTACCGAACCGACGGGCACCCGCACGCGCGCCAGACCGGATTACCGGTTCTGGGTCTCCGGCCACGAACGCCAACAGCCGTACGGCCCCGGCCGGAGCCGAGTCAAGACAATCGACATTCATCCGTACCTCAAGGGTGACGAAAGCCTACCGATCAGATTGAGCACGACCGTCCGGATACTCGGTGACCGAACCGCCGCAAGAAAGCCAGACGCCGACGAGTAGCCCGAGCAGGCAGGTGGGGCGGAATCTTTCCCCCACCTCTCGCCTTCTGTCCTTCAACTGCTCGGTCAGCCGGCTGACCGCGTTGGTCAGGCAGCCAGCTCCCACAACCCTGCACATCCGCCGGTGCGCCTGCTCGACATGCGGCACCCGGGTGCAGGCTTTGCCGACCTGCTTACCCACGTCGACCACGCAGACCCGGGCGACAAGCTGTTCGGCTCGGCCTCCGATTCAACGGGACGACGGGCTGACCGCCTGGTCCGTCGCGCGAGGCAGCGGCTTGAGAGCCGCCAGGCATGCTGCCATCCTGGGACGCGACGGGGAGGAGGGCGCAATGGGCGGGCATCAGCCAAACCAGAAGCTGATCAACGCCCGCCTGCGGATGCAATCGCCGACCGGTTCCGGGCACCCGATGTCGAGGCAGGAACTCGCCGAAGCCGCCAACGCCTGGCAATGGCACGCCTACGAGCGCGAGGACCGCCTCGACGAGACCGACATCGGCAAGCTCGAACGCGGCGAAACGCACTGGCCCGGCCGCGCCCGCCGCGAAGCCCTCCGCGCCGTTTTGGGCGTCGCAACGGACGCCGACCTGGGTTTCTACCGGCACCGGCGACCACCAGGCCCGCGAGCTGCGGGTAGTTCAGGGGGCGGTCGTGTCGTCATGAAGGACATGATCGATCAGGATCGCGCGGATGTGCATCTTGCCGAGTTCGCCGCGTTGCTGCACCAGCCCGGAAGCGATGCCACCGAGCTGACTGCCATCGATCTAGCTTGCAACCGGCTCGACAGAGACTTCGCCAAGATGCCGCCGGACGACGTCTTGGCCGGGACCAGGACACTGATGAAGCGCCTCTCCCCCCACCTACGTCATCCCCAGTCCCTGCGCCATCACGAACGGCTGATCCGGCTGGCGGCCCGGCTCGCCGGGCTACGTGCCTGGGCCTGTTTCGACATCGACGACCACAGCGAAGCCGAACGATGGTACGAGCAGGCGATCTCCGCCGCCCACGACGCCCGCGCCTGGAACCTCGGCGCCTGGCTGCTGGGCGCGCAGAGCCTCATCCCCTGGCATCAGCGTAATCTCATGCGCGCCGTCGAACTCATCGAGCGGGGTATCTACTTCGCCAGCCTCGGCTCGGACGCGACGACCCGCGCCTGGTTGTATGCCCTGCACGCGCGCGGCTGCGCCGCCATGGGCAACCGCGACGGCTTCCGCACTGCCCACGCCTTAGCGCAGGAAGCCGCCGGATATTCCACCGCACGCGACCGCCACCACGGCATGGACTTCGCCGACGGCACACTTGACCTGCGGTACTACAGCGGCACCAGCTGGCTGCTGCTACACCAACCCGAGCGTGCCCATCCGGATCTGACCGGATCCCTGGATGCGCTGCCCGAGTCCCACACCAAGGCACGCGCCGTGCTGACCCTGTTCCTGGCCGACGCCGCCGTGCAGGCCGATGACATCCCGCAAGCCGCGGATCTCACCCGTCAGGCCTTGAGCTCGACAATCCAGCAACCGATAGCGCCGATCCTCCAGCAGGCCCGCCGCATCCGGCGCCTGGTCCACCACCGCGATCCCGCCGCAGCAAACGGACTGAACGACGTGGTGAACAAGTTCAGCCTCGCGCTGACGGCCGTGGCCAGCAAGGCAGGGTCATGAACCTGAGCGGGCTCGGACTCTGGACCGCGCAGTTCGACTTCCGCCCCGCCGACGTCGTCCGCGACACCGTTCAAGAACTCGAAGCACTGGGCTACAACTCCCTGTGGATCGGCGAGAACGTCGGCCGCGAACCGATCAGCCAGTCCGCCATCATGCTGGCCGCCACCAGCCACATGACGGTCGCGACCGCCGTCGCGAACCTATGGGCACGGGACCCGCTTTCCATGGCCGCAGCCCACCAAACCCTCACCGAAGCCTTCCCCAACCGCTTCATCCTCGGCATCGGAGTCAGTCACGCCAAGCTCGTCACCGACACCCGCGGACTGCGTTACGACCGGCCGCTACCGGCCGCCCGCGCCTACCTGCTGGCTATGGATACGCTGATTCAGCGCTACCGAGCGGTCCGTGCTGGCCACGCCGTCCGCATGCTCGCAGCGCTCGGCCCCCGCATGCTGGCATTGGCTGCCGAATTCGCCGACGGCGCTCACACCTATCTCGTACCTCCCGAACACACCGCCGCCGCCCGGCACATCCTCGGCCCCGGCAAGCTTCTCGTCCCGGAACAAGCAGTGATCCTGGAAACCGAGAAGGACCGGGCCCGCGAGATCGGTCGGCGGCACCTGCGCCGGTACCTGACCTTGCCGCACTACACCAACAACCTGCGCCGGTTCGGCTACACCGACGACGACCTCGACCACCACGGCAGTGACCGGCTCCTCGATGACCTGATCGTCTGGGGCGACGAAACAGCCGTCGCGGACCGCATCCGCCAACATCGGCAAGCCGGCGCTGATCAGGTCTGCTTACAGGTGCTCGACCCCGATTTCCGCGGCCTACCGCTGGCTCAGTGGCGTCGCCTGGCCGCCATCGTCCCCGACGCCGGGAGCTAACCGGCAACTCCCATTGTCACGGTGGACACCGTCATCCCCAACATGGTGCCCACCGGTCACCCCGTGAGCACACGATCTTGGCGGAATGGCCACCGGCGAGCCACGATCATGAGGATCTACGATCGGCGATGAGACCCTCCGTGCGGCAGGTGACAAGATGTCGCTGGATCAGTAGTCGGACGACTATAGTGGGAGTATGAGAACAACGGCATTGCGTCTCATGGGCGCGCATGAAATCCGGGTGCGGATCGGTCGGATCAGCCGGCAGCGGGTGTACCAGCTCGCCAGGCGGCCGGACTTCCCGGCACCTGTGGCGGACCTGGCGCAAGGCAAGATTTGGCTCGCCGACGACGTGGAGGCCTGGATCGCCGCCCGGCGGCGATGAACCTCCCGGTAAATGCCTGCGGGCATGGCGATGCCCATGGCGGCAGACGCGGTAAATGCCCTGGTGGCTTCTCCGGCCTCCCGGCCGTTGGCTATCCGAAGGAGTCGCTGTCCGTGCCGGTCAGGCGCTGAAGCAGCTCGTCGTCCACACGATAAGACACCTTTCCTCCGAACTCCGGTGCACCGATCTTGGCGTAGAAGGCTCGCGCGTCGGCGTTGGTGCTTTCGGTCTGCCATTCCACGCGGCTGCAGTCGTGCTTGACAGCGATCGCGAAGACCGCCCGCATGAGCTGCTCGCCTACCCCAGAACGGCGTGCCGACTCAACGACATAGAGTTCCTTGAGAAAGAGCGATCGGGTCAGGCCGACCGCAGGCCACAAGAAGGAGTACGCCGCCAAGCCCACGAGCCTGCCGCCGTCCCATGCGAGCAGCGCGTTGGCAGTCGGCTGCGGGGCGAAAATCGCGTCGTTGATCTGCCGAAGTCGAACCTCAAGTGGATCAACGTCGGTGGCACCGTAGAAGCGGTCCATCTCCTCCGCCAGTGCCACGATCCCTTCCGCGTGGACGGGTTCAGCGGGAGTCACAACGATCACGGTTCCTGTACCTCTTTCGATTCGCTCGTAAGCATCAGTACCTCACGCAGATTGCGTGCCGCCGGCAATGCTCGCTGGTTTCGAGGCAGCGACCTGAACAGCTCGTTACCACGCAGGGTGATGATGCCTCGAGCTTGCGGTTCACTGAGGGAGGCGAGCGTCTCGGTCGCGTAATCCAACGCCTTACTGGCGTCGCCTTCGGGCACAAGGCAGAGACAGCGGGCGCGGTCCAACCGCGTCATGGCCCAGTCTGTGAAGTCACCGGCCGCGCACAACTGCAGGGCGCGATCCTGCGCCTTGATCGCTGCGCGAGCGTCTTTCAGATGGGTGAGAGCGCTGCCCTGGTGGAAGCGAAGCTGTGCCTCGGTGTACCCGAAGGCGGACGGCACGAGTGATTCGCCGGTCAAGTGCGACAAAACCTCTTCAGCGTGCCCCAGGGCATTGCGGGTCTCCTGGTCGTGACCCATCGCGGCGTACGCCCGCGCTTGGAGAGCGGCGGCGAGCGCGGCACCGGCGGTCGGAGTCTTCGCCACAACGTCCCGTGCGCGTTGGGCGACATCGAGAGCCTCAAGCAGATCACCGCTGTAATAGTGTCCGTACGATTCCTGAGCCAGCACCCAGGACCGCGTCTGTGAATCGCCTGCCTCGTCGGCCGCGAGACGAGCTGTTCGGGCCCAGCGGCGAACAGCCGGTCGGTCGTCCAGTTTGCAGAATGTCAGGCACATCAGGCCGGACATTTGCGCCGTCACTCGAGTCAAGCGACGCAGGGCCGATGCCGAACGGTGACGGTGAACCGCCCGTCCGAGTTCGGCCAGGTCGGTACTCAGGTCGTACAGGAGCACCTCTGCCGGACGATCGCGGGTCGCCCGCCCATACCGGAAAACCGTTTCTTCCCAGTCGTCGAGGCTCGCCTCGGCCATCGTGCCTTCGCTGAGCTGGCTACGACGGTTGTATTTGGCCCCACCAGGGCGGCTTCAAGTGGCTCCACCCTCGCCAAGATCCCCACCATGACGGTTGAAACTGGCCCCGCCTTCGACCAGCCAGAAGTCGTCCCGGAGAACGCCGAGTGGGGCCAGTTCGAGCCGTCATCGATCAACGAGGTGGGTCCAACTCGAGCCGTCATGGTGGGGCCATTTCACACCGTCGTAGCCACTGAGCGCCTCGTTGAGTTCCAGACGGAGCAGTTCGACATGCCGGCGATCAGCTCGGTCGTAGAGCGCACCGGCGACTACTTCGACGTCGTCTGCAAGCGGGGTTGAGTCCGGGGAAATGGTGGCTCCCCGGTGGGCTGCTGGACGGCGGTGCCGGTAGAAGCCCAGGCCGACGTCTGTTGCGACACCCAGAACGGCGCGTAAGCCTTCGCGGCGCGCAGAGCCGGGCCAATGGGTCTCGCCGCGTTCGAGTCTGCCAATGTCGGTCTCGTCGAGGCGGTCCTCGCGTTCGTGGATGTGCCATTGCCAGGCGTTGACCGCTTCGGCGAGTTCCTGCCTCGACATCGGATGTCCGGACCCGGTCGGCGATTGCGTCCGCAGGCGAGCGTTGATCAGCTTGCGGTTCGGCTGGTGCTCGCCCACGGCGATCACCTCCTCGTCGTGTCCCAGAATGGCAGTGGGCTTTGGGCGCGCTCAAGCCGCAACCCGCGTGCCGGCGCGGCACTATGGCCGGTCGAATTCGCCGTCGCGCACGCCGCCAAGAAACGCTTCCCATTCGGCTGTCGAGAATTCCAGGACCGGGCCGGTGCGGTTCTTGCTGTCGCGGACGCCGATGGTGCCGTCGGCGGCGAAGGAGACTTCGACGCAGTTGCCGCCGCCGTCGCTGCGACGGGACTTACGCCAGGTTCGGTACTTCTTGGGGTTCATGCTGGGCTCCCTGTGTGATCCATCAGTTCCGCGGCGGCGTCAGTCAGGAAGGCAAGGCTCTCCGCCGGGCTCAGCGCCGCTTGCTGTAGTCGCTGGTAAAGGTCCAGATACGGAGCGGTGTCGGCCGGCTGGGTGAGGACCAGGTCGGAGGTGACGGTGTCGACCGCGACGACGATCGGGTCGCCAGGGTCGGGATAGCGGTAGGTGAAAAACGCCGAGCGCGGTACGAGGTGTCCCGGGATCGATGTCGCGAGCGGCAGGATCCGGATCGTAATCTTCTTGCGGTGCTGTCCCAGGCGGACGAGGTGGCTGAGCTGTGCCCGGACGATGTCGCGCGGAGCGGCGTGCCGGCGTACGGCCAGTTCGTCGATGATGACCTCGTAGGTGGGTCCGCCGGCGCGTTCCAGGACGCGTTGCCGGACGGCGCGGGCTTCCAGGGCTCGGCTGGGGTCGAAGTGCTCGGGGTAGGCGCCGCGGTCGGCGCGTGCCCGGACCTCGGTGAAGGCCGGAAGCTGAAGCAGGCCGGGCAGCAGGGTCATCTGATACTCCGCGATGGCGCGGGCGCCGGCTTCCAGGTCGGCAATCAGCGCCTGGCGGGCACCCATCTCCTCACGGAACTTCTCCCACCAGCCGCGTTCCTGAGCGTCCCGGGCGATGGTGAGGATCTGCTCCCAGCGGCGCTCGCCGACTCCGAACACATCCAGGATCCGCAGGATGTCGTCCAGGTCGGGACGCAGGTGCCCGTTCTGCAGTTGGCTGATGCGCTGGCGGGGGATGCCGATCGCCTTGGCGAGCCGCTGGGTCGAATAGCCGTGTTCCTCGCGCAGCCTGATCAGTTCGGCGGCGAGCCGGTGGCGGCGTACGTAGGGGCTGATCATCAGGGAACCTCCGCGACTGTCCGGCTGAGGGTGACTGTCCCGGTGCGCCGCAGAGCCTAACCCCGGTTTCGTGGCGAATCGCTGAACCGCTGTCCTGGGCGCGCGGAGAAGCCGCAGGTCAATGGCCTGATGCCTGCTAATTCTCCTGTCAACTCTCCTGGTAAATCGGGGTTCCGGACCTGCGGACAGTCGGTGAGTGTAGGCACACGGCCCAGCGACGCGGCCTTGCCAACCCGGGGGTGACTGATGAGGGCAACGACCACGTACTACGCGACCTGCGCGGAGCAGCAGTTGCGGACGGCTCAAGCCACGCTGGACGAGCACGTGACGTCGAGCGCGACTGGCCGGTGTGTGGCCTGCGGCTCGTGGGGGCCGTGCCGGCGCCGCGAGAACGCGGCGGTGATCTTCTCGCGGACCGTGCGGCTTCCCGTCCGTCGTCCGGGTGCCAGCCAACCCGAGTTGATCAACGCGCGGCAGTTGTACCAGGCGCGTGGGGAATGCGGCGATCTCCCAGTTTTCCGCGTCTGCGACAGTCCTGTTCCGGTTGATCGGATTGCTCTGGCCGCCGATACGACTCCCGTCACCAAGACAACACCGCCGTGTGACGGGGGCCGGGCGGGCGTGACAGGTGCTTCTGAGTCCACAGACGCTGGTCACGCCCGTCGGGCCAAACCGCCTCGCAGCAGATCGGTGGACGCACGGTAGTCCCAGATGAAGGGAACAGTTGGCATGCATGATGCAGCACACGGCACCGAGGCCAGTGCTTCCGGGATCACGGGTTATGCCCAGCGGGCGGAGGACCTGCGGGTTGCGCTGGTGGCCCAGCTCCGAGCCGAAGGGAAGATCACCAGCGCGGCGGTCGAGGCGGCGTTCCGCAAGGTGCCGCGGGAACGCTTCTTACCTGAGGACACCGCACTGGAGATTGCGTACGGCTACGACAGCTCGGTGGTGACCAAGCGGGATGAGCGTGGAGCGGCGCTGTCGTCGGTGTCGGCGGCGTACATCCAGGCGCGGATGCTGGAGCAGGCCGAGCTGCAGCCGGGTATGCGCGTACTGGAGGTCGGGTCGGGCGGGTTGAACGCGGCGCTGATCGCGGAGATCGTCGGTGAGCAGGGCCGGGTGGTCACCGTGGACATCGATCCGGAGGTCACCGACCGGGCGGCGAAGCTGCTCGACGAGACCGGGTACGGCGGCCGGGTGCGGGTTCTGGTCGCGGACGCCGAGAACGGTGTGCCCGGGGAGACGGAGTTCGACGCGATCATCGTCACGGTGGGCGCGTGGGATGTGGCCCCGGCCTGGCTGCGGCAGCTGGCTCCGGAAGGCACCCTCGTTCTGCCGCTGGTCATGAACGGTGTCACCCGTACTGTCGGGCTGCGCCACGAGGGCGATCACCTGGTCAGTAGGTCGATCGAGGTAGCCGGGTTCGTTCCGATGCAGGGCATCGGCCGGCACGACGAGCAACAGTTCGCGTTGACCGACCCCGACGGTAAGACGGTCACGCTGCGCTTCGACACCGGCGCGCCGGACCACCCGGCTGAACTTGATGATGTCCTGGCTACGGGGCCGGTCGAGGCTTGGTCCGGAGTGCTGTTTCCGCACGGGACGTCGTGGGCGGACCTCTATTTGTGGCTGGCCTGGCAACTGCCCGGGTTCTGCCGGCTGACCGCCGAGGACGGCAGCATGCTGGATACGCAGCGCCCGTGGTACCCGTTCGGCGGCGTCCGCGGCCGTGGCCTCGCCTACTTCGTAACCCGGCTGGCGCCGAACGGCGAGGGCGTGGAGTTCGGCGCCCGCGCGTACGGCCGCGACGGCGAGTCGGCCGCCGCCACGCTGGTCGAACAGATTCGCGCCTGGGACCGCGACGGCCGGCCGGTCGCCGAGCCGTCGATCGGCTACTGGCCGACCGGCAACGATCAATCGGCGCTTCCTTCCGACGTCGCCGTCATGGGCAAGACCCACGGCATCGTCACGATCTCCTGGCCGGCCACGGCCTGAGCAGCGCGCGGCTCAGCCCTGGTACGGCCGGGCGGCCAGTCCCCTTCTCACCGTTTGGAGCGTGATGTCCATGGCACCGCTGACCACGACCGTAGATCGGCTTACCGAACCTGTCACCGACGACGACTTCGAGCTGGACATGAGGGTCGTCGAGCTGACCACGACCCTCATGCAAGGCCGCTGCGACACCAACGACGGCTGCGGCTCCACGTGCAGTACCAGCGCGTGTAGCACCGGATCGTACGACCCGGTCTGACCGTCACGCTGCCGGAGCTCGCGCCTGACGGGCGGGCTCTGGCAGCACCCCAACTCGCTTTTCGCATACGGAGGTGCGGCATGCCGATCGCTCACCACCGGTATCGCCCCGCCGGTCCGGTGCTGGTTCGAGCCAGCACTCTGCCCGGTTGGCCGGACGAACTCTCGCTGCCCGACCCGACCGGCTCCGCTGCCGAGTCGCTGTCCTGGCTGGCGGGGGCGTGGGCGTACCCAGGTCTTGCCGAGGCCGTCGGGTTCGCCAACGCCAGCCTTGCCGCGCGAATCGACGGGCTCCTGGATGCCGGCGATGCCGCGCCGCCGAAGGACGTCCGGCGGATTGTTACGACGCTGTGGTCCTACCTGGTCCGCTGGCAGCGGCGCGTCACGCCGTTCGGGTTGTTCGCCGGTGTGAGCACCGCAACGGTCGGGCCGGCGACCGGACGGTTCGGCCCGCAGCACCGAGTGGTGCTGCGGGCCGATGCCGACTGGCTTGCCCGCATCGTCGATCTCCTGGAGCAGGATCGCGAGCTGCGGTCCCGGCTGCTGGTGATTGCCGACAACAGCACGGTCGTGCGAGGACAGCGGATCTTCGTTGCTTGTCGGCCTCAACCGGGGCAGACGGCGCCCGGCCCCGTCCGCGAGACGTCTACCCGTCGCACCCGCATCGTCCAGGCGGCCCTCGCCGCTGCCCGCCGTCCGGTTCCCTTCGGCAACCTCGTCACCCAGTTGAGCGGGGAGCTGCGAGTGGACGGCGGCAAGGTTGAGGCGCTCCTGCACAGCCTCATCGATGGCGGGTTCCTCATCACCAACCTCCGCTCCCCCATGACTGCCCTGGACGGGTTGGCACACCTCTTGACTGTGCTCGACGGGTCAGACGCTGGCGATCTCCCCGAGGTAGCGGAACTCGCTGCTCAGCTCGACGGTGTGCAGGCGCTGCTCACCCGGCACAACGCCAGCCCTGGCCCGGTGGCGGCCGCGGATCTGCGTTGCGTGGCCGGTGAGGTCATGGCCCGCGTCGTCCCCGGCGTGCAACCGCTGGCGGCCGATGTGCACCTCGATGCCGACATCCAGTTGCCTGAGCCGGTCTTGCAGGAAGCGACTCGGGCTGCTGAGCTGCTGCTGCGGCTGTCGACCAAGCCCTTCGGGTCGCAAGCGTGGGTGGACTACCAGGTCCGTTTCCGGAACCGCTTCGGACCGGGTGCGCTGGTGCCCGTCCTGGACCTGGTCGCCGACTCCGGCCTCGGCTATCCGGCCGGGTACCTCGGTGCGCCGAAGAGCCGTCCGACCTGGCGGACCGTGACCGAACGCGACGTTCACCTGGCGCGGCTCATCCAGCAGGTGGTGCTCGCGGGCGCTGACGAGATCGTCTTGTCGACGACCGACATCGAGGCGCTCACCGTGGGCGACTTCAGCAGCACGGCGGCGCCGACTCGGATCGAACTGGGCGTCACCGTTCACGCCACCAGCACGCAGGCACTCGACGAGGGTGACTTCGAGCTGTGGGTCACCGGCGCGCCCCGCCATCCGACCAGCATGATAGGACGCTTCGCTTACCTGCTCGAGCCTGCCGAGCAGGCACGGATAGCGGCGACTTACACCGCCGTGAGCAGCGGCGATGAATCGCTGTTGCCGGTGCAGGTGTCGTTTCCGCCGCGCCGGGTTCACAACCAGAACGTCGTCCGGGTGGGGAGACTCCTGCCCACGGCGGTGTCGGTGGCCGAACAACCCGACGGTGAGGTGATCAGCCTCGACGATCTCGCGGTCACCGCCGACGCCGAGCAGCTCTACCTCGTCCGCATCTTGACCGGTCAGCGCATCGCCCCGCACATCCCGCACGCCCTGGACGTCACCGTCCAAACCCCGCCGCTGGCACGGTTCCTGGCTGAGGTCGCCGACGCCCGCAACGCCGTATTCAGCCCGTTCGACCTCGGCACCGCCCGCACCCTGCCCTACATCCCGCGCATCCGCCACGGCCGTACCGTGGTGTCCCCGGCCCGGTGGCTCATCGCCGCCAACGACCTCGATCCCCGGCCTGCCCGGGAATCGGACCGGTGGGAGAAAGCGGTCGACGGGTGGCGGCATCGCTGGCGCGTGCCGTCCCGAGTGATCGTCTGCGATGGCGAGCTGCGACTCCCACTGGATCTTGACCAGGCTGCCGATCGTGCACTGTTCCGGACTCGCCTGCGCCGGGCCGAACTCCTGGAAGTGCGCGAGGACGGACCTGTCGGCGGCAGCGGATGGCTCGGCCGGCCAGCCGAGTTCGTGATCCCGATGCTGCTCATCACACCGGCGTCGCGGCGGCTGCCGCACACGGCGGCGCCCGGCGTAACGCTGCGCCCAGGTGACTCGACCGTCGTGCACGCCCAACTGGCCGGCAACCCGGCCTGCTTCGACCTGCTGCTGACCACCTATCTGCCGTTGTTTGCCGCAGAGCTCGACGATCTCGTTGTCCGGTGGTGGATCCGCTGGCATCGGGATCTGGCCCGACCGGACGCTGACCAGCACCTTGCTATGTTCCTCCGCCTTCGCGATGCAGCCGGGTACGCCGAGGTTGCGACTCGGCTGGCGAGGTTCGCCGCGGACCTGCACACCCGCCGGCTACCGGGCGAGCTGACGCTGGCGTCCTACCACGAACATCCCGGCCGCTTCGGCAACAACGCCGCTGCGGCCGAGCGGGTCTTCGCCGCCGATACCCAAGCTGCCACCGCGCAACTCCGTATGGCCGAGCGAACCGCAATCCCCGCGCAGGCGCTCGCCGCGGCTTCCATGGCCCGGCTCGCCGCCGATTTCGGCCCGGATCCTGCCACCGGCTACCAGCAGCTGTTGCGCTCGGTCGACCGGCACAGCGAGCCGATCGACCGGAAGCTGGGCGATCTCGCCCGTGGCCTGACCGATCCCAGCGACGACTACCTGCACCTGCGGACTCAGGCTGGCGGCGACGAGGTCGTCAACGCTTGGAAGAGCCGCGGCACGGCACTGCGGGAGTATCACGGCCTGCTGCTGCCGCATCGCGACCCGGCGGGGGTGCTGCGAACCCTGTTGCACGAGCACCATATGCGGGCGGTGGGCATCGATCCGGATGTCGAGCGCCGCACTGGCCAACTCGCCCGCGCCGCTGTTATGCGCGCCCTTGCCGCAGTGGGCCGACGATGACCGAGGCCGTCGCGCCGATCGCGCGTACCGAGGCGGAAGCAGCCGCGCAGTCGCTGTCCTCCGGCGCCGCCGGCGATGCCCTGCTCGCGATCGAACGCGCCAGTTCGGGGGCAGCCGACTGGAATACTGCCCGCCAGTTGATCAAGCAGGCCACAGCGCGCGGTGTCGACTCCGCCAGGCACGCCGGGCTGTTCTACGGGCTGCCCGCCATCACCTTCATGCTGCATCGCACCAGCGCCGACGGGCGGGAACGCTACGTCGTCGCCCGCCGCGACCTCGACCGGCACGTCCGGCGGCTCACCCGCAAACGCCTACGCGCCGCCGAGCAACGCGCCCGCACCGGGACGGCGGCCAGCTTCGCGGAGTACGACCTGTTCGCCGGACTGGGCGGCCTGGGGATCCTGCTGCTGCACACCCAACCCGGCACCGACGAACTGCGCGACGTGCTACGCCACCTGGTCCGGCTCACTGAACCACGCCGCAGCGCCGGGCTCACCGTCCCCGGGTGGTGGGTGGACCACCACCCGGACCCCATCCTGCCGACGCCCGGCGGCCACGCCAACAACGGCATGGCCCACGGCGCGGCCGGAGTCCTGGCGGTGCTCGCCCACGCCACCCGCCACCAGCTCCACGTCGACGGCCAAGCCGACGCCATCGCCCGCCTGTGCACCTGGTTCGACCACTGGCGACAGCACTCCCCACACGGCCCGTGGTGGCCCCAATGGCTCACCCGCGACCAACTCCGCACCGGGGATCCCGGTGACAGCCCACCCCGGCCCTCGTGGTGCTACGGCGCCGCCGGGATCGGCCGCGCCCTGCAACTCGCCGCCCTCGCCGCCGGCGACCACACCCGCAGACGGGAAGCCGAGGACGCGATCGCCGCCTGCCTCACCGACACGCAGATCGACCGCCTTGCTGAACCGGGCATCTGCCACGGTCTTGCCGGGCTCTACCAGACCGCTGCCCGCGCCGCCGCCGACGCCGCCACCCCACTGATCGGCCGCCGGCTGCCCGCCCTCGCCGCCCGGCTCACCGCCACCGCACCCGGCGGCAACAGCACCTTCCTGACCGGCAACACCGGCGTCGCCATCGTTACGGAAACCATCCGCACCGGGCAGCCACCGAGCACGAGGTGGGACCAATGCCTGCTGATCACCTGACCGCAGCCGCCACCTCGATGATCGACCACGTCGAGGCGCTGCTCGCCAGCAACCTGTGCGGCCTGGTCCAGCAAGACCATGATCACGCTGCCGATCTGGGCGAAGCGCTGGAGACCTACCACGCGGCAGGCCGAGCCGCCCTGCAACGACGCAGCGAGCAGGCCTGGTTCCAAGCCGGGATCACCCCGGTGGACTGGGCGACCGCGGAAGCTGCCTTCGTCAACCAGATCGCGCCGCGCCTGGACCTGCTCGGCCGGTGGTGGTTCCTTCGCAAGCATCCCTGCTGGCGGATAAGAATCCACGACGGTGACCATCCCGCAGCGCTTCTCGACGAGCTGGCGGCCGGCGGTGTCATCGCCGGGTGGCGGCCCGGAATCTACGAGCCCGAGACCGCTGCCTTCGGCGGACTGACCGCAATCGAGATCGTCCACGACCTGTTCTGCGCCGACAGCCGCGGCGTCCTCGACTACGCCCGCCACGACCTACCCGAGCCGGGCCGCCGAGAACTGTCGCTCCTGCTCATCGCCGCGATGCAGCAGCACGCCGGACTCGACTGGTTCGAAGCCGGCGACGTCTTCGCCCGCGTGGCGCAGATGCGGCCCGTGCCGGACGACACCAGCGAGGCACGCATCGACGTGCTGGCAGCCAAGATGGCACCGCTGCTCGCCGCGCCACCAACGGACACCGCTTCGATCGTCGAACAGGAACTCGGTCCCCACGCCGTCGCCTGGCTGACCGCCTTCAGCGAAGCCGGCCGCAAGCTCGGCGAAGCCGCCGCCGCTGGACTGCTCGACCGCGGGCTACGAGCGATCCTCGCGCAGATCATCATCTTCCACTGGAACCGGCTCGGACTGTCCGCCCGAGCCCAGAGCATCCTGGCCTACGCCGCAAAGACCGCGATCCTGCCGCCCGGGAAGTGACCGTGGATCCCGCCATTCACGCGGCCCTCCGCAGATTCCCGCTGATCGGTCGGCCCCGCCCCAGCTGCCCCAACCTTGAGCTGCGTCTCCAAGAGGTCATCGACGCGGTAGCCGCCGGCGAGCAGAAGGGCGAAGACGGGATGCACGACGTCGCCCACGCTCTGAATAAGGCCGCGCTTATTGCAAGCGATGCCCGCATGCCCGACCTCGCCCGCCGACTGTGCTGGCAGCACATCGACGCCTACCGCAACGCCGGGCGCCCCCTGACCTTCCTGGAATGCCGGTACATGCTCGAACCGGTCCACAACCTCGCCCGCCTGCAGCTGCGCTCCGGGCAGGACGCTCCCGCGCTGACCCTCCTGGAAGCGATGCACCAGGCCGTCACCGAACATCGAAACCTCGATCTCGAGAACCAGACGCTGCCGACCGGGACGCTCGTCGGCGCGCCGCGTGACGAACAGTCCCTGCGCCGATGGGTGTGGCTGCAGCTCGTCGGCGACGGTGTCCGTGCGCTCGCCCTCGCCGACCGCTGGCCAGACGCCGCGGCCCACGCCCGCCGTCACCACGTCATCGGCGACCACCTCCTCGAAGGCCGCCAAGCCTCGATCATCGCCCACCTGGTGGAGAACCAACCGGCCCAAGCGGCGATCAGCCTCGTCGCGACCGTTCTGGCCGAGCCCTGGGAGAACGAAGTCGCGCCGTGCTTCCACGCCATGTGCGCAGCAGCCGGCGACAGCGAGCGAGCAGCCGGGCAGCACCTCGACGTGGCACTCGCCCGCCTCCGCGCCCGCAAGCAAGGCCCGCAGTACAGCTCGTACCGCACCCGGCTCGGACTCACCATCGCGATCCTGGCGCAGCCGACTCGCCCCGACTTCTCCGCCGGGGTCGCGGTGCAGACCGCAGAGGAGGCGATCGACTGCGTCGATGGCTACGCGGCTCGCGACGTTCTCGGCTGCAAGGAGCTGGTCCCCGCCGTCACGAGTCGCCAACGCGCCGCCCTGGCCCGCATCGCGCAGGAATGTGGCCTGGCCGGGCCGCTACCAGACACGATCCGGACAAAGCTACTAGGAACGGCCGAGCAGGCTGCCGGCGTGCTCGGCTCGGTGCTCAAAAGCGTCGACTTAGACCATTCCTCGGACCCAATGGACGCCGAGACTGAGAACGATGAACAGCGCCACGGTTCCCATGCGGCGCCAGGGGAAGCTGTCCAGCTTCCGGTCCACCGCTATGGAGATGCCGATGCCTAAACAGATCGTGTAAATGAGGCACATGAAGACCGTGAGCGCGCGCCAGGCCGCGCTGTCCACCGACCAGTAGGCGTAGCCGCCGGCCGCGGTCAGCGCTAGGAACAGTGCGGACAGGACGATGAACGGCGAAGCCAGCTGCCAGCGAAGCCACGTCGTCACGAGTTTCCTCCCGCGCCTGCGTTGGGTGCCTCGCGAAGACGAACGGCAGCGTCCTCGATCGCCGTGCGCTGCTGCGGTGACATGCGGTTGAACTCCGACCTGCCAGCTTCCACAGCGCTGGCCAGGCCCTCACCGTACCAACCGTGCCGCAGCAACTCCTGCGGCGAAGTCTCTCCGCAGAGCAGGGCGCGAGACAGCTCGCCGACCGGATCGTCGTGGTCGCGTTCGTCGGCAAGGCGGCGCAGCAGCGCCTTCACGCTCGGGTCGTCGGTGATACCGCGGTTCATCGCAGTCGCCTCCCGCGTTCTGATCTAGTTGCCGGGGCGTCGGTACGGTTCGAGGTTGGGCAGTTCCATCAGCTCCGCTGACGACTTCAGCGCGGTGATCGAGCCGCCGATCGCCTTGATCATGGCTTCGGCGTTCCCGTAGACCGTCGCGATCTCGTTGTACAGATCGATCGCATAGATGGCATAGCTCAGGGCCACGGAGTAGCCCACGACCGCCCCGGCGAACGTGGCGACCATGGCGGTCCCGCCGGCCAGCCCGATGCTGACGATCAGCAGAGCGTCGAACATCTTCACTATCAGGCCGCTCACCACGTCATAGAGACTCTTGACGGCATCGGCGGCCTGGTCATAGAGCTCTTTGAAGTTGCGCCCGAGTTCCTGGACCGACCTCGCCGCCGCGGCCAGCCTAAGGTCGTACTCCTGAAAGTTCTCGGCAGCGTTTCCGCGCCACACCACGGGCATCACCACCGCACCGGCCGCGAGGTTGTCGCCGATCGCCGCAGCGGCATCACCGGCTCTGGCCATGGCTTCACCAGCCGTGATGTAACTGTCCCAGTCACCGGCGAACCATTCCGTCCACAGCTCGAACGGGTCGTGGTTGAACACCCAGATCGCCGCTTGCCGCAGATAAGCGAACGGGCTGATGAGATCCACGACCGGATTGATCGACCAGAACTCCGCCTTCGGATCCTGCGGCGTTGTCAGATGCTCGGCCGCGTCACGGACGTTCGAGAACGACGAATGACCCGCCGGCAACTGAAATCGTTCTTGAGCCAGGCTGCTCGCCAAGACACCGGGGTTCTCCGCGCCGGGATAGCCGCGGTCTAGATCCGCCGCCGACGCCAGGTCCCTCTGCGAATACTCCACCTGCGCCATGTTGACCTGCGTTGCAGCGCTGTTGATCAGCGACCGGAGCCGCGATAACGCCGCCGTCATCTCCTCATAGGCATGATCGTGCGGCGTCATCACCTGCGTGATGATGCCCTGCTGGGCGGAGCTGAGGTCGCAATGTTTCCTGACGTAGATCGAAGCGTCTTCCGCGTCGTCGCCAGCCGCGCGGAGGTGGTTGTACAGCGAGTTCATGCCCGCCACATCGACGAACAGCTCGCCAGCCATACCGATCACCTCCGGTCGCGGCTTTCACGTCGCCCAAAATGCACCGGCGCTCCTCACTGGGGAGTACGCCCCGACGACGACGCCGGTTCGACCGAGCACCGTGCCAACAACGCCGTCTCGGTGTTGCGTACCTACCTACAAACGGCTACCCCGATCACTGTGGCTCGTCGTCCCACCCCTTCGCTCGGCTGCCGGCGAAGCTGCTGCCAATCATGATGGAGGTGACGTTTCGGTTCCTGCGGATTGAAAGCAGCCTCAGTCAGTCCTCAGTGGGGCGAAGGTCGGTGCGGACGTATCGGATGGCCGCCGAGCCTCTCACTACACCGCCGTCCTGGTACCCCCACCGTGCCGGGTGACCCTTGGGCGGAGCGAGATCTTGACGGCGCCGCGGGTGAATGCCGCATCGGTGGATTTGTTCGACCACAGGTACGCCTCGCCGCGATCGAGTGCGGCCAGCTTCGCCGGTGTCAGGTCGGCGAGTGCCGCATTGGCCTTCTGCAGGTGCTTTAGCCAGGCGGGCGACGTGAATCGATGCAGGATCACGTGGTTGGAGAGTTCGATGAGTGGGATGGGCACCGACGGCGGATCTTGGCTGGCCACAAGGATGCTCATGCCCTTGTGCCGCATCTCTCGGACACTTTCCACCAGGCCGTGTACCAGGTCGGGACTCTCGATGTACTTGTGCGCCTCGTCGAAGACCACGAGCTTGTTGAACCGCTCCCCGTCGGCCGTCGCCTCGGCGAAAAGTTCCATGAGCACCACGAAGAGACCGAGCGCCTCGTCCTTCTCGATGAGCTCGTCGCGGAGGTCGACGATGATCAGGCGACCGGGCCGGACGAGATCCTGAACCCGGAAGTTGTCGTCGATGTAGTCGGCCGCGAGGTCGAGCCGCTGGTGGGCGAGCTGCTTGATCTGGTCGGTCAGCGTGGACTGGTCGATGCCGTCACGGAGGGCGTCCAGCGTGAGCGCGGACCGATTGGCCCGCATGATCCGGTTGAGTTGGCGGATGTACGTAGATTGGTTGCCGAGGGCACCCATGAGGAAGCGCCAGTGGCTGGCTCGTAGTTCGTCGGAGCCAAACTTCAGCGGGTGAACCTCGATGGCGGGATACTCAGCGCGGCGTATCTCGACCTGGTCAGAGGGCGTCAGCATGACCACGTCGGTGAGCGCAGCGGGGTCGGCCCCGTAGCGTCGCCGCAGGCGTTCTACCTGTTCCGCGTCGTCATTGGGCTCGACCATACTGGCGAACTCGGGGGTGTAGGTCAGCGTGGGGCTGTAGTGGAAAACGATGGTTGCCAGCGGTTTGGGAAGCTGGTTGAGCGCAGGAACCGGCAGCGACACGGCTTCGATGATGGAGCCGAGCGTGTAGCTCTTCCCACTGCCTTGCACGCCGAAGAGACTGATCGTGTGCGTCTCGTTGAGGTCCAGGGCGATTCTGCTGCCTACAGCCTCACCGATCACGCCGTACTGAGGTGACGGGCGTGTCGTGCCCACGAACACGTCTGGGTCGGCGGTGTCAGCAGCTTGTTCCGTAGTCACGGGAACACTCGGCTCGACAGCGAAGGGGTGATCAACAACGGCCGGCGGCTCCTCAACCGGTACGGGAACGTCGTCGACCGCAGCCGGCGGTTGCTCCGGCGGTTCGGACTGCTCGGCCGGAATGTCATGCGACCGGGTCGGTGCCCGAAAAGCAGCCTCCGCCAGCCGCGGGACGGTGAGGTCTCGGCCGGCCGGGGTAGCGGAGGTCTGACTCTCCGCGGCGCCGGCGGCCAGCACCGGATCGGTCACGATCGCGTCAAGAAGCTCATCGACGAGGTCGCGGCCGATCCGATGGAACTCGACGCCCGACTCAGTCTCGATGTCGGAGCCGGCACCGCTCAGGTCGAAGATCAAACCGGTACGGGTGAAGTCCATCCGATAGCCGTCGTCGAGATTGTCGAGCAACCACTCCGCCTCTGCCGCTGGGCCCACGGCCATGACGCCGTGCCGAATCGCCCGAGCGAGGTAGTGACGCAACAGGGTGGCGAGTTCGGCGTTGCGCACCGTCCGGTCCGGCCGATCAGGCTTCAGGAGATCGGGGTCGAAGCTACCACGCAGGACCGCCTCACTACGGTCGAGCTGCTCGGAGATCTTGTCTCGAAGCTGCTGAACGTCGGCAATGCTGTTCAATGCCGTATGGCATTTGACCTCGACGAGGCGGCAGGTGATCGTGCGCCGCCGCGCGTCCAAGCTGAACAGGGCAAGGTCGGTACGGTGCAGCGTGACGCTTTCGGTGATCTCGTCGGCTCGTCGCCGCGCCTCTCGATAGAGTTCCAAGTGTGCGTCCAGCGGTACCAGGATCTGATCCCGCAGTACGCCCTGATAGTCCAGGTAGAGCCGGGCCATGGCTAGGCCGAGGACCTCGGTACGCTGGTTCGGCGCGGTTGACGCGATCTTGAACGCGAGCCGCCCGGACAGCAGCCGAAGCTGGTCGAAGAACGTGCCCGCGTGACGCCGGTCGATTTGTACGCCGTGCTGGTCCACCATCGGGTTGAGCATGGCCCGCAACTCGTCAACCGATCTGGAGCTGACCACCAGGTGATGGTCAAGGCCCGCATCGCCGTCCGGGGCATAGTCGATCACATAGGCGGGACGCCGAGCGCTGCCCGGACTGTCGAAGTATTCGACACCGAGGGTGCGGTCGACGGTGATGACCCAGTCGCTGCATCGGTGGGCCTGATGCAGCAGGGCGGTGTCGTCGGCGTCGAGGCTGAGCGTGATCCGGGGAACGCGTCCCAGACCGGGTTCGCCCGTGGTGACGGTCGCGGTTGCCGCCGCAATCGTCGCCGGTAGAGCGGCCAGCAGGTCAGTGCACTCCTCCGCGCCGGGAAGGTCGCGGGCTTTACCGTGGCGGGGTTGCTTGTGCCAGGCGATGTCCGTGTCGGTGTCGACGAAGCGCACTCGCATGGGTTGGACTAGACCGTGAACCGGGACGGGTACGGGCTGCTCGTCGTCGCCGACGTCGAACTGTTCACCGGTGAACGCGTCGAACAGGATGGTCACGTGGGCGGTGTGGTTGCTGGTCGCCGAGCGGTACTCGGCCAGCGGCCGGATGGCGACCGAGAGTTTCGGGGTAAGCGCGGTCGCCGACGGTACGGCGAAGACCTCAGCTTCAGCCGTATTGCTCCAGGTGCCTCGCAGCAGGTCGGCCAATGCTTCGCCGACACCTGGGGCCTGCGGGTCTGCGGCGAACAGCCGCAGGTCGTATTGCAGCCGCCTGGTCGAGGGTCGGCGTTCGAGTTCGAGCAGCGTGTCGGCGAGGATGTCGCCACGCCCGGCGTTGACCGCGCACACCACCAGCGTGCTCACGTACGGGTGCATCCGCAGGTAGCGTTCGAGCCGGTCGGCCAGCTTGGCGGGTGGGACTGTGCCACCGGCGGCCGGTCCGGCCGTGACCCTTAGCGCTTGGGCGAGATCCATCAGCACGGTCTGCGGGTCGTGGGTCTCCGACGGCAGGCAGACGCCCCAGTACGGGCTGAGGTTGGCGGCCGCCATGGTCAGCCGCCCGTCGCCGGCCACCACGGTCAGCGGGAACCCGGTGGGTTCGAGTTCCAGCAGCGTGTGCCCGGCGGCGACTAGGGTGGCCGGCTCGGCTGCCGCCGCGTCCGCCAACCACGCGTTGCCAAGCTCGGCCCAGGTCAGCAGCCACAGCAGGCGCAGCGGATGAGTAGGTGCAACGAGCGTGAGTTCCCGGCGGGTGCCTGCGGCGTCGCGGTAGTCGACCGTCACCGTGTCGACGCGGAGCAGTGCGGTGAGGTCTCGCAGTGCTCCGGCGGCGGAATGCTGGGCCCGGTGCAGGTGCCAGGTCAGGGCGGTGGCGTACGCCTGGGCGTAGGCAATGATCGGTTCACGAAGGGTGAGCAGGTCGCGACCGGCCAGGACCATGTCGTCGGTGCCGGTGATCGCCTGGAAAACCGCCGTCCGGGCCTGCTGAAGCAGGGCCGTCGGTTCGTCATGGAGCGCCGAAAGGCCGCCATCGAACCGGCAAATCTCCACTGGGGCCTCGGCCACCATGGTGATCTGCAACGGACGCAACCGTTCCGGTGCGGCGAGAATCTCCCGCTCCAGCTCGCCGAGGACTGGGCCGACCTGGATCTCGGCATTGCCGTACGGGCCGAAGCTGGCCTGGACGCCGGCACGGTCCCGGCCTTTCCAGGACACCGAACGGCAGGTAATGGTCTGCCAGTCCCGGCCGTCAGCGAGCGCCGCGAACTGCAGTTGCCGCAGCACCTGGGTGACGCCGACGCCCTTGGTGATCTGTTGCCGAGGGGGTGGCTCGTCCAGGTCGTCGCCGTCGGCGACCACGTAGAAGCGGTCGCTTTCCTCGGGTGGGTGCCCGCCGGGCTCGCTCTCCCCCGCGCGTCGCCCGCGTCGTTCGGCTGTCGGTAGTTCGACTCCCGCCGCGTCCAGCGGCAGCACCCGTACGTAGTGCCAACCCGGTTCCAGGTTGGCGGCGCGCAGCTTGCGCAGTTTGGCCTTGTACGGGTCACGGGCGGTGGTGGAAACCTTGACCGTGGTCTGCACGCCAGCAGGACCAGCTTCTTCGGAGACCAACTGCACCGCGAACCGGGCCAGGCCGGTGACGGTACGCGGATCGGGTTCGACCCGGAACGTGACCGCCAGTTCCGTCTGCCCGGAACCACCGGCGATCAGATAGGGCTGGCCGGCGATGCTGCCCAGCACCGCATGGCCGGCGTGCTGTGGCTGGCTGCCCGCCAGTGGCAGATCCAGTTCGCCGACCCGGATCGTGACGTGCTGGACCGGTTGTTCGTCGGGCAGCGGCCAGCGGTGAAAGGCGAGCGGCCAGTTGGCATGGTCGACGACGATCGGCCGCGTCCAGGCCCTCGGATCATCCAGGCCCGTGCGGCTCAGGAAGTCCGCGAGCCGGGACCGGAAACCTGAATCGGTCAGCCGCAACGCGATCACCCGCTGGCGTACGGATCGGTCCGGGGTGTTCAGAGTGCGGACTGCGGCCACGTTGCGCTGTATCCGCAGTTGCACATTGGCGGGTTCGGTGAAGACCTCGAAGTCGGGGATCAGACCCAGTTCGAACAGCGCCGCCCCGGCGGCTGGCCGGTCGTAGTCGTTGGCCGCCACGGTCAGCAGGTATCGTGCCCGCTCGGCAGCGCCGGGCGGCCGTGCCGCGTGTTCGTCGAGCCCGGCGAACATCTCGAGCAGATCGTGGCGCAGTTCGTCCGGCACGTTCACCAGCAGTTGCGCGATCAGATCAGGGTAGACCTCGCCGAGCGTGACGTCCTCGAAGGTGGCCACGTCGAACGAGTCCTCGGCGCTGACGTGCACGCCGGGCGGGAGGAAGACGAGCAGCGGCGGACGCAACCGGTCCTGGGCGTCCGGGTTGCGCAGCTCGACCAGCTTGGTGCTGGTCACGGCGACATCAGCGGCGACGGTCGGCGGTTGGCCGAGGACATGCACCTGCGCCTGATCGCCGACGGCCTCGCGTAACCTGCGGCACAGCCGCTCGGCCAGCGAGGCGGGTACGTCGGCAACCCGGGCACAGTGGCCTGGACCACGGGCGGCCAGCAGGCTGGACAACCGCGGGACAAGCACCCGTTCGAGGGCCTCGTCGAATTCGGCGTCGGTGATCTCCCGCAGCCCGGTGCTCGTGCTCATCGTGATGGTCCAGCCGAGTTGAGGAGGTATCGGGGGGTGATGGTCTGGGTCAGATATGCGTCGGACAGGTCGCTGTAGAAGCCGATCTCCCGCAGTTTGGCGACGAAGGCCGCGCGGTTCGCCCGCAGCGCGGCCTGATCCGTGAGGGTCGGCGTGCCGAAGCCGTCTCCCGGTGGCAGCCGGTCGATGTATAGACCGTAGGTTTCGCGGAGCACTTCCAGGAACTCGTCGACTCGGATCGGCTCCGTGTGCAGCCGGCCGTGGCCGTCTGGCCGCAGCAGGGCCAGCTGCAGCAGAACCTCCAACAGACGGCTGTCGAAGATGAACCGGCGTTCGCCGCGGCGCGGCTGAGCGATCATGGCACCTGGCCGGTTCTTAAGCATGAGCGTGTCGAGGCATTCGGTGAGGTACCTGCGGTGAAACGACACCCGGCAGCTCGAAATGATCTCGATGTAGGTGGTGAACGCATCGAGCTTGAGCCCCACCAGGTCGGCGATCGCCGGGTCTGCGGCCTCCTCGGATTCCTGCACCGCATCGAGCACCCGGGGCAGGCGAGACTTGGCGAAGGCCTCCCGGTCGGCGCGATATCGGGGTTCCAGCAGCCGCAGCAACTCGGGAACCCCGAACACCCCGTCGGCCGGGCGACGGCGCTTGTTCGTCCGCACCAGATGCGCGGCCAGGTCGTCGAGCTTGCGTACGGTGAAGGTGCCTTGGATGAACTCGGGCATCCGCGCGTACCAGTAGCGGGCGCTGCGCTCGGCCAGAGCTGCCACGGGGGTACCGGGAATACCTGCCACGTCGAGAAAGAACCCGCACGCGGGGTCACCGGTCTGCCCGGCGATGCGCTGCGGCAGCAGCCGCATCAGCCGCAGGTGGTAGCGGGCGAGGTGGAACGCGAACAGGATCTTCAGGTGCTCGACTAGCACCGACCGGGGAATGACCTCCTGGTGGTACAGCAGCCGGAAGAGGTCGGTCACCAGCAGCCGTGCCGCTTCCTGATCCAAGGGCGGGTAGCCGTACGCCGCCTTGCCCTCCCGGTCGGTGACCTTCTTGCGCAGCACCTGGGCCAGGTTGATCAGTGCCTGGGTCTCGACGTCGACCGTGGCGCCCGTGGCCGGCGTCTCGGTACGGCCGTCCACACCGGCGAAGAAGAACTGTTTGAGGTCGTCCAGCGCCCGTGCCCCGCGACCACCGGGCTCGTGGCGGATCATCCAGTACAGCTGATCGTCGGCCCCGTAGGGCCGGGACCGCTTGCCCGCGCGGTACCGGTAGGCGAATCCGTGCAGCGGGCGTAGCCCGGCCACGGCCTGCCCCGGCCGCCCGCGGTTGACCAGGTCGAGCAGGTTCGTCTCCAACCAGCGGTAGGTCATGGCCGGGTCGAATCCCTGGAACTGGTCCGGGTTCTCCACGATGAGCTGGACATAGGCGTCGATCGGGATACCGTCCGGTTGGCCGATCACCACGCTCGGCGAGCCACGGAACCACAGCCGTGGCAGCAGCCCGGTCAGCACCCGGTCCATGTCGAGTTGCTTGTAGTCCAGGAAACTCACGCCGGGATGACGGAACTCCCGGTCCTGACGGTGCAGTCCCATCACGCCTCCGCGGCCGGGCCGGTCAAGGTCTCGGGGGCGTCCATCACCAGGACACCGCCGTTGGCGATGCGGATCCGGCGCACGTCGCGGCCGGCCACGGTCAGCAACACCTCCCGGTACGGGGTGGCCGACAGTTCGTTCTTGAAGATGGTGAGCCCCAGGTACAAGCCTTGTTGCTCGGCTGAACTGGGCAGATGCCCGTTGCCGAGCCGGAACAGCAACTCGAACAGGTCCAG